>CAZEJK010000023.1:0-37245 GCA_964512045.1 uncultured Thermoanaerobaculia bacterium
CAGCTTCTCTTCAGGACTTGACACGTCAGCATCGGTGGCGATGGATTCGAGCTGCTGTCCGGCGTACTCTGAGGGCGGAGGTCTGATGGAGCCGCTACTCATCACCGCCGCCGGTTTGATCGTGCTCGTGGCCATCGCGCACTCGTGGCTTGGCGAGCGGTACATCGTCATCCGGTTGCTTCGGCGGAGCGATCTGCCGAGGCTCTTCGGTGCGCAGACATTCACCCGGCATACCATCCGATTCGCGTGGCACCTGACGTCCATCGCATGGCTTGGAATCGCGGGGACCTTGATGGCGATTGCGACAGCGGACACCGGCGACAGAGCTGCTCCTGGTGTGGTGTTGACGATCGCTGCGACGTTTCTCGTGAGTGCGATCTACGCATTGGTGGCGACCCGGTGCCGGCATCTGTCGTGGATCGTGTTCCTGGCGGTTGCGATTCTGTGCGGAGTCGTTGTGCTGTGAGGCGCGTTCCACGCGACAATCACCTGGCTGAAGGTGGGTACGACACCACAGCTCCATCGCTGCAGCCTGGGAGTGTGGTGTCGTGATCGCCGCGCTGATCCTTGGCGCCGGGTTTGCGTTCTCCGCTGTCGTCCAACCCGGACCGCTGCAGGCGTTCCTGCTCGCGCGGGTGGCGGCGACGGCGAGGAGCCGGACTGCGCAGAGATCGAAGTCTCCAAGAGCGCCGGCGCCACCGGCGTCGATCTGGGTGATGAGCTCGACTACGTGATAACGGTCGCCAGTCCTGACGGCTGCGATCTGAGCGAGGTCGAGATCATCGACTCGATCCCGGTCGTGGAGACCGAGGACGGTGACCTGCCAGCGTTCACGGTCGTATCGACCGATCCTGCAGCCACGTCCCAGACCGAGGGCGAGGTGCTGTGGTCCATCGGCGCTGTCACTGGAGGCGAGGCGCTGACTGTCACCCTCACGGCGCTGTTCGACGAGCCGGCAGCCGAGGGCAGCCGGGTTGAGAACGAGGCATGCGTTACCGCTGCCGAGCTCGATGAGCCGTTCTGTTCAGAGCTCACCGTTGCCGTGGGCGACGTGAGCGGCGCGGCTCGTGGTCCCGGATTCTGGTGCAACCATATCCGTTTCGCGCTCGAAGGCCGACACAACGCGAAGCTCAGCGTGGATGAGGTCGAGGAGTGGATCGGCGATATCGACGAGTCGTCGGCGGTGTTCTCCGAGATCTGGGATTTGTCGACGATCGAGGCGGCGCGCGACCTGCTCTGCTTCCCGAGTGAGGCCGAGAATGCAGCGGATCGCCTGGCACGCCACCTCCTGACGCTGTGGCTCAACGTGGCCAGCGAGCGACTCGATTCAGAGCTGACACTGGGAGTGTTGCCAGGCGGAGACGAGCCGGCTCCCGACGACATGGATCCCTCCATGACCATCGGTGAGGTCCTGGAAGAGGCAGAGCAGGCGGTGCTCGACGGCGCCACTGACGAGGTTCTCAGGGGCTGGGCAGAGCTGATCGATTTCATCAACAACACCTCGAGTGGCCTCGAACGGAATGCGGAGGGTCGAATGTCCGGCGTGCGCCGTGGCGGTGGTCATAGCTGACGAGTCTCACGTCAGAGCATCTCGAGCTGCCGCTGCCCGCCGTCGCCGATGGCGGGCAGCGGCCGTCTCGATCCTGCTGGCGCAGACGCGGGCGTTCGGAGATACTGCCCTCATGGATGCTGAGGGAGCGACAGCAACACAGGACGGTCCGGTCCGGGTGTGTGCCCGCAAGATGGCGACGCCGCTTGGCTCGATGGTCGCGGGTGCGACGGTGTCTGGATTGCTGTTCTTGGAGTTCGTCGACTCCGGTGATGAGCGGCTGGTGTGCGCGCAGTGGCAGCGGCGCACAGGGTGTCAGGTCGGTATGGGGTCGTCGGCGGTGTTGGACCAGACAGCTCATGAGCTCGAGGCGTACTTCGCCGGTACCCTGCAGGAGCTCTCGGTGCCCGTTCACCTGCTCGGCACCGAGTTCCAGCGGTTGGTGTGGCAGCGCCTTCGAGAGGTTCCGTACGGAGCGACGGTATCGTACGGCGAGCTCGCGCGCGAGATTGGACGCCCTCGGGCGGTGCGGGCGGTGGGGCGGGCGAACGGCGCCAACCCGATCGCGGTGGTGGTGCCGTGTCATCGAGCCATCGGTCGGGACGGTCGTCTGATCGGCTACGGCGGTGGACTCTGGCGGAAGGTGGAGCTTCTGTCTTTGGAGGGGGTACCGTCGGTCCAGGAGGCGGCGACTCAGCAGAGCTTCTCGTGGTGAGCGAGTCGCTGCTCGAGGGCATGGACTGCTGCGCTCGGACCGTCTTCTTCGCGGAGTGACGAGGCAATCTCCTGACACCGTGTGCGAAGGTTCGGCTGGTCGAGAGCTTCGGTGAGCGCTGTGGCAAACCGTCGAGCGCCCACACGGCGGCCGCGGAGAACCGCGCCGCAGCCGAGACGGCGGACGCGTTCCGCGTTGTCGAACTGATCGTGGGCCCACGGGACGACGAGCTGTGGGGCCCCGGCTCGGAGGGCCTCTGCAGTGGTGCCGATGCCGCCCGGATGTACGACGCCGCGGCACCGTGGCATCACGTGAGCGTAGGGCGCTGCGGGGGTCAGGTGGATCGTCTCGCTGGCGTGGTGGCCGAACCGTTGCAGCAGCTCCTCGTTGAGAACAAACAGACACCGTTCACCGAGGGTGCGGGCGCCATCGAGCATCGCCTCGAGCCGCTCAGCGGCGAGGTAGATCGCTGCCGAACCGAAGGTGATCAGCACAGGTGGCTCACCCGCTGCGAGGAAGCCTTCCAGCTGGGGATCGAGTGGCGTTTCGGGCTCTGGTTCGTAGTACATGAAGCCGGTCGGCAGCACGGAAGCGGGCCAGTCCGGCTGGGGTGCGCCGAACAGAGGTGACCACAGAGCAAGGGTCAGCGGGTGGCTGATCAGCCCCTCCTTGAGCGGGTTGCCGGTTGTGATCATGCCGAGCTGGCGGCGGAGCGTGTCGTAGGGTCGGCACCAGCGCCGGCTGATCCATAAGGCGAGCGACAGCACGAACCGGTGGAACGTTGGACCGAGCCATCTCTGCCGACCGATTCGGCAGGTCGCGGGCAGAACCGGCGGTTCGTGCGCAGACCACAGCAGCATCGGCGACAGCAGGCCGCTGACCCATGCAACGTTGCACAGATGGGCTGCGAGGGGTGCTGCGACACACAGGATCGAGCTGACGATGCAGTCGCTGCGGCGGGCGTGGGGCAGGAGGGCCTCCAGGCATGCCTCGACGTACGGAAACACGAACCGTCGCAGGATCACCTCCGAGCCCCGTGCCGGGTGCATCGCGGCGGCAACGAGCGCCAGATCCTCGCTCGGGTCGAGGTGCGGTGGGAAGTCAGAGCACTCGAAGCCGAGGCTGTGCACCAGCTCGAGGTGGAAACGGTTGGTCGCGATGTGTACGTGATGGCCGTGGCTACGCAGCTCCACGGCGAGGCCGAGGAACGGGTACAGGTCGCCGAGACTGCCGCTCGCGCAGATGGTGAACCGTTTCGGTCCCGAGGCGCGGTCAACGAGAGACGTGCCAGCTCGCACGTCGCTGCCTGGTCGATTCGGGCTGCCGTCGCGCTCGTGCTGGTCGTCGCACATCAGCCCGGTGAGTGGACGTCGGCCAGCTCGGCGAGCACGTGCGCGATCATCTCCGCACCGTTGTGGAAGTGGTCGACCGGAAGACGTTCGTTTGGAGCGTGGATTCGACCTTCTGGCGTGTCGACTCCGAGGAGCAGGCAGGTGGCGCCCACGGCCTGATGGATCGAGTTGACGATTGGGATCGAGGCGCCGTCGCGGATGAACACTGCGCGTCGACCGAAGGCGCGCTCCATGGCGCGCTGGCCCGCAGCCATTGCCGGGTGGTCGAACGGTGTGAGAAACGGTGAGCCCGTGTGTCCCTCGGTGACGGTCACCCGGACGCCGTGCGGCGCTATGCTGCGCAGATGCTCCGCTACCAGGTGGACGATCCGATCCGGATGCTGATTGGGGACGAGGCGCATGGACAGCTTGGCGAACGCGGTCGATGGAACGATGGTCTTCGAGCCAGCCCCCTGGAATCCACCGCCGATCCCGTTGACCTCCAGAGTGGGGCGAGCCCAGATACGCTCGAGGGTGGTGAAGCCCGCCTCGCCAGCCGGTTCGGGCACGCCGAGGCTCGAGCAGAGCTCGCCATCGTCGTGAGGAAGGTCTGCGAACGCTGCTCGCTCTGCATCGCTCAGCTCGGCGACGTTGTCGTAGAAGCCGGGAACCGTGATCCGGCCGTCGCGGTCCTTCAGCGAGGCGAGCATGCGAGCGAGCTGCTCGGCGGGGTTGGCGACCGCACCACCGAAGTTGCCTGAGTGGAGGTCCGAGGAGGGGCCGTCCACCCGTAGCTCCACGACGGCGATGCCGCGGAGCCCGTAGCAGACCGATGGCACGTCGGCGGCGAAGAACGGCGAGTCGGAGATGACGGCGACGTCGGCGGTGAACCGCTCGCGCTGATGGTGGAGCAGCTGCTCCAGGGTGTCGGAGCCCTCCTCCTCCTCGCCCTCGATGGCGAAGATGACGTTGACCGGGAGATCTCCAGAAGCGAGCCACGCCTCCACGGCGTGGATGTGCATCAGCATCTGACCCTTGTCGTCGGCAGTGCCGCGGCCGAAGATCTGTCCGTCGCGGACCTCTGGCTCGAACGGTGGGCTGACCCACTCACCGATCGGGTCGACTGGCATGACGTCGTAGTGGCCGTACAGGAGCACCGTGGGGAGGTCATCGTCCACCCGGTGACGTGCCCAGACCACCGGGCTGCCGTCGCCGACCGTCAGCTGCTCCACCTCGCGGAGTCCCGCTCGCCGCAGTCGAGCTTCCAGCCAGCTCGTCGCCTGCGTGATCGCTTCCGGGTGTGGCTTGCCGGGGCTGATGCTGGGGATGTTCAGGAGCTCGAACAGCTCGTCGATGTGCTCATGACGGTGCTCGCGAAGCGTGTCGATGACGCGGTCGGTCACGGTTCCTCCTTACCGGCACTGAAGCGCCGGACTCCGATCCTACCCGATCCAGGAGCGTGCCGCTGAGGCCGCAGAGAGTGCAGAGGATGCAGTGGATAAGGTTCGCAGTGCACCGTCGCGCCCGATGTAGACGAGAAGCCACCGCTTCCTGAGAGAGCATGAGCACGGCAGTCGCGCACCGTTCAGCGTGCGAGAGGAGTGCGGATATCCCGCTGGCCATCGCTCTGCCGATAGGACCGCGGACATCCCGTCCGCAGCATTGGGCTTGCAGCGAGGCCCGATGCGGACCAGAGGTCCGCGGTCCGCGGATGGGCAAAGCTCGATAGAACCGCGGACGTCCCGTCCGCAGGATTCTCCGACGTGGAATCCTGCGGAGCGATCGTTCGCCTCAGGGCTCTCTTGGGTGATCCCCTTGTGTCCCGGCGTCCTGTGTCTTTCGGCCTAGCCTGCGAGCTTCTCCAGCTGCTCGCTGACCAGGCCTTCGAGCATCGCGACCTTGTAGGCGTTGTGCTCCAGCGGCTCGGCGCCCTCGGTGGCAGCCTTGGCAGCAGCCGCGATGGTATTGGCGCTCAGCTTCTGGCCGGTGAGTGCTGTCTCGGCGGTCTCGCTCCGCCATGGCGTGGCGGCGACACCGCTGAGCACCACGCGCGCACGGCGCACGGTTCCACCTTCCATAACCAGTGCGAGCGCCACGCCGACGAGGGCGAAGTCCCAGGCGGCGCGGGACCGGACCTTGCGGTATGAGCTCGTGAGACCGCTCGGCGGCGTCGGTATCCGTACCTCGGTGACGATCTCGCCATCCTCGAGGAATGTCTCGCGCTGCGGGTTGACCGAAGCCGGGACGTGGAGCTCGGCGACCGGGATGGTCCGCGTGCCCTTCGGGCCGGCCACGCGCACCGCGGCATCCAGCGCGACGAGTGCCGGAGCAGTGTCGGAAGGGTGGACCATGTAGCACATGTCGCCGCCGAAGATCGCGTGACCGTGGTTCTCGCCGTTAAAGGCAGAGCACTTCTCGCCGTCACGACGCAGACATTCCATCTCCGCGTTGCGGTAGTACCAACAGCGGGTCTTCTGGCACAGGTTGCCACCGATCGTGCCCTGGTTGCGAAGCTGCGGGCTGGCCACCACGCCAGCAGCATCAGCCAGCGCTGTGTAGCGGTTGCGAGCTTCGTCGTGGGCGGCGATCTCCGCGATCGTCGTCAGTGCACCGATGACGAGGTGATCGCCGGATGCACGGATGCCGCGCAGGTCATCGAGTGCTGTAATGCTGACGACGGACTCAGTTGGCAAGATGTGCTCTCGCAGGCACCCCACCAGGTCGGTGCCACCGGCGTGCACCCGCGCTCCCTCGCCGAGCTTGGAGAGTGCCTTATCGAGCGATTCGGGACGGATGTAGGAGAAGCTGGGAAGCATGCTCACGCCTCCTTCTGGTTCGACAGGGCGTCGATGACACGCGACGGGGTGATCGGGGTCGAGGTGAGCCGCACCCCGATGGCGTCGTAGACCGCGTTGGCGATCGCGGCTGCGGTGGGGATCGTGACCGGTTCGCCAAGCCCCTTGGCGCCGGTGAGGTTGGCCTCGTCATCGCCGGGCTCGATGGCGACCGAGCCGATGTCGGCAGGGACATCCATCGCCGTTGGAAGCTTGTAATCGTGCCAGCTCCGGTTCACCAGCTTGCCTGTCTGCTTTCGATCGAGAATCCGCTCCTCGGTGAGTCCGAAGCCGATGCCCATGGCGATCCCGCCGATCACCTGCGAGTCGAACGTGAGACGGTTGAGGACCCGGCCAGACTCATGTGCACCAACGAACCGCAGCACATGGATCTCACCCGTGCGCGTGTTGACCTCCACCTCGCAGAACTGGGCCGCGAACGGGTTGACGATCTTGCCCTCAGGGTTCGGACCGCGGTAGCCCACGCCGAGGATGACCCCGCGTCGCCGGAAGCCGTCGAGCTGGCGGACCGGCTTGCTGGTGTCCGGGTTGGAGCGTGAACGGACGACGCCATCCTCGAGCTCCAGGTCGTCGGCAGAGACGCCGAGCTCCTCTGCGGCGATCTCGAACAGCTGACGCCGGACCTCCCATGCCGCCGTGCGCACGGCGGGCGACTCTGTGGGAACGGTCTTGGAACCGCCGGATGGTGTCGCGAACTGGGTCGTGCCGGTGTCGGCGTGCTCGATCTGGATCTCCTCGAGCGGGATGCCCAGCTCCTCTGAGACGATCATGGCCGCCCACGATTTCGTTCCGGTGCCGATGTCGGAGGCGCCCATGTTCAGGTTGGCGCTGCCATCGGAGAACAGCTTGACGATCACCGTGGATGGTGGTCCGCCGCCTCCAGCGACCCACTCGCAGGCAGCAACGCCAACGCCGCGGCGGAGGTGGCCGTCGGACTTGCTCTGCGATCGAGCGGCATCCCAGCCGAACTCCTTCGCACCCTGCACGAGACACTCCTTGAGACCCGTGGAGGTGTACGGCTGATTGCCCCGCGCCTGCGAGACCGTCGGCAGGTTCTTGAGCCGAACCTCGATCGGGTCCATATCCAGCTCGCGGGCAAGGTCGTCCATTATCTGCTCCAGCGCCCAGGCACACTCCGGGTGGCCGGGGGCACGGAACGGACGCGCGGGGCCTGCGTTGATGTACACGTCGGTTGCTTCCGTACGGACATTCGGGCACGTATAGAGGTCGCGGATGAGAAAGTCGATCAGCGAGGTCCCGCCCGCGGGGTAGGCGCCGCCCGAGCAGAGTGCGGTGTACTCGAGCGCGGTCAGCGTCCCGTCAGAGCGGGCGCCGATCTTCAGGGTCAGGTTCGAAGGCGGTCTGTTGCCCACGCAGAGGAAGGACTCTTCGCGGGTGATGAACAGCTTCACCGGGCGGGCGGTGACCTTGGCGAGAATGGCCGCCAGCACGGTGTACTTGTCGGCCTGGAGCTTGGAGCCGAAGCCGCCACCCATGTAGTGGCCAATGACACGGACGTTGGCCAGCGGCATGCCGAGCACCTCTGAGACCATGCTCTGGACGCGGTACACGCCCTGCGTGGACTCCCAGACGGTGAGCCGGTCGCCGTCCCACTTGGCTGCGCAGCCGTGACGCTCGAGGGGTGTATGCAGCTCGCACGCCGTCGTGAAGCTCCTCGACAGGACGACGTCTGCCTCCTCGAAGCCCTTGGCGACGTCGCCGCGCTCGCTTCGTGACGGCTCGCCGACGCGGTTGCCGCCTTCATGAATCTGCGGGGCGTCGTCGGCGAGCGCCTGTGTCTCGTCGACCACGAACGGGAGAACCTCATAGTCGACCGCGATCGCTCGCAGGGCGTCAACAGCCTGCTGGGAGGTCTCTGCTGCAACGGCGGCCACCGCCTCACCCTCATGGCGGCAGATCGGGTCCAGGAGAGGAACGGTCGTGCCGCGGTAGGACCAGGTGAGATCTTTGACCTCGGAGCTGGACGACGCCAGCACAGCGCGCACGCCAGGCAGCTTGCGTGCCGCCGAAACGTCGATGGAGCGGACCCTGGCGTGGGCGTGAGGGCACCGTAGAATCGCGCCATAGAGTGTGTCGGGAAGATTGAGGTCGGAGGGGTAGACCGCGGAGCCGGACACTCGCTCGTAGCCATCGACCCGTGGGGTACGGTCTCCGACGATTGTCGTCTCGTTCCACGGCTGGGGTGTTGACGACGGGGTTGGCGTTTCAGGGAGGGGCCCCTCGTTCCAGTAGCCACGCTCGCCGGCCATCATGCACCTCCTCGCTGCTTGGCAGCTGTGTCGACCGCCTTGAAGATGTGCGCATACGCTCCGCAACGGCACAGGTTCCCGCTCATGCCGATGCGGATCTGCTCGAGCGAAGGCGCAGGAGTGCGGCGCAACAAGCCTTCAGCCGCCACAACCTGACCCGGAGTGCAGTAGCCACACTGGTATGCGTCCTCGGCGACGAAGGCGTTCTGTACATCACCGAGCTGCTCTCCCTTCATGAGACCTTCGACGGTTGTGATCTCGTGACCTTCCGCCTCCACGGCCAGGGTCAAGCAGGCATACTGCGGCTCATCGTCGATGAGCACCGTACAGGCGCCACACTCACCACGAGCGCAGCCAGCCTTCGTACCTGTGAGCCCGAGTCGGTCGCGGAGGACGTCCAGCAGGGTCCAACGCGTCTCGACAAGCATGCGGTGCACGCGTCCGTTGATCCGCAGGGTGATCTTGGCCATGTCACCTGGGGCCGTGATCTCGAGCTCCTTCGCGGCTGCCTGGCTGGCCGAGCTGGTGGCGGCGACGACGGCGCCGGCACCCACGGAGCCGAGAAAGCCGCGGCGGGTCACCCCCTGCTGGGAGTGCTGCTCCTGGTCTTTCTTGGTCATGGTGCCTCCTCTCGCTGTAGCGAGTTGCGACAGTTTCTCATTGAAGCGATCGTTCGAGCATCAGCGCCAAGTATACCTCGGTCGGTTCTTGCTCGCAGAGGGGCAGCCCGGTAGGTTCTTGGGGGATGCCCCGGGGTGTGGACGTGATGCAGCCGAAGCAGGAAGCTCGGTGAACCGCTTTCCGGTATTTGGACCCGGACACGGCCCCGGGAGCCGGTCCCGGCGCCGACACCCGGATCCCGGCCAGCCGGTCCAAGGCGATTATGCCGCTTTTTCGAAGATGCAGATGTGGGAGTCGCCAACGCGGCCATGGGCCGCAACCGAGCTGGTCCTCCCGAGCTGCCCGTCCGGAGGTCGGCTCAGCCCCCCACCACGACATCCCACACCGCCAACCAGGTGGGGAGGGTGACGGCGCTGGCGAGGTAGGAGAGCAGCATGAGAGAGCCGGTGTCCTGCTCGTTACCACCCCACTGGCGGACTTGCAGCACGAGCCCGACGGCAGGAGCTGCAGCTGCCTCGATGAGCAGGAAGCGGGCGAGAAGCGGATCGGATCCGTTCAGGTCGATGGCAAGCAGGACGATCATCGTGAGTGCAGGCAGGATCAGCAGCTTGATCCCGACCACGCGCACGGCATCGAGCACCATGCCACGGACGCGTATCGAGATGGAGCCGAGGACGGCGCCGAGCACGAACGTCGCGACCGGGACAGCGGCTTCGCCAAGAAGCCGAGCCGCATCGACGACCGGAGCGGGAAGGACCTGGTGAGCGTTGGCCAGCACGACAACGACCGCACCGACGTTGGCGAGCAGCGGCGGCGTGACAAGGCCTCGCCACCCGCCGGAGCTTCCGGTTACCAGCAGCTTGCCGACGCTCCACAGGACGGGGTTGAACCCGAGGATGAACAGGAAGCAGTACAGGGCGAACGACTCGAACTGGTCCGGGTACAGGGCAAGTCCCACCGGCAGGACCAAGAAGCCTGCATTCTGGAGGCTGGCGAGAGGGTACACGTGTCGCTTTCGGCCTGCGAACAGCATGGCGGCGAGAAGCAGACCCACAGCTGACATGGCGATGCCCAGCAGGGGCAGCAACCACCAGAAGCGCATGGCCCCGGGGTCGAACCGGTGAAGGACCGTCGCAGCGATCAGACAGGGTAAGAAGACGTTGATCGTGGTGGTGGACAGCGCCGTGATCTGTGGCTGTGTGATGATCCGCAGGCGCACGAGCACGCCGGCCGCGAAGACGATCAGGAGGATCTGCAGGATCGCGGCAAACGTGGCTCCGAAAGCGGCGGCAAACGCGTTCATCGGCTCTCACTCGCCCGTCTACAGATCGTTGGCAGCGGCGAGACGGTCCACATGCACTGCCCATCCGGAGGATCTGGCGATGTGCCGCCTCCGGCTTGGCCCGGAATCCGCTGCACCCAGAGGCCGGACCACCTCAGTTCCTGCTCCGCTACCGAGCTCTCCGACGCTGCACTCATCCACTCCTCCGCGCCGACGCATGCTAGCAAAACGTCGCGGGTGTGCGTCGTGTGACGTCAGGAGTCACAGGTTCGAGAGCTATCGCAAGCAGACTGCCCGAACCTGCTTCATGTCCGTGTCGCCCCGGAGTACCTTCCAGATGCCGTCTTGCATCAGGGTCGTCATCCCTTCCTCGATCGCACGATCGCGGATCTCGTCGACACCGGCGCGACGGCGGATGAGCCGCTTGACGTTCTCGGTGGCCTCGAGGAGCTCGTGCACCGCCAGACGGCCTCGATAGCCGGTGCCGCTGCAATGGTCGCAACCACGGGGACGGTAGAGCTTCAGACTGGAGCTGAAGCCGACCCCCAGGTTGAGGAACCTTTCGCTGCCACCGTAGTCCTCGACCATCTCCTGGAACTCCTCTCGGGTGGGGGCGTACGGCTCCTTGCAGCGCGTGCACAGGCGTCGCACCAGCCGCTGCGCCAGGATTCCGAGCAGCGAGTCGGCGAAGTTGAACGGCTCGATATCCATCTCGAGAAGACGGGTCACACTTTCCGGAGCGGAGTTGGTGTGCAACGTGGAGAGCACCAGATGTCCTGTCAGCGAGGCCTCGACGCCAATGGCAGCAGTCTCGTGGTCGCGCATCTCGCCGAGCATGATCACGTCTGGATCGGCGCGGAGGAAGGCTCGCATGGCGTTGGCGAAGGTGAAGCCGATCTTCGGTTTGACCTGGACCTGGCGAAGGCCGGGCTGGGTGATTTCAACGGGGTCCTCTGCGGTCCAGATCTTGCGCTCGGGAGTGTTGATGTAGCCGAGCGCCGAGTGCAGCGTGGTGGTTTTCCCGGAGCCGGTGGGGCCGACACAGAGGATGATTCCGTACGGCTTGACCACCAGCTTCTCGAAGACCTTCTGGTTGCGGTCCGAGAAGCCGAGCTCCTCGAGGGTGAGAGGTTTGGACGCTGCCAAAATCCGCATCACCACGTCCTCATCACCTGTGGAGGTCGGGATCGTGGCGACTCTGAGCTCGAGAGGGCGGTTGCCGATCCGAAATCGGATCTTCCCGTCCTGGGGCTTGCGCTTCTCGGAGATGTCCAGGTTCGACATGATCTTCAGGCGAGAGACCAGCGCTCTTCGTTGCTCGGCCGGGACCTCCTTGTACACCTGGCACACGCCATCGATCCGGAAGCGGACGCGGGTCGGGTGCTCCCTGCCGAACGGCTCGATGTGGATGTCTGATGCTCCCATCTGGGCGCCGTCCCGGATGAGCTGGTTGGCGAAGCGGACGATTGCGCTGTCCGACTCGTCCACCGCCTCGGTGACCGCACCTTCGCCGGCAGGGCTGTCCGAGCTCAGCTCGACTAGAATCTCGTCTGCTGCGGTATCGCTCTCCCGCCGCACACCGTAGGAGTCATACAGGTAGCGCTCGATGTCCTCGGGCAGCGCGACGAGGTGCTCGTACTCCCTGGAAAGCTGCATGATTCGAATCAGATCGACCTTCGAGAGGTCTGAGGGGTCCTCCATCGCCACCAGAACCTTGTTGTCCTTGCGTGCGAGCGGCGCGACCTTGAGCTTGGTCAGGTACTCGAAGTTCAGTCGCTCCTTGAACTCCGCTGGCATCTGCTGGCCGCCATCATAGAGAAAGTACTCGGTGTTGTAGTACTGGGAGAGGGACCGCAACACCTCTTCTTTCGGGACCTCGAGCTTCTCGATCAGTACGGCCACGATCGGCCTGCTGTTCATCCGTGCGAAGGCCAGTGCCTCCTCGAGCTTCTGCTCTGTGAGGAGGCCGCTATCGAGGAGGTAGCCGAACTTGTTCGGCTTGCGAGCACGCAGCATTTTTCGCTGGTTGTAGAAGGCAATGGCCAAGGTGCGAGCGATCTTCTGTGCTGCGTCCGCGTCCGCATCCGTGAACGTGTCGCCAGTGCGTTTGTTAATGACCTGCAGCACGCCCATCAGATACGTGTCGTGGATCAGGGGCGTGACCAGGACCTGACGGGTTCTGAAACCCGTCTTCTCGTCCCAACGTCTGTCGAGCTTGAGCTTCGAGTGATGGCGTTGTAGCTCCGCATCGTCGTAGGCGTCACGGATGCTGACGGTGGAACGGGTGACGGCGCAGAAGCCGGCGATCGAAGAGGGGCTTCTGTCGACCCGGACCTCGCGGACATCACCGCCGGTCTTGTCCTTGAAGAGGCTGTACAGCTGGTTGTTGCGGCTGTCGAGAGCGAACACCGTGACCCGTTCCGCATCGATCAGATCGATCGTTCGCGGCGTGATCTCCAGGATGATCTCGGAGATCGAGCTGGCGGCGTGGATCTGGTCGATGATGTCGGCGAGACGCTCGTGGAATGTGGTTGCGGTTTCCTGGGGCATCGCCACCTCCCGCGCTGCTGTGATCGCCTGATTGTACAGTGTCGTGCGTACGGGAGGTCATCCGCCCATCGCGGGAAGAACGTGCCCGAGCCAGACCACGACCTGGATCCATGCCAGGTGGATCGCCTGGTCAACGTACAACGATCCCTCACGCCACTGTGGGCTGGCGCGCTTGTAGTGGCGCATCCACCATAGTGTCATCTCGGTCCGGTCCTGGACGTAGTGCTCGATGGCGATCAGCGCGAGCTGCCACCAGACGAGGCTGGTCAGAAGGAACGGCAGCATGTACGTGAGGACGTGCACCAGGCAGGGAATCGATCCGCCGTCCTTGTTCTTTCGGCTTGCCATCCACTCGTTCTGAAGCAAGAAGTCTCCGACGAGGTGGGCGACGATCAGCTCCATGGTGCTTCCCCGGCGGGGGCCGTCTGGAGGTGGACGCAGAGTCCGAACACGCTCCGGACGCGCGCGGCGGCGACGATCTGCTTCGCTGAACGCTCCACGGCTCCCGGCCGGTCACGGCCAGTGGCCGTGAGCAGGATGAGCTTTCGCATAAGGCTCCCATCTTGACGGCCCCGAAGGGCTCGAGTAAACGCTACTGCATCTCGTTTCTGTCGCTGCTGAAACGGTAGCATATCCAGACACCGGTGGGCTGTCAGCTGGGTGGCTGGCCGAGATTGCGGATCGTCTACCGGCTGCGATCGCCGTGAGGCTCATGGGGCAGGATCGAAGTCGTCACTCTGCTCGACGCCGACGCCGTACACGGGAAGCCATGTGGTGGCCAGACTGTAGCCGAGAACCACGGCGACCGGCCCGATCACCAGGCCTTTGAGACCGAAGCCGAGGAGACCGCCGAGCAGCCCGAGGAAGAGCAAGAACCCCATCCAGGCGCCACGATCCTCCAACGGCTCGGTGAGTCGTTGGCGGAGCAGATCCAGGCCGATGATGGTGGTCAGGGAGATGACCACGAGGAGCGCCGCAAGCAGCTGATGGCCGGTGCCCCACAGAAGACCCGCCAGCGGCAGAAAGACAACGGCGAGACCAACCATTGGCAGGAGACTGAGGAAGCCCGCGAGCAGGGCGATGAGCACGAACGGCAGGGGCTTGCCGGCGAGCGCGAAGCACCCCCACGAAATGGCTCCGATCGCAGTGCCCTTGACCACGGCAGTACCCACCGTGTCGACCAGAAGTCGCACGACGATCTGACGGTGGCGAGCGATCAGGCGCTGCTCAAGCTCCTCGGAGAGCGGGGAGACCCGAAGGAACTGGCGGACGAGGCCGGGACCTTCGGCAACGAAGAATGCGAGGGTGATCAAGGCCAGCGCGATCTCACCGATGCTCGATGTGCCGCGAAACAGGAACTGGAACAACGACGGTCCGAATGCGGTCGCTTCTTTGAGCATTTCCCCGATCTGGTCGGCAAGACCGACGTCCTCCAGACCGAGGGCTGGGTACATCTGATGGAGCTTGTCGATCTGACCGCGGATCACCTCGACCAGCTGCTCGATGCTTTCCGGGTTCTTTGTCAAGATACCGATCACAAGCTGCAGCACCCCCCCGGCGGACCCGAGAGTTGAGACCAGTACGATGAGCAGAGGAGTGAGCAGGGCAGCGACGAGAACGGCAGCGGCGACGCCCCCCGCGATCCTCCGCCGGATCCCCGGGTCCAGAAACGGCGCGATCCGACCGACGAAGCGTTCGAGCGGCTCGAACAGCACGGGGGCGGTGAGCAGCGCGAGCGCCGCCGCCAGAAGGATCGGCTCGATGAGAGGCCGGATCACCACCAGCGCGAGCCACACGATGAGCAGCATGGCCACGAGCATCATCACGTGTGGTAGCCATGCCCGCAGGGCTTGACGGGGGTCTGAAGGCATCCATCGAGTGTACCAGGGGACGGTCATCGGTCGATGCCGAGAGGTCGAGGCGAAGGTCTCGACCTCTGGACAACGGCTGGCAGCTGGCCGCCTTCTTTCCGGTCATCGCGATGGTCCGGACTGCCGGGGAGGAGAGTCGGTCCGCCTCGCCGCTGCGGGTTGGTGCGATGGTCGGGGCGCCGGACCCGGCTGCTGGTTCCGGGCGCTGCGTGAGGTGGCCGGCGCTGTGCTGAAGCTCGGGGGATGGGCGCGTCGCCTGGTGCTCAGTCCCGCAGCAGGAAGCGGAACGCTGCAGCGATCGCGAGAAACACAGCAAGCGAGATTGCCACGTTGCGCAGTAGCTTGGATCGCAGCTGAACGGGTCGACGATCGTTCTCAGAGCCAGCCATCAGCGTGAGGACCCGTTCGACGGGTGCGGCGAACCCGACGTTGTCGGCGCCTGCGATGATGCTCGTCGCAACCCCGACGACCCGGGCGTTCATGTCGAGAACCGGTGAGCCACTCGACCCGAACGTGATCGGTGCTGTGACCTGCAGGTGTCGCACCTTCGGGCTGCCGCGGGAGCTGCCTGCCGCCCGAATGGCGGAGACGATCCCCTCGGTGAAGGTGGCGTCGAGCCCGAGCGGGTTGCCCATCACCACCACGCGAGCGCCCGGCTCGAGGGTCGTCGAGCTTCCGAGCTCCAGCGCCGGAAACGGACCGCCTGGGATCTCGAGCAGCGCGAGGTCCGCCGCCTCGTCCACGGCGACGACGGAGCCCACCGGGAGACGCCGGCCGTCGTCTGTCCGGACGTCGAGCCGCGTAGCGCCGCGGACGACGTGATGGTTGGTGACCAGGTGACCGTCTGATGTCACGAAGAAACCGGTGCCGGTTGCAACCGGTTTGCCGAAAGCGGCGTTCACCTCGATGCGAACGACCGAAGGTCGGACCTGTCGGGCCAGCCCTGTCAAGTCCCGATCGGCTTGAGCTCCAAGGGGTGGTGTAGGGGAGCAGAGTGCGACCAGGAGGGCGACGAGCACCGTGAGACTGCGCACTGCAGACACTCGCGCTCAGTCGGAGTGGACGATGTCGTCAACCCAAGAGATCGCAGCCGCTACAGTTGGAAACCCGACCGTGCTGACCAGCAGCAACAGCACCTGGTACAGCTCCTCGGCAGAAGCGCCCGCCTGGAGTGCCTGGCGTGCGTGCGAGTGGACCGCGCCTTCCGAACGCGTGGCAGCCGCTGCGGCGAGCTGGAGCAGATGTCCGGTGCGAGCGTCGAAACCTCCGGCCTCGAGGGCCTTCGTTCGCAGTGATTCGACAGCGTCGAGCACGTCCGGGAAGCGTTCGGTCAATGAAGTGTAGTGACGGGGAACGTCAGTCACGGTGCCCTCCCTGTGTCCGTGTTGATTGTAGCGGTTTGTCGGTATGACGTGGTCGCGCGGGCGGCTGGTTGAGGTCGCACCACTCCCAAACCGGGCGTGCGACTCGAGTCGGATCGTCGGTCATGACACCTGTTGCGCCGCGATCGAGAAGTCGGATGGCGTCTGCGGGATCGTTGACCACCCAGTAGTCGACCCGCAAGCCAAGCCTGCGGCAGCGGCGGACGAAGCCGGGACGGTCGAGCCGGATCATCCCGGCGATGCGAGGGATCTGTGCTGCTGAACCGCGGATGAGGCGTCGCGCAAGCGACCGGGGAAGCAGCCGGAGGGCGGCCACCTCGCGGCGCGTCAGGGCGGTTGGTCCGGGATAGCCGAGAGCATGAATGTGTCGCATGACCGATTCGTGGAACGAGGCGAGCGTGACGTGATGCTCCGCCTGGTGGGTCTGGACGAGGTGTACGAGGAGGTCTGCCGCATCACGATCCGGGACCTTCAGGTCGACGCTCATCGGAACGCCTGGAAACGTCTCGAGAACAGCTCGCAGAGACGGCATCGTCGACGTGGTCGGTCGACCATCGGGCGCGTTCATCCTCCAGGTCGCCAGCTGCTGGGTGGTCACCTCGGCAATCGCGGTATCGACGCCGGCGGTGCGGTGACCATGGGAGTCGTGACTGACCACGAGCTCGCCGTCGAGGGTCGGGTGGACGTCCAGCTCGAGTGCATTGGCACCGTCGCGGAGGGCCACCTCGAACGCATCGATCGTGTTCTCGGGGAGATGCGCAGAGGCCCCGCGGTGGGCGTAGACCAGGATCGGGGGGTGGTTCATCGCTCACGATGGTAGCAACTCACATCTGGGCATCTCCGAAAATTCGAAGCAAAGCGCCTGGGTTGAGTTTTAAGTTCTTAATTTTGAATTCTTAATGCCGCCCGCCCGCCCCAATGCATGCTCTGGGAGCTTCAGGCATCGACGGGTGCGGGGAACGCTCGCTGCAAGGGCAGATGGGTGGGTGGGGGAGCTCATACCTAACCGCCAATACCTTACACCTACGCGGGCGCGGGACCGGCACCTTCGGAGCATAAGTTTGGTTGCGGCCCGCGGCCGCGTTGGCAACTCACGACCGACGCAGCCTCGAAGAAGCGGGGTGAAGCTCAGATTGGCGAGTTGAGAGAAAGGACGGTCGGGTTCCGGGACTGCTCCGGAGCGTTGGCCCGTGGCGGTATCCGTTTCGACCTGCTGCGACCGAGAATGGTTCTGAAACCGCGGCGGAAGGTGTAGACTGCCGGAGGATCGATGAACGAGCGTTCGAGGGTCAACCGCCGAAAGAGCTATCGGAGCTTGCGCAGGACACGGTTGTGGAAGTCAGCCGTCAGTCCCGAGCACCGACGTCTTCGGGAGGCAACGGCGTGTCTGTGATCTATGTTCTCATCTGGGGCTTTGTGATCGTCTTCGGGTTGATTGCCGTCTACGGCCTTGTGTGGGCGATTCGAACAGGCCAGATGCGCGACTTCTCGGCGGGCGCCACGAGCATCTTCGACGATGAGGAACCCGTTGGAGAGCCGACGGACAGCTTTCCTGGCGAGTCGCCGAGCGAGCGCGAACGCGACGAAGTCTCTGGCGATGGCCAGGACATCGCCGCGAGTGGTTTGAAACATGGAGGGAGCGGATGACGGACCAGACCTCTGGAAGTGGCGATCAGCTGCTGCAACGAGCCCAGATCGACCGATCGTGCCGGTTACCGGTGCTCCTTTTCTTTGGGAGCGCGGTCTTCTGGTTGCTGGTTGGAACGGTGCTGGCGCTGCTGGCTTCGATCAAGCTGCATAACCCTGGCTTTCTCACAGACTGGCACTGGCTGACGTTTGGGAGGGTGCGGCCGACGCATCTGATCACCATGATCTACGGTTGGGGCTCGATGGCGGCAATCGGCATGATCCTGTGGCTGCAAGCTCGCTTGTCGAGGGTCAGATTGCCGCTTCCGGGTGCACTTTTCGTGGCAGCCGTCGTTTGGAATGTGGCGGTGGCCGTGTCAGCCGTCTCAATCCTCGGTCAGGGGGGATCGAGCGTGGAGTGGCTCGAGGTGCCGTACGTGTGGTCGTTCGTGTTCGCCGCCGCGTTCGCTGTGGTGATGTTGGTGTCGTTGATGATGTTCGCGGCGCGCAAGGTCCACCACATCTACGTGACCCAGTGGTACCTGTTCGGAGCCATCTTGTGGTTCCCTTTCCTGTATCTGATCGCGAATGCGGCCATCCATGCTGACTTTACCAGGGGAGCCGTGCAAGCGGCGGGTAACTGGTGGTTCGCGCATAACGTCCTCGGGCTATGGTTCACACCGGTCGGGGTTGGCGCTATCTACTACCTGCTTCCGAAGATCCTGGGCAAGCCGATCCATAGCTACTACCTGTCGATCATCGGCTTTTGGACGCTGGCCCTGTTTTATAACTGGGCGGGCACGCACCATCTGATCGGCGGTCCGATTCCGGCATGGCTGATCACTGTCGGGATCGTCGGTTCATTAATGATGTTCATTCCCGTGGCGACGGTGGCCATCAACCATCACATGACGATGGTGGGAAGCTTCAAGGCGTTGAGGTGGAGCCCCGCGCTGCGGTTCACTGTGTTCGGCGGGATGGCGTACACCGTGGTGAGCTTCCAGGGCTCGGCACAGTCGTTGCGGACATGGAACGAGCTGACGCACTTCACTCACTACACCATCGCGCACGCGCATCTCGGAGTCTACGCGTTCTTCACCATGGTCGCGTTCGCGTCCATCTACTACATCGTGCCTCGCCTGACGGGTCGCGAGTGGGCGTCGGCGAACCTGATCCGCGTCCACTTCTGGGGTACGGCGATCGGGATGACGGTGTACTTCGTGGGCTTGACGTGGGGTGGAGTTCTGCAAGGCGCCTGGATGAACAACCCCGACATTCCGTTTCTTGACATCGTCGGCAGGATGATCCCGTATCTGTGGTCGCGGACGTTTGCAGGGATTCTCATGACGGTGGGCCATCTCGCGTTCATCGCGCTGGTGGTGATGATGCTGGTGCCCCGCTGGGGGCTGCGTCGTGACGAACCGACGCTGCTCGCGCCTCGGTCTGAGGGGGGTGCGGTATGAACCGCGCGGTCATCCTTTATATCGCGATCTTCGTGACAGTGCTGTTCTCATTCGCCGGACTGGTGGCAATTCCGGACATGCAGATGCGCGACCTCGGGCCGGTCACGGACGATGCCGGGCAGCAACATCCAGTACCCTGGGAAGGCATGGCCGCAGAGGGTCGTCAGGTGTACATCGAGCTCGGGTGTATCTACTGCCACTCGCAGCAGGTGCGACCGGAAGGGTTCGGTGCGGACATCGACCGTGGGTGGGGGATGCGGCGCTCGGTGGCGCGCGACTACATCTACGATATGCCGCATCTGCTCAGCACCATGCGCACAGGCCCGGACCTCGCGAACATCGGGGTCCGGCAGCCGTCGGATACCTGGCACTATCAGCATCTGTACGATCCGGAGATCACGTCCCCGGGTTCGATCATGCCCAAGCTCCCATTCTTGTTCGAGAAGCGCGAGGTGCTTCTCGAGACGCCGTCCGATGCGGTGTCGATGCCCGACGGTTGGTTGGAGGAAGGCATGGTGCTCGTGCCGACCGATGAGGGGAAGGCTCTGGTGGAGTACCTGAAGCGTCTGAATCAGTCGTACGACGTGCCGGAGGTACCATGACGACCGACGATCGTTCTGACGAGCTCAGTGGCGTCGGGAGTGAATCGGTCGAGCGAGAGGCGACGGTTCATCCGGCGCTCCAGCGCGAGCACGCCGAGCCCGAGGACGGGCACATCCCCGTGCCCATGTGGCTCATGACGCTGTACCTTCTGCTGATGGGTTTCGGTGGCTGGTACCTGGGAACGTACAGCGGTCGCTGGGATCCGATGGTCTACGACGAGAAGCCTGGAGCAGCTGTCGCGGGAGCACAGCAGGCGGATGAAGGACCGCCGGATCCGATGGTCCTCGGCAAGCGGGTGTACAACAACTGTATCTCGTGCCACCAGACTGACGGCCAGGGCATGGAGGGCTCCTATCCACCGCTGGTGGGATCTGATTGGGTTCTCGGTTCGAAGGTGCGCCTTTCCGCAATACTCCTGCACGGGTTGGAGGGAGAGATCGAGGTCCTTGGCGAGACCTACAACGATGTGATGCCACCCTGGTCGCATCTCTCGGATCTGCAGATTGCATCGGTGCTGACGTACGTGCGCAACAGCTGGGGGAACGAGGCCGAGCCCGTGGCCGAGGCGCTCGTTGCGGATGTCCGCGAGCAGACCGCGGATCGCGTTGCGGCATGGACGGCTCCGGAGCTCGATACGCTGGTCGCTGAGCTGGGCGATCTCGATGTCGAGGCGGAGGTCGCGGAAGGCGACGAGGACGGTGAAGCGGCCGAGCCCGATGCGGATGGTGAAGCCGCCGCCGCCGGCTCGACGGCGTCTGGATAGAGTCTGGGGGGCGGATGCAGGATAGCTGTCGGATCGATGTCGATCCGCTGGACTGTGGCTGTGGCACCTCGGAGCCGATCGACCTGTCGATGTGGTGGCGGGTCGGTGTTGGCGCAGTGATCGCAGCCAACTCGATGGCCGTCAGCCTGGCATTCAACACCTCGGCCTCCACCGAGTCCGAGCGTCGCGTCGCGTTCTCGATTCTCCTGGCGTTGACCGTCTTCAGCCTCGTGCTTCTCGGATGGCCACTCCTCAAGGCGGCGGCCGGTGAGCTCCGTCGTGGCCGGATAACTGTCGAGGCGCTCTTTCTGGCCGGTATCACGGGAGCGTTCACGGCCTCGATGGTGGCTGTAGTGGGCGGCACCGGGCATATCTACTTCGAGATCGTCACGATCCTCCTGGTGGTCTACAGCTTCGGACGGCAGATCAGCCGTCACGCCGAGGACCGCGCGGTACGCGCGGCTGCGTCATGGGCGCCCGAGGTGAGCACCTGCCGGCGGCTCGGAGCCGGGGACGAGGAGGAGACGGTGCCCGTGGCGGAGGTGCAGGTTGGCGACCGGCTGCGGGTCTGGCCGGGTGAGATGGTGCCAGTGGACGGTGAGGTGCTCGACGGCGTGGCGTTCGTGCGCGAGGCCGAGTTTACCGGTGAGTTCTTCGCCACCGTCAAGCGGCCGAGCAGTCTGGTATGGGCGGGGACGGTGGTTCTGGATGTGGGTCTCACGATCCGGACCACCACGGATGGCGCCGGACGACGGATCGACCGAATTGTCGATGCGGTGGAGCGTGCTCGCCAGACTCCGTCGTCGTTGCAAGGGCAGGCCGATCGGATCGTGCGCTGGTTCCTGCCGGTCTTGCTGACGCTGGCAGGAGCGACGTTTCTTGTCTGGTCCATCGCGCGTGGCTGGGAGGTGGGGCTGTTCAATAGCATGGCGGTGCTGCTGGTGGCGTGTCCGTGCGCGCTGGGGCTTGCGACACCGGTCGCGCTGTGGGCGGCAATCGGTCGGCTGGCGGCATCCGGCCTGACGGTCGCCGATGGGCGAGCGATCGAAGGGCTCGCGACGGCAGATACCGTCGTGCTCGACAAGACGGGGACCTTGACCGAATCGAGGGCCCATCTCGTGGATATGGTCGTGGTGGGAGAGGACACTGAGCGGGGCCGCCGTGTTCGGGCGCTGGTACAGGCGGTAGAGGCCACATCCCGACACCCGGTGGCGGCTGCGTTCCACGATATTGCTGCCGAAGAGACCGGGGAGATCGAGGTCAAGGGCCTGCGTCTGCTGCCAGGGGTGGGCGTGGAGGCCACTGTCGAGGAGGCCGGAGAGCGTCTTCTGGTGACTGTCGGGGAGCCGGAGGGAGTGCTCGAGGGTCGACCGGCCGAGCACGCCGAGCAGTGGCGCCAGCTCGAGGGACGCCTGAAGGCGCGGTCGAGCGCACGCCGGATCGCCGTCCTCGTGGACGGTTCGGTCGTCGCCGCAGCTGCGGTGGACGAGCGGCTGCGGACGACCTGGCCCGAGGCTCTGGAGTCGCTGAAAGCCCTCCATCTGGAGCCGGTCGTGATGACCGGCGATCGGGCCGACCGCGCCGAGGGGTTCGGTGTGGAGCGCGTGCAGGCGGGGCTGTCGCCGGAGGACAAGCTCGAGGGCGTTCGCGAGCTGCAAGCGGGAGGGCACTCCGTGCTGTTCGTTGGCGACGGTGTCAACGATGCGGCGGCGATGGCTGCCGCTGACGTGAGCGTGGCCGTCAGCGAGGGGACCGAGCTGGCCAGCGAGGTGGCGGAGATCCGTTGGGCTGCGCATGACGCGCGTGTGTTGCCAGAGGCGGTTCGGGTCGCTCGTCAGACTGTGGAGACGGTCCGGGGGAACGTGCTGTTCGCCATCACCTACAACGCCATCGGTGTGACGTTGGCGATCAGTGGGACGCTCCACCCGGTGGCTGCAGCACTTCTGATGACCTGCTCGAGCCTGATCGTCACCTGGAGAGCCTCCGCGCTGGTTCGGGAAGGTGAGTCGACCGCGCCGGAGGGTGTACGCGACGATCCGGTCGCAAGCGCTGCTCTCTGAGACCGTGCAGCGTACACTGGTGGTGCGGAGGGGGTGTCGATGGCAGGAACGGCGACTCGCGATCGTTGGATCGGAGCAGCGCTGGCGGCGGCGGTGCTCTTACAAGGCGTCAACCTCCTTCTGCTCGGCCGGCTGACGGGCCGCCCGGCGATCCAGGTGCTCGCCGTGACCGCGGCCCTCGCGCTGCTGACCCATGAGGCGTGGCGGTTCCGGATGCGGCTGAACCATCGCGTCGACATGCTCCTGGTGATGGGAGCGTTTGGCGGGCTGGGAATGATCGTCGGCTGGTGGATGGACCTGGGCTTCGAGCCCAAGCCCGCCAACGCCTGCTCCGCCTGTTACGCATCCGGACCCTGGTGGTCCGGCGCTTTTACCTGGATGACTGCGATGATGCTAGCGGGCGCAATCCCGCCGGGAGTGCTCTGGACCCGCTGTGCGAGCCTGGCCAGCGGCAACTGGCGACGCTGGATCTCGACGCACGTCGTTGGCAACATCGTGATGGTGATCGGGATGCTCCTGGTCGGTCGCTGGCTGGGAGCGCCGTTGGCCGGTCTCATGGGCTCGGTGCCGGTGGCGCATCACACGGCCATGATGCTCGGCATGCTCGGCGGCATGGAGCTGGGGATGTTCGCCGGCGAGGCGGCGCTCGGTCTCAAGCCGTGGCGCGACCTGAGCTTCGGTCCGGCGCCGACCGGCACGGGGTAGTTTTTCGGCGACTCGACACCGCGACATCTTCGAAAGCTCGAGGCATGCGCCGGGGACCGGATGACCGGGATCCGGCTGTCGGGACCGGGACCAGGACCGGAGCCGGGCTGTGGCGTCGTTGCTCCTGCGTGTCAGAGTGGGTGGGCGGGGGAGCTCAATGCAAAAACAAAACCCGGCGGAGCCGGGACCATACAGGGCCGGACCTGGTCGCAGCGACGGATTCAACGCAAAGACGCAGGGACCCGAGGCCGCAAAGGAGAAGGGGGTGGGTAACAGAGGTGCATGGCAGAGCTGACCTTATGATGGCCGGCCGCGCCCTGGCGCTCACAGGCCTCAAGCGCCGATTCCTCGTCCTGATCCCCGAAGTTGCAAATACCGCCGCGTCATGAACATCTCCTTGTCTTTGCGTCCTTACTCCTTCGCGTCTTTGCGTCAAATCTCCTACCGAGTGTCCTGCCACGTTTGCGCAGGACTTCCCGACTACCGACTACGACCTTACAGCGACGAGGGCGGGGGACCGGCGCCATCGGAGAGTCGTCTTGGCTGTGGCCCGTGGCCGCGTTGGCTTCCCGTCACTCCAGATGCGAACCAGCTCGGAATGATTCTCGGCGGATCTCGTGTATCCTGATCCGGTGTCCGCTGCGATCCAATCTGCAGGGAGAAGGGTAGTCCTCTGATGTCGTTTGCACGAGCTCTCCGTTCGGTGATGGTGTGTGCGGTCGTTGTGACGTCGCTCGCCGGTGTGGCGGAGGCGCAACCCTCGTTTTCGAAGGCGTTTGCGCCGGCGACCATCGGTCCAGGGAGCACCTCGACCCTGACGTTCACGATCACGAACGGCTCGGGATCACCGGTGACCGATCTCGCCTTTACCGATACGCTCCCGGCGGAGGCGACGATCGCGACGCCGTCGAACGCTGACACGACCTGCATCGACGGGACCCTCAACGCTCCTGACGGCGGCAGCACGATCAGCTACTCGGGCGGATCGATCGGCGCGTCCAGCAGCTGCGTGGTGACGGTGAACGTGACGAGCACCACGGTAGGGACGCATCAGAACGTGTCCGGTGACCTGACCTCCTCGGCGGGGAACAGCGGGCCTGCAAGCGATGACCTGGTAGTTGACGGGAGCCGCCCGGGCTTCACCAAGAGCTTCAGCCCGAACACGATCGGTTTCGGGGGGCGAACGACGCTGACGTTCACGATCGACAACACTCTCAACCAGTCGGCTGCATTCAATTTGACGTTCTCCGACACGCTTCCCGGCGGCCTCACGGTGGCAGATCCGGCCAACGCATCGACCACCTGCTCGGGAACTGGGACGGTTACTGCGGCGCCTGGTACAGCGGTGGTGTCGTACGGCTTCAGTGGTTTCGTCGCTGCTTCGAACTCGTGCACCGTGTCTGTGGACGTGGCCGGGTCGGCGGGTGGAACGTTTACGAATGTAACCGGCGATCTCACGAGCTTGAGCGGGTCATCTGGTAAAGCCACCGCCGAGCTGACGGTAACGACAGACCGTCTTCTGCTGACCAAGGAGTTCACCGACGATCCGCTGACTCCGGGCGCCACAGGGACGCTCGAGCTCACGATCCTCAACACCGACCGGACCCAGACCGCTACCGGCTTGACGTTCACGGACGATCTGGATGCGACGCTGTCGGGTCTGGTGGCGGTCCCGCCGCTGCCTTCGGATCCCTGCGGTCCAGGTTCGTCGCTTTCCGGCACCTCGCTGTTGACCTTGACCGGAGGAGCTCTGGCGCCCGAGGCCACGTGCACGTTCAGTGTGCCGATCCAGATACCCGCAGGAGCAACGGCCGGCATCTATCCGAACACCACCAGCACGCTCACCGGCGATCTCGGTGGGAGCCCGGTGACGTCGAGTGCGGCCACGGACAGCCTCCTGGTCAACGAGGCACCGAGGCTGACCAAGACGTTCCTGACGAACCCAGTTGGCGCCGGAGACACCGTGGACATGCAGTTCACGATCACCAACACAAGCTCGGGGTCGCCAGCGACGGACATCGGCTTTGAAGATCCACTGGGGACGTTTCTTTCGGGTGTCAGTGTGACCTCGCTGCCCGCCGCTGGCTTCTGTGGTGGGGGCTCGAACGCGTTCGTGACGACGATTGGTGGCATCGACACCTTATTGGTCACCGGAGCGAACCTGGTAGCCAGCGGCTCGTGCACGCTCACGGTGGGGCTGCAGGTCCCGGCGGGCGCGCCAATGGGATCGTACGTGAACACCACCGGTGCGATCAGCGGCACCGTCGACGGGACGCTGCAGGTCGGGAAGCCGGCGAGCGACACGCTGACCGTCGTTTCACCGCCAACGCTGCAGAAGGAGTTTACCGACGACCCCGTACTCCCCGGCGGCACGGTGACTCTCGAGCTCACCATCAGCCACGCCGGTACGGCGCCAGCGGACGCGACCGCAATCAGCTTCACTGATGATCTCAATGCGGCGCTGACCGGGCTGGCGGCCACCGGTTTGCCTCAGACCGATGTGTGTGGGACGGGCTCCCAGATCAGCGGGACGTCGCTGTTGAGCTTCACCGGCGGGACGCTTGCGCCTGGTGCGACGTGCACGTTCAGTGTCGTGCTGGATGTTCCAGCAGGAGCGCTTCCAGGGACGTACGACAATGTGACGAGCAACGTGACCGCGACGGTGTCCGGCGTCACGGCGACACGAACCGGAGCCTCGGATCAGCTCCATGTGGCGGGGCTCACGCTTGCCAAGGAGTTCATCGACGATCCGGTGATTCCGGGACAGACCGCGACGCTGCGGTTCACCATCGACAACAGCAGCCCGACTCTAGGTGCGACGGACATCTTCTTCACGGATAACCTCAGCGCTGTGCTGTCCGGTCTGGCCGCGGTGGCGCCGCTGCCGACGACGCCGTGTGGCGCGGGCTCGAGCCTGAGCGGCACGACGCCTCTGGTCTTCACGGGTGGCGAGGTTGCGGCGAACAGCAGCTGCACCTTCGACGTGACAGTGCAGGTGCCGGCGGCGGCCGCTGACGGGTCGTACAACAACGTCACGAGCAGCATGACGGCCACTGTTGATGGTGCTCCCGTGACTCTCGATCCAGCGGCTGACGTGCTCGAGGTCAGCTCGAGCGTGCTCGAGCTGACGAAGGCGTTCACCGATGATCCGGTCTCCGGGGGGGATAGCGTGACCCTCGAGTTCACGGTGACCAACCTCGATCCCGATGACACTGTCACGGGCATCACGTTTACCGATGATCTGGACGCGGCGCTGACTGGGTTACAGGCGACAACCCTGCCTGCGGACGGTTTCTGTGGCGCCGGCTCGCAGCTGACGGGCGCCGGTTTGCTGACCATGACTGGCGGGTCGTTGGGTCCAGGCGCCTCCTGCACGTTTTCGACAACGCTCCAGGTGCCGGCTGTGGTGCCGAGCACCAACGCGGTCAACACCACCAGCTCGGTCTTCGGGTCCGTTGGTGGGCTCGCGGTGGTCGGGCCACCCACGAGCGACACGCTGCAGCTCGTTTCCATCGATGCCACCAAGTCGTTTGCGGCCGGGATTGCTGCTGGTAGTACCCAGACCCTGTCGTTCACGCTGACCAACCTGTCGACCACGCAGTCGGCGGGTAGTCTCCGCTTCACAGACGATCTCGACGCGGTGCTCTCCGGTCTGGTTGCGATCGGGCTCCCACAGGCAGGCGTATGCGGATCGGGCTCGGTCCTCACGGGGAGCTCGGTGGTGGAGCTCGTCGGTGGCTCGCTGCCTCCGGGAGGCTCGTGCACCTTCGATGTCACGGTTCAGGCGCCGGTCGACGCTGTCCCCGGGACGTACCCGAACACCACCAGCGACATCACCGACTCCGGGTTGCTGGCAGGTGATCCTGCAACGGCGGACCTCGTCGTGGAGCCGCCCCCGGGGTTCAGCAAGTCGTTCGCCCCGAATCCGACGATTGTCGGTGGCACCACGACTTTGACGCTGACCATCGAGAACTCGACGAGCACCATCGCCGCCACCGACCTCGACGTGACGGATATCCTGCCGGCAGGCCTCACGGTGGCGCCGGTACCGAATGCGATCACGACCTGCACCGGCGGTACGATCACCACAACCGGTGGCAGCTCGACGGTGAGCTACAGCGGCGGTACTGTGCCAGCAGGTTCTTCCTGCACGGTCAGCGTGGACGTCGTGGCCTCGGCAGTGGGCAACCTCATCAACACCACCGGTGTGTTGACGTCCTCGTCGGGAGACAGCGGGACGGCGCAGGCGACGCTGCGAGTCAACCCGCCACCGGGGTTTGCGAAGGCGTTCGCGCCGACGGCGGTTCCAGTGGACGGGGAGAGCACGCTGACGTTGACAATCAACAACGCGAGCAGCACCGCAGATGCCGTTGGTCTGGACGTGACCGATAACCTGCCAGCCGGGATGGAGGTGGCGGCGACGCCGAACGCTTCCACGACGTGCACCGGCGGCACGCTGACCGCACCGGCCGGCGGCAGCACGATCAGCTACAGCGGTGGAACGGTGCTCGCAGGCGGGAGCTGCGCGATCAGCGTCGACGTGATCGGCACTGCGGTCGGGACGTTGCCGAACACGACTGGTGACCTGACCTCTTCGTTGGGATCATCGGGAACGGCGACTGCGAACCTGACGGTTGCGCCCGCGCCCGGTTTTGCCAAGACGTTCGTTCCAACGGCGGTTCCCCTGAACGGCGCAAGCGTGCTCACCCTCACCATCGACAACGCGAGCAGCGTGCTGGATGCCAGCGCGTTGGACGTGACCGATAGCCTGCCAGCCGGCATCGAGGTGGCGGCGACACCGAACGCCTCGACAACATGCGCCGGCGGCTCGCTGACTGCAGTGGCCGGCAGTGGCTCGGTCAGCTACAGCGGCGGGACGGTGGCGGCTGGCGCCACCTGCACGGTGACGGTCGATGTGATCGGCACGGCGTTCGGGACGCTGACGAACACGACCGGCGAGCTGACCTCGTCTCTGGGTTCGTCGGGGACCGCCGCCGCGGATCTGACGGTCGTCACCAGCCCGGCGTTCAGCAAGGCGTTCTCTCCCAATGCGGTTGCGGTGGACGGGGTGAGCACGCTCACGCTGACCATCGACAACACCGGAGTCGTCTTGGATGCCACCGGTCTCGATGTGACCGACAACCTCCCCGCCGGCATGGAGGTGGCAGCGACACCGAACGCATCCACCACGTGTACCGGCGGCACGCTGACAGCCACTGCTGGCGCCACCACGATCAGTTACAGCGGCGGGACGGTGGCGGCGGGAGGAACGTGCTCGGTGACCGCCGATGTCACCGGAACGGCTGTGGATACGCTGACGAACACGACCGGCGAGCTGACGTCGTCTTTGGGCTCGTCGGGCACCGCGGCAGCGGACCTGACAGTGGTGGCCGCGCCAGGCTTCGGCAAGGCGTTTGCGCCGACCTCGGTCGCAGTGGATGGTGTGACCACGCTGACGCTGACCATCGATAACACCGGCGGCGTGTTGGATGCGACCGGAGTGGACGTGATCGACAATCTGCCGGCCGGCATGGAGGTGGCGGCGACACCGAACGCGGCGACCACCTGCACCGGCGGCGCGTTGACGGCGGCGGCAGGAGACAGCTCCTTCAGCTACAGCGGCGGTACGGTGGCGGCAGGTGCGACGTGTACCGTGAGCGTGGATGTCGCCGGCACGGTAGTCGGCACGCTGACCAACACCACCGGGGAGCTGACCTCGTCGCTGGGTTCCTCAGGGACGGCGAGCGCCGATCTGATCGTCGATCCAGCGCCGGCGATCAGTAAGTCGTTCGCACCGACGGCGATCTCCATCGACGGAGGTCTCAGCACCCTCGCGCTGACCATCGACAACGCGGGTAGCTCGCAAGATGCAACGGACCTCGACGTGACCGACACGTTCCCGTCCGGCATCGAGGTGGCGGCGGCGCCGAACGCGACGACGACCTGTACCGGCGGGACATTGACAGCCACTGCAGGGTCAGGCTCGATCAGCTACACGGGTGGCTCCGTGGCGGCAGCAGGGACCTGCACAGTGGCGGTCGATGTGACCGGCACGGCAGCGGGCACCGTGACCAACACGACGGGCGAGCTGACCTCATCGCTCGGCTCTTCTGGAACGGCGAGTGCAGATCTGACTGTCGATCCGGTACCTGTGTTCGCCAAGGCGTTCGATCCTGCAGCAATCGCGGTCAACGGGGTCAGCACGCTCACGCTGACGGTCGACAACAGCGGCAGCAGCCAGGACGCGACGGCTCTGGACGTGACCGACAGCCTTCCGGTTGGTATGGAGGTGGCGGCAGCTCCGAACGCTGCGACCACCTGCACGGGTGGAACGCTGACGGCAACGGCTGGTGCGGTCTCGATCAGCTACACCGGAGGATCTGTGGCGGCCGGGGCGAGCTGCGTGGTGACGGTTGACGTGACGGGAACGGTCGAGGGCACGCTGACGAACACGACCGGCGAGCTGACGTCGTCTCTGGGCTCCTCGGGCTCTGCATCCGCCGATCTCGATGTGCAGACGGTGGCGGTGTTCGTCGTGTCGAAGACGTTCCTTCCGGACCCGGTGCTGCGTGGCGGCGACGTGGTGCTCGAGTACACGATCACCAACGCCTCGGCAGTGTTCGCGTTGGGCAACATCGGGTTCACCGACGACCTGGACAGCGCGTTGGCCGGCCTTACCGCGGTGACGTTGCCGGCGGGAACGGTGTGTGGCGGCGGAACCCTGTCTGGCAGCTCGCTGCTGACATTTGCCGGCGGGAGCCTGGCGCCGTCCGCAAGCTGTACGTTCCAGGCGACGCTCAGTACTCCGGGTGACGCGGCACTGGGGTTTGTGACCAGCACCACGAGCACACCAACCGCGGACGTCACTGGCGCTCCGGTTGATGGCGAGGCTGCGACCGCAGACGTGGAGGTGACCTATCTGCAGCTCGCCAAGGCGTTCGTGGGCGAGACGAGCCCGGGTGGCACGGTGCCGCTCGAGTTCACCATCGCGAACCCTGACGCCCTCAACGGCGCCTCGCAGATCAGCTTCTCTGATGATCTCGACGCGGTGATGCCGGGCCTGACAGCCGTGGATGTGCCGCAGTCCGATGTCTGCGGCATCGGTTCACTGCTGGACGGCAGCCCGCTGCTCCAGCTGACAGGTGGTAGCCTGCCGGCTGGCGGAACCTGCACCTTCTCGGTGCTGCTCCAGGTTCCCATCGATGCCGCGATCGGGGACTTCGAGAACGTCACGAGCGAGCTCGAGGCAACGGTGGCCGGTGTGGCCACGACTGGCGATGCGTCAGGCGTGGCGAGTGACATTCTCAGCGTCCTGCGGACCAGCATCCCGGCGTTGGGCGCGTGGGGCCTCGGCATGCTGATCGGGCTCGTCGCGTTGCTCGGTTGGAGGTTCCTCCGCCAGCGGTAGAGGGGCTTCGCCAAGTGCGTCTGGTGCATATGCTGGGGTCGCCGGACCCGTTGTGGGTGAGTGTGGCTACGGTTGCTGCCCACCGCCTGCGGCGACAGCTTCCTCGTAGCGGCGCTTGGCCTCTGCGTACTCCTCGTACGCCGCCTTGGCCTCGTCGGTGTTGCCCTTGCCTTCGGCCATCAGCTTGGTGAGGGCGTTGTACTTCTCGATGTACTCCTCATACAGCCGGTCGGTGTTCCTCGTGACACCGGCTGGCGTGGGCGTTGGCCGTGGCGGCTCGTAGATGGCACCGCCATCGGCAAGCGAGGACCCTGCGGATGGCTTGAGGTCCAGGACCACGAGCTCCTCGAGGTCGTTGCCCTGGAATGCGCGGTAGGCAAGGTAGCGTCCGTCCGGCGACCACGCCGGGTGGCCGAACGTCACGCCGCGTGTGTCCACGACCAGGGGCGTCGGGTTCGCGGTGACCGGGACGACGGCGATGCCACTGGTGCTCTGGCCGTCGAAGTGCTCGCCGGCCACCCACTGACCGTCAGGGCTGAACGCGAGCCAGCGGCCGATGCTGTCGGGGAGGGTGGCGATCGGGGCGCCGCCGAGCGTGTACAGCCGCCACGGCTGTCGCCAGTCGGCGGTGGCGACGACACCGGCGGCCGGGTTGATCACCACGCGCTCGCCGAGTGGACGTGGAGTGCCAGCGAAAGGCTGAGCCGCGGTGTCCGCAGGTGTATCGATCGGCAGCGTGACGAGTGCGCGGGAGCCTGCATCGTTACCAACCATCAGGTATCCGCCCCTGGTGATTCCGATGAGCTGGTCGAACGCCGACTCAAAGGCGGGCGCCGCCGGGCCACCATCAAGGGGCACCGAGATCCAGTAGTACGAGTACCTGCCGCCCGGATCGCGGAACCTCATGTTCATCCGGCAGATGAGGGACTCGCCACCGAGGATCGGCTGGTGGCAGATGGTCGTGGAGTCGTCTCGGTGCGGAATGACCGGTTTCTCGATCAGGAGGCGGCGGGACGTGCCCTGGCCGAGGTCGAACGCCATCAGTCCGTACGGGCTCCAGGTGATGCCGGCGACGATGGTGTTCTCGTCGGTCCACACCGGTGCGGAGTCGTCCGGGACGTGCAGGTTGACGGCGACGACCCGGCGTTTGGTCTGGCTCGGATCGTACGAGGCTGCACCGGAGCCGGTGGCGCCGGTCGGTGGTTGCTGGCCGCCGCTTCCCCCACTGCCGATCTTCGACGACACGATGCTGAGGGTTTGCGAGCCGCTTTCGGCCAGGGTCACGGTGACTCGCGACGGGATCACGCGGAGTCCGATTCCGGACGCGGTGAGCGTGTAGGTTCCAGCTTCCAGCCGTGCGATGTACTGGAGCGGCGACGAGCCCGCCTGGAGGGTGTGCTCGATGCCGTTGGCGTCGACGACATTGACATCGAGGGTCTCCGGACTGTCGCCATCGAGGTTGATGGTCAAGGTGGCCAGCTTCGCCTCCTCGGCCTGGATGCGCAGCGTGTGCAGCTCGGCGAAGAACTGGTCCTCGAGATCGAGCGCCGCGGCGTCGAGCAGCAGCTCCCGGGCCAAACGCTGCTTTCGGCTGACCGTGAGCGGCTCGGTGTCGACGGCGACCTGCTCGGCCTCCTGGAGCCTGCCCGCACGCACGGCGACGAGGCCGCGCTCCAAGAGCCCACGATAGCGCTCCAGATCGGCGAGCACGGTGCTCCAGCTTGTTCCCGTATGGGCGAGCGTGCCGGCGTACTGTACACGATCGGCCTCGAGCGTCTCGGCGATCTGGTCGCGCCGCTCCTCCAGCCGTTCGACGAGACGCTCCTTCATGGGAGAGCGGACACGCTTGCGGAGTGCATCTCTGACCTCAACGACGATCCAGCCTGAGCTGTGCATCGTAGCGATGTCGTCCTCGAGCTGCTGACGCGCGGCGACCAGCTCCTCGGCCCATCGCTCGCCCTGTGCGACCGCGCTCGTGATGGTCGACGAGCTGGCCCGGAAGAGGGTGTCGGCCTCGGCGAAGAAGCTGTACGCCGACACGCCGTAGCCCTGGTGCTGGTTGCTGCTCGGGTGACGGAACCGTGCCACGCGGGTGGACCAGGAGCGTTCGGCTGTGGCTGAGCCCAGAAGCTGCTCGATCTGATCGAGGATTGCCTCCTCCGGGGAGTCGTCCAGGAGTGCGTCTGGCGGGTTCTCGTGCAGTGCATCGAACGCGTCGGCGTGCTCGATCGCGCGCAGGGCGCCGAGCTGCACCCAGGACAGTAGGCTGTCGACTGTCCGGACCCGCTCCTCGGCCGCGTCGCAGCTGTCGAGGATGTCGGCGCCGAGCTGCTGGGCCCGCTCGCCACTGTTCAGCGCCGCGAACACCCTTGGACGAAGTGGCCACTGACCGGCGACCATCGGCGTGGTCTCCTGATAGGCGGTCAGGTTCAGCCCCCCGACTCTCAGCGCTGAGCCGAGGTCTGTGAGGTGGATCTCGGCTTCGGACCGGTGATCCTCCAGCCGCTCGATCCACACCCGGCACTGGTCGCGGTCGGTCTGGACGTCGGCGAGTCTCTGAAAGGAGCGCGGTGTGACCAGCTCGACCATGAAGTACTCGGACTGATTGGCAGTCTTTGCGGCTTGCCAGACGGTCGCTGCGTGCTCACCAACTGTGGCAGCAGATCGCTCCAGTGCTTCTCGAACGTCGGTGAGCTTCCGGCTCCACTCGGTCTGGGCCTCGTTGGCACGGGCTCTGAGGTCGTTCAGTGCCGCATTGGCGTCACGGTGGTCCTGGCCGAGCTGCTCGTCGATCGGGCGAAGAGCTTCCCGCGCCTCGGCAGGTGTCATCACCTGCTGGCCGACCCGAGCGGAGATGGCATCGGAGTACTGGCTTCTTCCGACTCGTGCGTTGTCGATGGCAACTTGGATCGCCTGGAGGAGCCGATTGAGCTCTGTTGTGAACGTGTGGGCATCGATATCGCCTCTGCGGTAGTCGGAGAGGGCGCGCTCTGCATCTGCAACCAGGGGCCGATGCTCCAGCGTCGGTTTCGGAGGGAGCGGAGGCACGGTTTCGGAGTCCGGCACCTGGATGGTCACTGTGGTGAGCTTGGCGAGATCACCTTTGCTGGCGTCGAAGATCGTGGCGGCGTCGCCTCCCGAGGTGTACCCAGGGGCGGTGTAGCGGACCCAGCCCGGACCGGATGAGGGCAGCGAGATGTATGCGAAACCATCGTCGGAGATCTCGACGGAGCTGCCGCTCGGCCCTGTGATGGCGCCGGAGGCCGGCGAGCCGTCTGCGGTGATCACTCGGACCTTGACCGGCAGGGTCCAGACCAGGATCTGCATGGTCTTCTCCGGAAGGATGGAGATCATCTGGCCGTCGTTTTGGATCCTGACCGGGCCGTCGGTCTCGTCCTCGCCAAGGGGAAGGTAGACCGTGGCAGGTGAGGCCGGAAGCTGCTCGCGCGTGCCGGCAACCTGGGTGAACAGCTTCAGTCCGACGATGCCTTCGCTCGCAGACACCCCGCGCAGGTAGTCGGCGAGCGACATGGTGACCTCGAGGCGAGTGCTCGAGTGCGAGACTTCGTACAGCTCCTCATCAAGCTGGATGTCGTTGCCGAACCACACCTCGACGTCGAGCTTCGGGTCGATGTCGAGCCTCGTGCCGGCCAGGTTCTGATACGAGATCTTCCAGAAGATCCGGGCGCGTCGGCTCGGAATCGAACGCAGATAGTCGCGCAGGGCGTCGACGGCCTTCTCCTTGGCCCATCGGGCCTCGCTGACGAAGTACTGGTGAAGCTGTGGCCCGGCGATCTCGCGCAGCAGCCGCGCCGCGTACACCTGCTTGTAGTCCGGGATGTTGACCCGTACCCAGTCGAGATGCGGCTGCACGCTGGCTGCGACCTTCGTGTCCCAGTACTCGTCGAGGCGCGCGAGGATCGGGTCGAGGCTGCCTCCCTGGACCATCGTCGGCCAGTGCACGCCGGTGTAGTAGGTGGCGTAGTCGCTGAAGACGATCTCGGTGGAGGCCGTTGCCATGAACTTCTCGGCCTTTCCAATACACCAATCCAGCAGCCAGACGGTGCAGCCCACAGCGGGGTTCGAGCTGTAGATGATTCCGACCAGCCCGTTGGCGAGCTTCAGCGCTGTCGAGGTCTGGACCTTTTCAGGCTCGGAGAGGGCGCTGGCGACGGTGAGCATGTAGCCTGCTCGTCCGGTCCAGGTGAACACCCCGTCGATTACCGGCACAGACTTCGTGATCAGCCATGCGTCGCCAAGGGACGTCAGCGACCCGGCGCCCTTGACGATCTCGTAGCCGACCTGGATCTCTCCGCCGGCCGCCAGGTACGGTCCTGTGGCCTTGTTGATGGCGGTCAGCGCTCCGGGAGGAGGCTGGGTGCGCTGGCCGAGGTAGATCGAGTTGAGCATCGCCGCACCGTTGTCCGGGGTGACCCACTGGCCGGTGCTCGGGGGAAGACCGAACCAGCGCGCGACCTCGTCGGGCTTGTTGCTGCCCATGGCGACACCGAGCCGACCGAGCTCCTCCGACAGGATCGCGTCGAGCTCGTCGTCGCTGAGCTGCTGTTGCTGGGCTTCGGCGCCTGCAACGGTCAGGATCATGGTCAACAAGGCCGCGAGTGCCACCAGACCGGAGCGGGGACGACGGATCATGCACGACCTCCTCAGCTGCAAACGTCTCAAACCAACCTAGCACGCCTGGCGGAGGGACCGCCTTCCGGTCTTCGGGGCGGGAGCTCCGCCTACAGCATCGGGCCCGCGAGACGCACGGCGTTCTCGACCAGGCGCGTGGCGAACGGACGTGAACGCCACTGAACCGGGTCCACGCGAACCGAGTCCGCCAGGTAGCTCTCTTGAAGCGCACGCAGCTGGCCGGCGAACGCCTCCTCGTAAACCACGAGAGTCAGCTCGAAGTTGAGCCAGAAGCTGCGCATGTCCATGTTGAGCGAGCCGATGAACGCAATGCCGGTGTCGACGACGATCGTCTTCGAGTGCAGCAGCCCGGCCTGGTACTCCCAGATCTCGACGCCGGCATCGAGAAGATCGGCGTATGCGGCGCGGCATGCGCGACTGACGAGGGGATGATCGATCTTCGCCGGCACGATGATCACCACGCGGACGCCACCGTACGCAGCGGCAGCAAGCGCGCGTAGCGTGGCTTCGTCCGGCACGAAGTACGGTGTTGACAGGACGAGCTCTGTGGTTGCAGCGTAGATGGCGGTGAGCACCACCTGCTGAATGGCGTGAGGAGCGTCGCCCGGACCGGAAGGGAGCGCCTGGACGGCGGATCTGCCCGGCGCACGGCGGACCTCGTGCGAGGGTTGGGGCGCCAGCGTCGGGAGGTCGCCGCCGGTCTCCAAGTGCCAGTCGAGCTCGAAGACCGCTCCCAGCACCTCGACCGCCGGCCCTTCCACTCGCACTGCGGCATCCACCCACTGACCGAAGCCCTCGTCTTGCTTGAACAATGTGGGGTCGGCCAGGTTGAGGCTGCCGGTGTGGCTCACGATCTTGTCGATGACGGCGATCTTTCGGTGGTTGCGAAGGTCGATGCGGACGGCCAGCGATCTGAGGATCCCGACCGGCAGAGAGCGGACCACCTCGATGCCGGTCGAGCGGAACCGATCGGGCCACTCGCTGCGCACGAAATCCTTGCTGCCAAAATCATCGACCAGAACTCGACAGCGCACGCCGCGATGTGCAGCGCGCAGGAGTGCGTCGGCGATCTCATCCGCCAGGCCGCCCGGCCACCAGATGTAGTACTCGAGATCGATCGTGGCCTCGGCAGCGTCAATATCCTCCAGCAACGATCGCAGGGCCGGCTCGGCCGCGTCGAACAGCTGGACGGTGTTGCCATCCAGCGCCGGAGGACGCAAGGTGGCCTGGGCCAGCCGAGCCAGCTCGCGCGCATCGCGGTGTCGGCCGCTCCATGAGGGTTCGCGGCCGGTTGCCAGCTGCGACGACCACTCAGCCAGGACAGGCTTGAGCTCGTTCGCTGCGCGAGCTCGCCGGGCGCCGAGGCGGTGCTCGCCGACCACGAGGTACGTGATCGCTCCGATGACCGGGAGGAGGAGGTCCACCAGCAGCCAGGCCAACGACTCGCCGATCGGCCTGCGACGCATGACGATCCGCATCGCCACAGCGATCCGGAACGCGACCTCGGCGGTGACGAGGGCAACGGTGACGATCGTCGC
>CAZEJK010000023.1:37255-38892 GCA_964512045.1 uncultured Thermoanaerobaculia bacterium
GAGCGTATAGCCGGGCCGACGGCAATGGGGGGCCACCAGGGAAGCTGCGGCCAGGTCATATCAGAACGATAGCCGAGTCTGCGTCGCCTGGCGAGCCGCGTACACTGCGAGATGCGGTCCCGTTTGGAGTACTATCGACTCATGTCATTCCTCATGAGAGTCGTGATGTACGTGTTGGTCGTGCTCGGCGCTGGCTGGGTCCTGCTGCCGATCCCGAACGAGCGGAGCCACACGGACTACGAGTCCGTCATCCGGTTCGAGAGGTTGGCCACGCTTGAGGAGCTTGAGCAGAGCGTCAATGCAGCTCGAGATCTGTTCGTGCTGGACGCAGAGACCGCCCGCGAGGTCGGACTGGGGCAGCTCAACGTGGGCCATCACGAGCTTCTCCAGGGGTGGAGCCCCAGCGTCACAGCAGCGTGCTGGCAGCGTCTCCGGGAGCTGGCGGGTACTGGCGGCGCAGGCGTGCAGCTTGTGTTTGACAGCAGGATGCTGAGCTTCGAGCTCGATCCCACAGCTCGCATGCTCGTCGAGAGTGGTGGGGCGGGTGAGCAGACGCCGCTTCGACTGCTGATGGAGATCGGAGCGCGGATACGCGATCCGAACACACTACCTGTGCTCGAACCGAGGAGTGCCGTAGTGGTTCCTGAGGTGTCCGCCGCACTCGACGCACTCGCAGTCGGCGAAAGTGCCGGATCCGTCTCTGAGGAAGCGTGGAGCACGGTCGCCGGCGCTCTTGATACGGACGGAGGTGAGGGGTTCCGCTACGCCAACGCCTGGATCCTTCCCCGTTACGATGTTCTCGAAGAGGTCCAGACCCGAGCTGTGCCAGTGGTGCCGGTCCGGGTCGCGGGAGGTGTGGCGCTGGTCGTGGCGGTGCTGATCGCCCACCGACTCTACCGGACGCGGCGAGGACCGTGGCTGAACGTGTCGAACCTGAAAGGTGCAGCGATCGCAGACGGCATCACGGTGGTCTTCGGAGCCGTGCTGTGCGCCGGGGTTCCGGCCGCACTGATCGCCCGCGCGCTGGATGTCTCGAACCCGCTCGCTGAGCTCGGCTCGGTGGAGGCCACGGTGTTTGCAGGTGTGTTTGGATTGGTGATCGGTGCGCCGATCATGAGCCTGTTCGCGTCATCGTTCGCTCCCTCCTGGGTCAAGGTGGACAGCGATGGGATCACGCAGAAGGGCATGATCCTGCGCTCCCATGTCAGCTGGGACGACATCGATGCGATCAACGTCGAGGAACGCGTCGTGCGTGGACGGGATCGTTGGGGCAACCCCACCGAGTCCGGGTCGATCCGTCTGAAGGTTCTCGAGCTGGTCAGCGAGGACGACGCGATCTCGCTCCTGCCGCCGCCTCGACGTGTTCGCAAGGAGTTCGTCGAACGCCTGCGTGAGCATGTCCCGGAGTGGCAGCGCGAACGGCTCGAGGAGCATCTCGCGGTTTGGCCGTAGCTCCGTCCCATCAGTACAGCAGACAGCTTCGTACGCGGACATGGCCGCTCGCTCGCTCGAGCGATGGCGCCCCCGAACCATCTTGGAACCGGGCCATGCCCCGGCCCCGGCCCTGACAGCAGGATCTTGGCCCTCGGCTCCCGGCGGACACCTCGAGCTTTCGAAGGTGCGGCGGTCTCCAGTCG
>CAZEJK010000024.1:0-38759 GCA_964512045.1 uncultured Thermoanaerobaculia bacterium
ATGTCTTCACAGTCCCACTCGACGGCGGTGAGATCACACAGCTCACCAGCGGCGATGGCACCTGGAAGATCGATATGTCACCGACCGGCGAGGACTGGATCGGCACGTACTCGGACCTCACCACACCACCCAAGGTGTCGCTGCATGCGATCGATGGGTCGCTGAAACGAGTGCTCTTCGAAGGCGCCATCCCCGCCCTTTCCGAGTACGCCCTCACCGAGCCCGTGCTCGGTCGGATCGAGGCCGATGACGGAACCACACTGTACACTGCGATGCTCCACCCCCCTGACTTCGATCCCGATCAGCAGTACCCGGTGGTCCACTACGTCTACGGGGGCCCGCACGTGCAGCTCGTCAGCAGAAGCTGGGGCGGCTCGCGCCACCTGTTCTACCAGCTCCTCGCCCAACGCGGATTCATCGTCTTCTGGCTCGACAACAGGGGTACCTGGGGCCGCGGCAAGGCGTTCGAGTCCGCCATCGACGAGCGCCTCGGGCAGCTCGAGGTGGCCGATCAGCTCGCCGGCGTACGCTACCTCCGCAGCGTTCCGTACGTCGATGCAGATCGGATCGCCGCCTACGGGGGCAGCTACGGGGGCTACCTGACCCTCATGCTGCTCCTCACAGCGCCGGACACCTATGCGGCTGGCATCGCGTATGCGCCAGTGACCGACTGGCGTCTGTACGACAGCGTGTACACAGAGCGGTACATGGGCCGACCCGCCGACAACCCTGACGGGTACGAGGCCGGCGCACCACTCACGCACGCCAATTCGCTGGCCAGCGATCTCCTGCTGGTGCACGGCTCGATGGACAACAACGTCCACCTGCACAACACCATGCGACTCGTCGACGCGCTCGCCGAGAACGCGCTGCCGTTCGAGCTGATGGTCTACCCGCGGGTCCGTCACGGTGTGCGGGTCTCGCAGTTCAAGCTGCATTTCCACGAGCTCAAGCTGCGGTTCCTGACGGACGCTCTCGCTGGCGAAACGATGAACGCTCCGTAACGCTCTCCACGCCAGACAGCATTCAGATATTCAGATAATCAGTCGATCAGCCGTTCAGACTCGATCGCTGAGACGGTGCTCGAGAAGGCCGGCGATCGTCTCGAAGTCGTCGGCTGCGAGCAGTCTGAACACACGGCTCAGCTCGAACCGGCCGCAGGACGTGCACCAGAGCAGTGTGCTGACACAGCTCGTCCGCAGCTCGAGCTCGTGGGCGTCGCAGACCGGGCAGCGCACCGACGTACCACGACGGGCGCTCAGACCACTGAACGGTGTTGTGTGAAGATGCGGCGTCACCCGGTCAGGGTAGCACTGGGGCTCCACAAGCTCCACCGCAATGGAATCTTGAACAGCTCTGCGCGTTATGACCACCGACCCGTCCCGGCCGAATCCGGGGAGCACGTTGCACACCAGGGAGGATCCATGCGTTCGCTGAGTATCGCCGTACTCTCCATTATCTGTGTCGCCACCCTGCAACCAGCCCACGCCCAGACACCGGACCTCACCACCGTGCTGGAGCAGCATCAGCGGGCAGTCGGCGGCCCACAGATCGTCCAGCAGCTCACCACCGCAATGGCGCTGTGGACAGTGGAATCGATCGACGGCTCGCACCAGCAGGTCGAGAGCTGGTTTGCCTCCGGAGGACGCTTTCGCCAGATCGTCCGCGATGAGGATGGCTCGAGCTCGTCGGCACTCGATGGGCAGACAGCCTACAGGATCAACAGCTCCACCGGCCACGCTGACGTACTCGTCGGCAACGGCGGGATCTTCCGGGACACCGGCGGAGACGATCTCGCGGTGTTCAGGGGCGATGGTACCGGGGCGTTGGCTCCTGCCCAGTTCATCTCCGCAGGCGGCAGCATCGCCAGCGTCCATGTCACGGACCTCGATCTGGATGGTGACCTGGATGCTGTGGCCGCCAGCTTCGGCACCCACGAGGCGTGGCTGGTGGAGAACAGAGATGGCACCCTCGTACCGCTCGGCTCGCTACCGTGCGGCTGGGCGCCGGTGGCGATTGTCGCCGCAGATTTGGACTCGGATGGTCGGCCCGACATCGCGGTAGCCAACGAGTTCAGCGACGATGTCAACGTCTGGTTGAACGTCGCCACAGAGTAAGACTATCCGCACTCATCCTGAGCGGCCACAGTGCGCCCTGCCCCATCACTCATGGCCGAGCGCACAATAACGCCGGGCAGCTCGTGCCCGGCGTCTCCTATGCGCTCACGATCTACCGTGAGCCCTCAGCCTGAGGGCGACGATCATGCGACGGTGATCTTGCGCGCCTTGGCCCTCTCCCGCTTCGGCAGGGTCACCGTGAGGACCCCGTCGGCCAGGTCGGCCGAGATCTTCTCCTGATCGATCGTCTCGCCCAGTGAGAATCGCCGGTAGAAGTTGCCCACGTTGTACTCGCTGTACAGCGGCCGGAGCCCCTCGTAATCCGCCACCTTCACCGGAGCGTTGATCGTCAACACATCCTCGTTGAGGTCGATCTCGACATCCTCGGTACGCGCACCGGGCACGTCGGCCTTGAGGACCAGCTTCTCCTCGTCCTCCCAGATGTCCACAGCCGGCTGGTAGTTCTCACCGGCCCAAGTGGTTTCCTCAGAGCTCTCGATCGCCTTCTTGTCGGTCTTCTCAATGTCGTGTGACATGGTGTTCCTCCTCTGTCTGCTCGTAACGGAGTCGTTCAATCGATACGTCGCCGGATCAGCCGCTGATCTTGATCTGACGCGGCCTGGCACTCTCCGCCTTCTCGACACGTACCGTCAGCATACCGTCGGTGTAGCTCGCGGAGGCACTCTCGCGATTGATCTCGAACGGCAGCGTGAACACGCGACGGAACTCCCCTGCCTGCCGCTCACGACGGTGATACCGTGACCTCTCGTCAGCCTCCTGCAGCTTGCGGCTACCGGCAATCATCACCCGGTTACCAACCGTCTCGACCTCGATGGAGTCCTTCTCCACGCCTGGCAGCTCGGCCCTGACCAGCACCGCATCGCCTTCGCCTGTTTCGAACACGTTCAACGGCGGGAACACCCCGCGACCGGACGGCGTCCAGTCCTGGCCGTAGAACGGTCGGGTGAGGGACTGCGACAACGCCCTCTGCAAACGCATCATGCTCTCGAACGGATCCGATGAAAGTCTCAGGAAAGTCATGGCGTTCCTCCTTTTCTGCTCAATCTTCAGCGACCCCGTGGGGTCCGTGCCTACCGGACGGCGATCAATTCGTCATCCGCCAGGATCTGATGATCCTGCACTCAGCAATATAATACCTGAGCGTCAGCGTGTCAAGTTCTGAAGACAGCTCTACGTTGAAGTGAATGTCACTTCTGATAACTGTCTCGTCATATTCACCGGACCTCGCCATCTCGCGGGCCCACGGCTGGCCTCTGCTCAGCAGGCGCACCTCGAGCCGCACGGATAGGCGGAGAGCGGATTGTTATGGCAGCTGGATCACGGCACTGCGACCTGTCAGCCACCTCGAGTACCAGCAGCGTGGAGGGCCAGGAAGCAAACCGTAGCGCTCGCGGAATCGAGGCGCGCCGGGCTCGGCGGTCAATCGTTCGCGGCGACAGCGTCAGGTGCGCTACCGTTCACTCCCGACGACTGCGTACCGTCGCTCAGTTGGTGTCGACCGAGAGCTCCTGCAGGCGCGCCAACGCAGCGGCCAGCTTCCCCCGGGGCGCCGGCCTGGCGAGGAAGAACCCTTGCCCGAGGCAACAACCGAGGCCCACGAGCCGATCCACTTGCTCGGGCTCCTCGATGCCTTCGGCGACGACATCGAACGCCAACCCGGCACCGAGACGCACGATCCCCTCGACAAGTGCGCCAGCACTGGGCTCACGGTGGACGCTCTCGACAAACAACCGGTCGACCTTCACCATATCCACCGGCACGTGCCGCAGCCCGCTCAACGACGAGTAGCCGGTGCCGAAGTCATCCAGGGCCAGGTGCACGCCCGAGGCCTTGAGGCTCTTCAGGCGCGACGCAACGTCGTGCGCATGGTCGAGCATGAAGCTCTCGGTAATCTCGAGAACAACCCTCTCATGCTCGAGGCCGGTCTCCTCGATGTTCCGTAGCACGACATCGGGGAGCTGTGGGTCATACAGGCTCGGAGACGACAGATTGATGGAGACCTGAACATCTGTCGCAATCACACCAGAGGCCTCGAGCTCCTTGAGCTGGGAACACGCTGACCGGACGACCCAACGGTCGAGCTCCGCCATCATGCCAAGCCGCTCCGCGGCCATCAAAAAACCGGCAGGGTTGACCAGACCCCGTTGCGGGTGGTTCCAGCGCACCAGAGCTTCGAGACACCGCAGCCGACACCCCGGCAGGGTGACGATCGGCTGGAAGAACACCTCCAGCTCACCTTCACGCAACGCTCGTCGCAGCGCATCCTCCAGGTCCAGCTGGCTGATCGCCTCCTCCCGCATCGACGGCGCAAAACGCGCAATCCGACCCTTCCCGGTCCTCTTCGCTGCATGCAACGCCGTGTACGCATCGCGAACAAGCTCGTCCGCAGTCGTCTCCCGAGGTCGGCGCACCGCAACCCCGATGCTGGCCGTGAAGTGGAGCTGCCGCCCATCGATGGTGATCGGCTCCTCGATCGCGCGCAGGAGCCGCTGCGCCGCGGTCTCCGCCTCCTCGTCGTTGGTCGTCGGATCCAGGTAGATGACGAACTCGTCACCACCGAAGCGGGCGACAGTGTCCCCTTGCCGGGTTCCCCTGCGCAGCTTGTCGGCCACCTCGCAGAGAACACGGTCACCGGCGCCGTAACCGAGCGAGTCGTTGATCCGCTTGAAGTCGTCCAGGTCCATGAAGACCAGCGCCACCTCGCGTATCGACTCGCGGTACCGCTCCATGGACGTCGAGATCCGATCGATCAGCAGAGATCTGTTCGGCAGACGTGTCAGCGGATCATGCATCGCCCGGTACGCGCTCTGCGACGCGGACAGCCGTTGTGACGCATACAGCTGCGCATTGACGATCGCTGTCGCAGCCTGATCGGCAAAGCCGGCCAGAGCCCTCAAGTCATGCTCGGTGTACGTCCGGCTCGGCTCTGCATTCACGTTGAGAACACCGATGAGCTCGCCACAGTGCACCAGCGGCACCGACACGGCGCTGACGGGTTTCGGCGACTCTCCCTCTCTGTAGTGCTCCCAACGGATCGAACCGTTGATCAACAACGGCTCTCGCGTGGCCGCAACCCTCCCTGCAATCCCCTGGTTGAACGGGACCCGTGCCCCCCTGGCGGCGCTGCGGTTCGACGAGCACACTGTCCGCAGCTCATCCGAGGACTGCGCCAACATGATGGAGCCGTTCTGCCCGTCCAGAAGATCCATCGAGGTGTGCAGAATCGTATCGAGCACCTCACCCAGATCCAGACCGGCCGTGAGCAGCTTGCCGGCCTCGAGAAGGCTCTGCGCCTCCTCCAGGCGGCTTTTGAGTGATGCTGCCAGCACTCGCTCTTCGATCAGCTGGCGCGTGAGACGACGCAGCACGATCTCCTTGTCGACCGCGTACGCGCTGAACAGCACCGACAGACCGATCAAGCTCGCGGCGACCCTTCCAGGCCCGAGCCACGACGGCAGCCGCACCTCGACCCCAAACACGATCAAACCCAGAGCTGTGATGGACGAGAGGAACAGCAGCAGCGTCATCACCCAGAGCTGCATCCGACGGTGCTCGACTGTCTCCAGATCCGGCACCGAGGTCCGGTCAAGGGTCCGGATCCTGGCCTCACCCGACCCAGTATCCGTCTGGCTCACGCCGTCCTCACATCGGCTTGCGCTGTGCTGCTGTTGATCATCTCACCATCGCAGTCGAAGACCGCTCAGCCAAGCGGCTCCTCCGTCCATGTGACCTTACCACTCCTTCCGACTCAGGAACACGCCCCACAGCCGCAACCAGCACAACAGTCGCCTTCTACTCACGAGCTTTACACGCCCTTGACATCATTCTATCGTGCTGAGAGTCAATCGACGGAGGAGGAACAATGGCAACGACGGCGAAGTGGATCGGTCGAACAGCGATAGTAGCGCTCTGCGTCGGCATCCTGGCAAGCACAGGATATGCCCAACAACCCGCTGCAGAGGAGCAGGACACCCCTGAGCAGCAAGAGCAAGTCCAACCGGAGGAAAGACCCGTGGTGCTGGGCGAGATCGTCGTGACCGCCCAGAAGCGAACGCAAAACGTTCAGGACGTCTCCGCGTCCATCTCCACTCTCGGTGGCGAGGACCTCGAGACACTCACCGTCGGCACTCCGGACGTGCGGATCCTTTCTGGGCGCGTCCCGAGCGTGATCCTCGAGTCGTCGTTCGGCCGGGCATTTCCGAGGTTCTACATCCGAGGCCTCGGGAACACCGATTTCGACCTCAACGCCTCGCAGCCGGTGTCGATGATCGTTGACGAGGTGGTATTGGAGAACCCGGTCTTGAAGGGAATGCCACTGTTCGACCTCGAACGCATCGAGGTGCTGCGAGGGCCCCAGGGCACCCTCTTCGGGCGCAACACCCCAGCCGGCATCGTCAAGTTCGAAACCAGGAAGCCCTCGCGGGAGTTCGACCTCGACACCCGGCTTTCGTACGGGACCTACGATACGATCGATGTCAGCGGTGGCGTCGGCGGACCGCTCGGAGAGACGGTGTCCGCACGCTTCTCCTGGCTGTACCAGTCCCGCAGCGACTGGGTGGACAACGGCTACACGGGTGAGGATGACGCGCTGGGCGGTTATGACACGACCGCTTACCGCCTGCAGCTCCTGTGGGAACCGACGGACTCCGTGAACGCCCTTCTCAACGTCCACGGCTGGGAGGTGGACGGCACGGCACGCCTGTTCCGCGCCAACATCATCGAGCCCGGCACGAACAACCTCAACGACAACTTCGACTGGGACACCGTCTACTTCGACGGCAAGAACCAGCAGGACATCGACTCACAGGGGGCCAACCTCCGACTCGACTTTGATTTGGGCGGAGCCACGCTGACATCGATCACCGCGTACGAATCGCTTGACATGTACAGCCGTGGCGACATCGACGGAGGGTTCGGAGCGGTTTTTGCACCCCCGTACGGGCCCGGTGAGATCCCCTTCTACTCAGAGTCTGCCGACGGCATCCCGGACCTCGATCAGATGACCCAGGAGCTCCGTCTCACGAGCAACACCGGCAGCGACATCGAGTGGATCGTCGGAGCATTCTACTTCGATGAAGAGATCACCATCGACACCTTCAGCTACAACTCGCTGGCGCCGGGCAACCCTCAGGAGGGCTTCTCATTCCAGACTCAGGACTCCACGGCGTACGCCCTGTTCGGATCGGTCAACTGGAACGCGACCGAACGTTGGGATCTTTCCGTTGGAGCTCGCTTCTCACACGATGAGAAGGACTTCGCAGCCGAGCGTCCACAACCGGTGTTCCAGACGCCGACCGTCGCTCCCATCACCGAGAGCACTGAGGACGACCACGTCAGCTGGGATCTGACCGCCACCAAAACGATCAACCCAGAGCTCAAGTGGTACACGCGGGTCGCCACCGGCTTCCGCGCTCCGAGCATCCAGGGGCGGATTCTCTTCTGCGCAGACTTCGCGGGAGGCACCGACCCTGCTACCAACTGCGTTTCCGTCGCCGACACGGAGGAGATCCTGTCGTTCGAGACCGGTATCAAGTCGATCCTCCTCGACAACCGTCTCCGCTTGAACCTCACCGGCTACTTCTACGAGGTGGACGGCCAGCAGGTGACGGCGGTCGGTGGTGAGTTCAACACCGCCACCCTGCTCAACGTGGACACCACGCAAGGCTACGGTCTCGAAGCGGACATCGAGTACATCCCCTCGGCGCAGTGGCTGATGCGCTTCGGTCTCAGCTACAACCCCACCGAGATCCAAGACGAAAACCTGACCGTAACCCCGTGCGGTGGCGGCTGCACGGTCCTCGACCCGATCGCCGCGAACGGCGGCGCGCTGGTGGACGGCAACAGCCTGCCCCACGCTCCAGACTGGATCATCAACGGCATCATCAACTTCCGTGCGGACCCGGTCGACAAGGGGTTCTTCGGCGCCCTCGACTGGACCTACTACAGCGAGAAGAGCTTCTTCCTGTATGAGTCCGAGGAGTTCAACGCCGACGCGTTCGAGGTCGGTCTGCGCCTCGGCTACGCCTGGAACGACGGTGAGTACGAGATCGCCCTGTTCGGCCGCAACATCACCGACGAGGAGATCGTCCGCGGCGCCATCGACTTCAACAACCTCACCGGCATGGTGAACGACCCCCGGATCATCGGAGTGGAGTTCGTCGGCCGGTTCTAGACAACTGTCGGTATCCGTACAGCACCCCTCCGCTGCGGCGGAGGGGTGCCGCTGTCTTCAGCGTTGAAACGGCAGCTCCGACCCGCGCACTCCCTCATCACACGTGACCGTCACGGCTGGTACACCTGGATGCGCGCCTCCGGAACCCGCCTGGAAAGCCGTTCCACGCCTTCGCACACGTGGGCCTTGATCTCCTCAACGTCGATTGTCAGCAGCTGCCGATCTCGCATCAGAACGCTCCCGTCACAGATCACCGTCCGCACATCGCCAGGTTGTGTACCGGCTGGTGGTGAGGTCCACTGAGGTCAACGAGAATCAGATCCGCGAGGAACCCGGGAGCGATGTGTCCCAGCTCCTCCGCCATACCGATGACGCGTGCACTGTCCCGCGTGGCGACGGTCAACGCCTCGGATATCGTCATGTTCTTCGGCTTGGCGGTCGCGTGCTTGACCATCATCGCCATCAGGCGCAGTGACTCGAGCACGTCCAACGTGCTGTGCGACACCGGCCCATCGGTAGCCAGGCCCACGGGCACACCGGCGGCTCGCAGCTCGAGCACCGGCGCCACGCCGATCGCGGTTCTCTCAGTTGCCTGAGTTCCTCGCCAGCACGAACGGCGCCCAGTAGGATGGGTGGAGGCCATCTCGACGCAGATGCCGTTGAGCCAACCGCAGCGCCTCTCGAGGAGACCGACTGTTCAGCCACTCATGATAGAACTCGAACATGAGCTGCTGAGTCGTATGGTCGTCAACTGGCCAGAGCGTCACGATCACCGAGTCTGTGCCAGCAATCAGAAAGGCCCGCGTCAAGCCGAGCAGGCCCTCACCCGTCTGATAGTCACCAAGCCCTGTCAAACAACCCGAAAGCACTACGACCGAAGTGTCTGCGAGCTGCAGCTGCAGCACCTTGCGGGCCGTGAGCACACCTCTGTCATGGTTTCTTCTGCTTACAGAGTCTGCTGCGCCTGCAAGGAACATCCCTGAACGAGCCATTGGATCATCAGTGGCGCTTCTGGGCAGGACGCCGATCGAGGCGTGCGCCACATCCACGAGATCATGAGGCTCTCTGCCCTCCGGTTTCGGCAGGAAGAAGCCGTGCGCCGCGATGTGAACTGCATCCGGAGAGACCGCCTCCCGGAGCTTCTGCTCGGTCGCCTCCGGGCCAACACCGTACCGCACCCGCACCCCGTAGTTGTTCAACATCTCTGTCAGCAGACGTCCTTCACGACGCGCACCTGGTAACGGTTCGAGCGCGACTGTACCGAACCTCGATCTCCCAGTCTCACCCGTGAGGCCGTTTGACGCGACGACTCGAGCTTGCAGCTCTGGATCTGCAAGCACGACGGCATTTCCAGGTCGGCGCTGCGCCGCGGTCTCGTCCCAGGCAGTCAGGCCAGTCACGATCGACGTGGTTGCCTGATCGACAAGATATCCATCACGAAACGGCAGCGCCGAGAAGGGCACCAGTGAGAGGACGCCGTCCGGCAGGATCATGATCTCATCGCACTCCGCCACGATCTCTTCGAACGGACCGAGGATCTTTCGATACACAGCCCGTCCCGCCGCCCTCGCATCGGACTTCGCAGTTCCGAACGCCATGCTGACATACATCCTGGCCACCAGAGGGGCGATCTCAGTCTCTCTTCCGAGGCGTACCAGACGAGGCTGGTAACGGCCGCCGCCCCGTACTGCAAAGGCTAGATACTCGGCGTCCCCATCCTCCCGCGGAGCCCTCACGAAGTCGAGGTACAGCGAGTGTGACGGCGCTCCCGATACTGCATCTCCGAGGCCACATCGCTCATCCAGCACCCTGACGCCGCCCTCGTACGCCAGACGCGCAAGATCGCGTTCCAATCCGGCCACCTTTGTCGTCAGCTCAGCCGACTGACGGTTCAAGAGCCAGTGCCGCGTCAGACGAGTGGTTGCTGCAGTCAGAAGAGCCAACAGGTCCTTTGCCTCACGTGCGTCCTGATCTTGTGCCCAACGCCGCTCCAGAACCTGAGCCCGGGCGACCACTCCCCGAAGCTGGCTCCAGGCGAGGAACGCCTGAGCCACCTGCTCGCTGGAACCATGTCGCGCCAGGTGGAGCAGCTGCTGCTGGAACCGGAGGGCCACTGACTCCACGGCAGACAGCCTCTGTGCTTCACAGAGCAACGGAAGCGCCGTCTCCAGCTCGCGCATCGCCCTCTGATGACCCGCTGCAAAGAGGCGCGAAGCGTGTGAAACTCGTCCCCTGCGAACCGCTATCCTGGCAGCATTGTGCCACGCCAGGGACAACCCCCAACGCGGCCGCGTCACTCTATCGGCTGCGGCCATTGCCTGCTCGAACGCATCCTCCGCCTCCGCGACCCGATCCTCGGCAGCAAGAATCGCTCCAAGCACCACCAGCGTCCGTCCTCGCTCCTCATCCGAGCATGTCCCGTCGGAGACGAGATCTGCAGCCCAGAGCGCATCCTGGAGCGCAGCACCCGCCGTGCTCGACATGGCAGACGCAACCGCACGAACCCGTAGAACAGTCGCCAGCTCTGTCGTCAGTTCCTCCGACGCACCCTCAAGATCACTGATCACGTCGGCGAAGCGCTCACTACCCTCTCTGGCATGTGACTTCAGAAGCTGCTGCTGCGCCATCAACGCTCGGTGACGCCCCTCGAGCCACCGGTCCGAGTACCCTCTCGCACGCCACGTGGCAGGCCTCAATGCCGCCTCCGCTTCCGACATCCGTCCCCACGTCAACAACATCCTCGAACGAGCCAGCCGAAGCTTCGCGGTACCGCGCCTGCAGGCTTCACTGGTGTGGCTCTCGAAGTGAGCAAAGCCGGCAGTCAGCTCCTCGGCGCGCCAGAGAGCGCCCGTCAGGGTGAAGGCCTCCACAAGATCCGCAACCGCCCAGAGAGCCACAGCTCCTCCCCCAGCGGGAAGCTCTCGCGCAAGGCTCGTAGCGAGCCGCTCGGCCTCCTCCGCGCGACCGGCCTCGACCAGCCAACGGGCTCTCAGGCTCTCGACCAGGACCATCTCCCAGGGCGACCGTCGTGCCGCTAAAGGAGCTGCCTGTTGGAGAAGCTCGATTGCTTCATCGCGCCGACCGTGCTGCCACCGGCACCGTGCCAGCCGGCTCAAGAGCGGTGCCCGCGCCTCATCGTCGACCAGGAGACCAGCCAGGCGTCCTTCGATGCTCTCTCGGTCTGCGTGGGTGATCTCTCCACCCCCCCAGTACGCTTCGATCAGGTCATCGAACCGATGATCGATGCCGCTCTTCTCGGCAGCTCTCACCGCGCCGTTTGCACGGTGCGCTGGTGAGAGTCGCTGCATTGGATGCTCTGCAGCGGAGAGTGCACGCCGCGGCAGATCGAACTGCTCGAACGCGTGCTGCGGTGTCAGCCCCAGCAGAAGAACCGCAAGCATGACAAGTGCTGGCGCGACAGGTCGGAGAAACCCCCGAACGACGACAACGAACAGCAGCAGGACCGGCGCGTACACCAGCGCAAACGGGTATACGGATTGGGCGAGAAAGGCCGCAAAAGGCCGCACCGAGGCCACGGGCTGAAACATGGCGGTCATCGCCGCGATCGCAACGCAGAGCGCAACATGGAATCCCGCCCCAACCACTCGTGCAAGGCCGGGAGAAGGATCGCGCAATCTTCGCAAGTGTCCGGCTCCTGCCATCCAGTAGACCACTAAGGTCGCGACGGCTAGACTCGGCCCAAATGCGGCCTGGCCATGGCTACCTAGAACCAGCACCACCACCGGCACCAGTATGACGATCGCCGCCACAGTGACGAGAAAGAGCACAGCGAGTGCCACCTGAACGGCGTGGAAGCTGGCGAGCGTCCTGTCCCCCCCACCTGGCCTGTTGCGCACGTACACGACAGCGATGGTCAACACGACGATCCCGGCGGCGGTCATCCACACGAACTCGTTGAACACCCTGAACGCCCCAATGCCACCCGCGACGAGGCACAGAAACAGACCCGGCCAGCCCAACAGCGCACCAAAGCACCACCAGCCCACTCGCGAAAGCACGTCCTGAACGTTGGGCGGCACGAAGGCGAGCATCGTACGAACCCCGATCCAACATGTCACCACTTCAAGGCTCAGCACCGTCCGGACCGAGATGTCAAGTGGAAGGCCATCGGACACCAGGAGTGCAGTGATCAAGACGAATGCAGAGGAAATCAGTGCATTCAGAAGCAATGCAAGCGTCATGGAGTCGAAGCGAGCCTCGCAACGAGCGTGTCTGCGAGCGCTCTCCACCCCCATCAGCGGTCTGCCGGATTGCTCCATCTTCTCCTCCACTCAGTACAGCGTGAAATGACCAACCCGAGCGAACCCGAGCCCGCGGCCCGTTGGCACCGAAGTCTACCCGATCAGAGAATACGTCCAAGACGCCCAGAGGACGGATCGTTCGTGATCGAAGTGGGTTCCACCGGAGCGCAGCCCTACGACTCATCCATCGAAAACAATCCCTCTCCGCCGCTGAACGACCGCTGAACCACGCCGGTCTGCACAGCGCCACCGCAGCTCGGACAGCTCGACAGCTCATCGGCCAGGGGCAGCTCGGCGCCGCAGTACTCGCAGCGCCGCACCGCCAGTCGCGGCTGGAGCTCCGGGAAGACGTAGTAGAGACCTCCGCTCCGCTGCTGCCGACGGCACCGTCCTTCGCTGACCAGCCGCTCCAACACCGGCTCGGCCGGTGCGAACCGCCTACCGAGTGCCGCCTCGAGCTCCGGCGCGCTGATCTCCCCGTCCTCGCGCTTGGCGGCCTCGAGAATCTCCACCCGCAAACGGGCAGGCGACAGCGCCTCCGCGACCTTCCACAGCCGGATTCCGACACCGACCAGCGCTGCACCTCCCACGAGCCCGATCGCCGCCACGACCAGCCGCCGGACCTCGCCGTCAGCACCGACGAGAAACAGCACCCCCAGGAGCGCCAGCAGGGTTCCGAGACCGATCCCCATCACCGCAGCGACTCGGCGCATCACACCTCCCATGCGGCGCGACGTGTTACCACTGCGCCTCCGCCTGCCGAGACAGCTCCTCGCCCATGGTCTCGAAGTACTGACGGATGCTCTCCTCGGTGAGGGTCGAGCCGACGGCAGCTTGCACCGTGGCGGCGAGCTCCCGAGGGTGCAGACCGAGGTCGCGATCGACCGCATCCGCCATCTCGTCAAAGCACCGGCCGAACCGCACGCTCGCCTCCGGAACGTCGATCTCCAGCTTGGGCAACGGGTACTGCCGCTCAGACTCCGCCACATCGCGCACGCTCTCGGTGAAGGCCTCCACGCCAGACGAGATCCCGCGAACAAGCCCGATCAGCTCCTGACCGGCACGCATCCCGTCACCGAAGCGCCGCCAGTGCCAGTTGATCTCCGCCACCTCGACGAGGCTGCCGGTCACGTCCATCCGATCCGGCTGCAGTCGCCATGCACACGCATGGCAGAAGAACGCGTTGGCAGGGTTCTGCCGAGCACACCGCGGGCACGGCGGATCGTCGGCCCCCGGCTCGACCGGCTCGGAGAACTGGTCCGCAAGGGCCCGATCGACAGCACTGCGCCCGATGACGGAGGCTCGTGCCGCCTCCAGCGCCTCGATCTGCGCCGCCAACGCCGCTCGGCGACTCTCGAGCTGCATCCACTCCTCCTGTCGCCGGACCTCCTCCTCCGCGAAGCTGTGGTCGGCATGCTGCCATCTGCGCCGAAGCGCATCGATCCTCGCCGTGACGTCGGCCTGCTCCTCCTCCAGCTCTCGCCGCTGACGCGCCAGCGCCCGCATTCGAAAGAAGTTGGCGAAGAATCCGAAGCCGCGTCCCAGCCCCCGAATCTGCGCGTTGTACCGATCAACCGCGGCGAGCAGCCGCTGGTTGCGTTCCTTCAGCTCCTCCTCCTCGCGATCGAGGTCGACGTTGGTAGCCCGCACCACCCGCTCCGCCTCCGATGACCGCCTTCGGCAGCTCTCCGCCTCCGCTGCCAGTCGGTCACGCTCTCGGACGAGAGCCGCCAGCCGCTCTCGGAACTCCTGCTCGACCTGTTCACGCGCCGCTTCGAGCCTGCGTGCAAACCCATTCGGGAGCCGCTCAGGGTCCCCAACAGCATGCTCGAGCAGCTGCTCCATCTCGCTGTCGCGGACAGCAGAGATCTCCGCATAGTGGTTCTCATACGTGCTCTGAAGAGCGCACAACCTCGCCTCGATCCGCTCGAGCACCTGCCGGCGGTCGTCCAGATACTGCAGGAACCCGCTCAGCCCCCCCATCGCGGACTCCTTTCGACCGCCTGCGCCGGGGCTGGCACGCCGAAGCTGCCGCCCCGAAGACGGTGACGATCCCAGCGCTCGCGCTGGCGAGCATCGTCCGAGCCGTGGCGCGGAATCTCGGCAAACGTCCCGGCCGCATCCCAGTACAGCGGGCACGCGCCAGCGCACACATCCGAGTCCGGGCACTCTCGACAGACCAGCGGTATGAACTCCTTCCGCCGCCAGTAGCGTGCCGTCCGGCTCTCCCACAGCTCGTCGAAGTCCCGCTCGAGCAGCGAGCCGATACCTGTCGCAAACGACGAGCACGGCAGGAGCTGGCCCGTCGGATCGACCGAGACAATGCCGTCGATGCAGGCACACGACTTGGCTCCCAGACCGTGCAGGACCGGGTTGAAGATGCAGTACGGGATCGGCGAGTACCAGACCAGGCGCACGCCGACCTCTCGAGCCACTGCGAGCAGTCCCGGAAGCCTGCGCGCGATCTCCTCATACGACACCCGCATCTCATCGCCTGCGAGCGCATCCCCCGTCCGGATCACCATGTTCATCGATAGTGTGCGCAGACCGAGATCGCCTGCGACGAAACGGATCAACGCCGCAGCATGGTCGAGGTTCGGCGGGCACAGCGTCGTGTTCGTGTGGACGTGGATCCCGAGCTGGCGTAACGCCTGAACGCCTCGGATGGTGGCGGCGAATGCACCGGAACGCCCCACAATACGGTCATGGATCTCGGCGCAGCCCGCCTCGAGGGAGATCTGCGCCGAGTCGAGCCCGGCGTCCACGAGCCGCTCGGCGTACTCCTGATCCGCGAGTCGGATGCCATTGGTGATCAGATTCACCCGGAAACCGGTTCCAGACGCCGCCCTGATCAGCTCCTCCAGATCCGGTCGCAGTGTGGCCTCGCCACCGGTGAAGCTCAGCGACGGTGCATGCGCCTGGTGATAGATCTTGGCCATCACCACCTGGATCTGCTCGCTGGTCATCGGCCGCTGTCGCCGGCTCCGGTGCGGGCTCGATGCGTAGCAGAACCGGCAACGGTTCTGACACCCGTAGGTCACCGCAATCTCGGCGAGCGTGGGATAGCGCACGATTCCGCGGTCGAAGCTCCCGAACCGGAGGCCCGGACGCGGCGTGTAGTCCTCGTTGAGCACGGCGCCGACCGCATCCACGATCGTCTCCGCATCGACAGCCAGCCGCTCGAGCGGAACATCGAGACCAGCGCCGAGCTCTTCCAGGACCTCACGTGCCGAGCGCTCTTTCCGGCCATACAGCTCTTTCAGCACGGCCACGCCCGTGTGGTTCAGCTGCAGAGTCTTGTCCGGACGGATCATCAGCAGGCTGTCCGCCTCGCGGACGAACACAGCCTGTCGCGTCGAGGCCACGAAGGCGTCGATCCGCGCGCAGAGCGCATCGATCGAGACGCGGACACGTTCGTCCATCAGAAACCTCCCGCACATGACGAGACGCACGCCGAGTGACACGCAGAGTGGCAGGCACATGCGGAGTGACACGCAGAGTGGCATGCCGAGTGGCATGCGGAGTGACACGCTGAGTGACACGCTGAGTGACAGGCATCGTAGCCCGCGGCGATCGAAGGAGCGAGGGCCGCGGCTGCCGGACCAACCCCGGTTGTCTCGGCAACCCGCTGTCGGTCGCCGTCGAACGAGAACAGCGACTCGAGTCGATCGACTGTCGCGCGAGCGCCGCCCTCGATCCTCTCCACGACGCCGGTCGCCATCTCCTGAACCCGCTCGATGCCGCCTCCCAGAGTTTGCACCTCGCGCGATGCCGCCAGCAGCTCGAACGGAGAACGCATCGGCGCCGCCGGCTCGACCGGTGGCATGGTCTCACTGAGGCTCGAGAAGAACCGATCGGACAGGTAGAGCCTGTGGTAGTTCGCATCGAAGAACGGCCGACGCTTCGCTGGTTTCAGTCGGCGCAGCTCATGCCAGCCGCTCTCCGCCCGGTCCTCCTGGGCTTTCACCGTGGCATCCATATCTGCGCGCCAGGTCTTGAGGCGCACACGTGCACTGATCGCCTCGAGCACCGACCGCACCCCCGAAGCTGGCAGCGTACCGTCCTCGGAAAGAGCCTCGAGCAGCGCCCACTCGACGTCGCCGTCCGCGCCCGCGCGGCTCACAACCCGCAGCTGTAGCGGGTTGCGGCTCACGATCTCCACCACACCACGCTCGGCCATCGACAGCACTACGAGGTTGATCGCCTTGATCGGCCGGTCGAGCACCAGTGCCGCCTCCTCCGGCGTCAGGTCCGGAACATGTCCCTCCTTGGCAAAGGTGGCGACGGTGATCTCCGGCGCGACATACGCCGGGCCGGCCTTCTTCATGTACAGCTCGAGATATGGATGGAGGCGCAGCACGTGCACGAGCACCGCGGCGACACCGGCGAGCAGCAACCACAGCAGCCGGAACGGCACCAGGACTGCAGTCCAGCCGAACACGGTGCCACTCAAAGGATGGAGCCAGCGAAGCTCATGAGCGGGCAGGAACACGTCTTTGAACAGGGTCGTGTCCGCGATCAGATCGATGATCGCGAGCGGCACACCGACCGGTATCAACAGAAGCAGGAGCAACGCCCAGTTCACGAAGTAGGTCACGACTGCAGCGAACAGCAGGAGAAACCCCGCACGACCCGCCAGCTCCACCTCACGCTGGGTGAGCTCGCCCGTTATCAGATGGCGCACGAACAGCACAACGCTCCGCCCGAGACCGACGCCAGCGTTCAACGGCCGGGCCGGCAGCAGGAGGGAGAGCTGAACAGGCTCGGCGAGGTCTGTCGATCTCTGCCAGCTCACGACGCACTCGGCTGATGCGTCCGAGCCCTCCGGGTAGTCCCACGGCGGCCAGTATGCGACGTCCCTGAGCCAGTCGACTGCAACACCGCGCACCTGAACCTCATCGCGGCCCGGCTGCGCCAGGACCACCGGCAGCTCCACGCCCTGGCCGAGGACGGTACCCGCCGGTACTTCGGAGTACAGCGGCAAGCCGGTGCGCACGAGAACCCGCGACCTCTGCACGCGGTCCCGCGGTGCATAGCTCGAGTCGATACCGAAGAGCTCGAGCTCCACCCACGCACCTCCGTCGACGGCATGGATCTCGGGACGCCGAGGCACGAAATGGCGACGGGAGAAGCGGACGACGAACGTCTTTCCGGCCTCGGTCTTCTGTGCGAAGACCAGGGCGTCTGCGCGCGCTGTGCAGCCCACCTCATGACCGTCAATCGTTGCCGTGCATGACACGACGTGGTCGTCGAAGAAGCTGGTGGTCACCGGCGGCACTGAAACCGCATCCCGCTCACCGCGTTCCACGAACTCGAGCTCCGTGATCACCTCGACCCAACGTGAACGGTCGATACCGGGGTCCGGGCCGCGGTTGACCAGCAGCTCGTAGTGCTCACCGAGCAGATCCGCCACGCCACGGTCGACCAGCCGCTCGCCAGCTGCCGCACCACCGGCCTCCACGTCTCGTTCTCCCGACAGCGAGGGCAGCGCTGCCGCCGGAATGTACACCCGCAGCATGTGGGTCGCCTCCGGCGCCAGGCCGCGCTGCTCGGCGTAGACTGTCAACCGGCGCTGCTCACGGTAGTCGGTGAACACGAACGCCCAGTGATCCTGATCCTCGAGCACCGCTGGATCGGTCAGCACCCCGAGCTGGGAGACCATCGCCGGCGTGATCTGCTCGTGCGCGTCCACCTCGGCCGACAGCTCGAGGGGCAGCACGAGATGGATCACCGAGCGCGAGATCGGCAAGCCCCATCGGATCGGATTGAACCAGACAGCCAGCAGCCTCTCGCCGTCGCGCTGCGTCGGATCTGCGAACCGGCGGTTGCAGCGAGCATGCAGCTCGAGGGTGTACTGCTCGCCGGCACGCGTGGTCAGCTGAGGAAACTCGACCCGATAGTAGCCATCGCCAACTGAGGTGACCGTCGCATCGAGCCGCTGCTCGCCAGCATGGATCCACGAGCGGGTGAAGTGGATCGGCTCGTAGAACTGGCCGACGCGACGGATCGCCGACCTCGAATCGTTCTCGCGAAACGTCAGCCGGTAGATGAGATCGGCTGCACCGTTGTCCTGAACGAAGACCTGCGTATCGGCCTCGAGGAGATCCACTGGCGCGGCCTGACCGGTCCCCGCCACCAATCCCAGCGCCACCACCGCGCACCACACGACCCGTCGCATCGCCACCCCCGAGTCGATCGTCGCTCACACCTGCATGCAGCCAGTCTCCCGGCGAGCATAGTCCGACCTGGACCGAGGTGTCCACACATGTTCTGGCGACGCGACCGCGAGTCGTTCCGCGCAGCCACTGGCCCCCGCGGCCACGTTGGCTCCCGCGCCATCCGATCTCACGTGCAGGGACGATGGCGCTGCACCACCATACCGGCTCCCGCATCGGGCCGTGAGGGCCAAACGCGACGAGGAGGTGTGGCAGGAGCGACGACGCTTCAGCCCGGACCCGGATTCGGACCCGGACCGGGTCCAGGCCCCGGCCATCCGGAGCCCGGCCTGCGGCCCCCGGCGGCGCCGTTGGCATGATGCTGAGCTCACGGACCGATGGGCTTAGGTCCAAGTCATCGCACAGACGCGATCCATCAGCGCGGCGGCTTCACGGGCCGTGCGCCGATCGATCGACTCGCTACTGGACGGGCGCCTCCGGAAGGTGCACCAGGACCTCGATGGTCGAGCCGTCGACGGTCACACGACCGTACTGGTCGGCGTAGTCCGTGAACACCAGCCGCCCCTCGCTCTGCGCCACCGGCTCCAGGTAGCTATCGAGGCTCTCGACGATGTGTGCGAACGTTGCCTGGGCAGTCGCGGGAGCGTCGTAGCGCGCGACAATCCTCGTCACTGGGGCGTCCTCGGAGCCGTACTGAGCCGCCACCGCCGTCGTCTCGGTCTCGCCGAGACGCAGCAGATCACCCTCGCCCAGCGTGTACAGCGCCCCGAGCGTGAACGGTCCACGGATGATCCGCTCCGAACCGGGGATCAGGTCCTCTTCTGGTAAGAGTGCGAGCACGCCAGCCGCCGGCGCTGGCTCGATTCGGCTCGCAACCTCGGCGGCGAACGGCACGAGCGCAGCAGAGGCGCCGTCAGTGCCGCTGAAGTTGTTCACCGTTGCGTACACCGAGCCTTGTACGAGGTGCACCTGCAGATCCGAGACCGTATGCCGGGCCTCCACGGTCGGAACCGGACTCTCCTGGCCGCACTTCATCAGGTAGATCCCGAGCGCCGCCTCCGGATCTTCCATGTGATACAGCTCCACCGACAGCTCATCACCGTTGCTGGTGTAGCGCTGGACCTCGAGGCGATCGAACCCCAGCTCCAGGAACACCTCGGCGCCGCCGTTGATGTGACCGTACAGGTCTGCACCACGGAACAGCTCGGTCTCGCCTGCTCGCTCCCATCCAGGGATCTGTCCATCCTCTGGCAGGATCGACGTTGTCTCCACCACTGGCGTCGTGTCTCCGCCTGGAGCCGGTGGCTCGTCGCCACCGCAGGCCGTCAGCAACGCACAGATACCGATGAGCCCGAGCGTCCACCTCATGCCGACACCACCACGTGCTCGATCTTGACAGGATCTGCGATGCCGAGACCGAGCTCCTCGGCGTCACGAAGGTACTGAGTGAAGCGCGGGTGCTCGTTGACCGTGACCTTCATCTCCTTGCGCTTGGCAACGATCTGCTGGTGGCAGATCATGTCCAGCGCGAACGGATCGGTGGCAAAGTACAGCGAGTGGTTCGGATAGACGAACTGGTCGTTGCGTCCGGGACCGCCATCGTACTGGCCGCGCAGGCCGTCGGTGATGTTCAGCACCAGCTTGTCGCGCACCCACGGCGCCGCACAGACGTGTGTGTTGACGTGAAAGAACAGCGGCTGGTGGAGCCGGCCAGTGTTGCAGACGGCGCCGTAGCCCAGGTTCTTCGTCGCCATCGAGATCCCGTTGCCGGTGTTCTTGAACGCCGCCAGGTTGATGATCTTGGTGAGCTCCTTGGTGATCAGCTTGCCGAAGTAGGAGTACTCGTTGTTGAAGACGTGCTGATTGAGGTAGAACTCGTTGCTCTGGTAGCCGCGCACATCCTCGCCGATGACACCCTTGGCGAAGTAGTACGCCTCCATGTCGAACCGATCCTCGGAGACGTGCCGTCCGTCCTTCGTTCGCCAGCTATCGCCTTCCGGGTCCATCGTCTGCAGCGCCTCGATCCGCACACCAGGAAATCTCTCCTTGGTGAAGCCCGCGTCGGCGAGCATCCCTTCGAAGCGGTCCCAGATCACGATGCTCTTCTTGGGCATGCCGGCGTCGACGAGCCAACCGATGACCGCATCCACCACCTCGAGCTGGGTCGAGATCCGTGGCGCACCCACCGGGTTGACCTTCAGACCGACCACGTCGTCCGTTGAACACAGCTTGGCAAACGCCGCTTTCGGCTCGACCCCCGTCAGCTTGCGAATCCCGTTGGCCACCATCTCACGGACAACCGCAGCGTCCACCGCATCGTCCTCGCTGAGCGACTTCGGATCCGTCACCTGGACGACCCGGCCTGGGAACGGTCCGGGAATGGCGCCCTTCGCTTTCGGCACCTTCATGAACTCCGCCAGGTTGGTCTCCACCTCCGACGGCTTCGGCGGCTTCGGCTTCTCCGCCGATCCCTCCTTCTTCTCCTCCTCGCCGAACGCCGGTCCACCGAGCACGGCGCCCCCGACCAACACCGTACCGGCGCCGCGCAAGAAGCTCCGCCGGTTCACTCCCAACACCGTCTCCATCGACGCGTACCGCTGCTCCTGTCTCGATCTCGTGTTCGTCCCCACCGGATCCTCCTTTGCTCCCTCGGAGAGTGTACGCAGCCGAGGCCGTTCGGTTCAACAGCGAGCCCTCTCATGGCGCGGAGCTGACTCTCGTCTCATCGACCCGCCTTGTCGCATCTCTGGGAGCGTTGCCATACTCTTCAACCGGCCGGGTTCGGAGCCACTGTCCGAACATCGCCGCCAGCAACCGCGTTGACCACCGTCCATGATAAGGCCATCATACGGACATGGCGTCTGATCGGAAGACGACGAGCAATACTGCCTACCGGGTCTGTGGGGAACCAGACGGTGTGCCGGTATCGACGGTCATCGGGCCCGGACGCCACGTCGCCGGAGCCAGCCCGGAGTGCGACATCGTCATCCCAGTCCGCGGTGTCTCCCGACGCCACGCCGTCTTCACGGTAGGCGGCAACCGGCTGGTCCTCGAGGACCTTGACGCCAAGAACGGCACGTTCCTGAACGGCCGCCCGGTGCTCCGGGGGGAGGTGCGCCTGCAAGACCGCATCCACCTCGGCCCGGCGGAGCTCCGAATCGAGCCAGCAGACTACGATGATGGAGCACTTGCCGTGGTCTTATCGTCGACGACTGACCCAGCTGCTGACGACGACACAACCCACACGGTCCGCAGCCTCGATGCGTCAGTCAATATCCGCTGGCTCGAGCTCATCGAGCTCTGTGCTCGTGCTGCAGCGTCCGACCCGCCGCAGCTCGATGAAGCAGCTCAGAGCATCCGCCAGGAGACACTGGCCTCCGCAGTCACGCTCGTAGAGTGGACCGGGCGGCTCGAGCCGGTGGCAATCGCTACAGCTGGCGCCATCCCCGATCTGGGAGCCTCCGAAACGCTCCGGCGAGCCGTTATCAAGACGATGCGGTCAGCTCGCCGCGAGCCGGTCACGGGCTCGCTCGCTACGGGCGAGCCCCCTCATCTCGCGGCCGCCGTTCACGCTGTCCCCCACCACCAACCGTGGATCCTCGCTGTGTCCGGCGCGCCAGCCACCGCCGACCTGACGCCGGTCCTCGAGGTGCTCGTGCGCGTGCTGGGCCTCGGCCGTGAGCATCCAGAGGTCCGGGAGCAGCTCGACAGCAGGGCACGTCAGCTTCGGATCCCCGAGGGCCACCTCCGCGCTTGCTCGGCCGCGATGCAGGAGCTCTACCGGCAGATCTGTCTGCTCGCGAGCACGGCGACTCCGGTGCTCATCACCGGCGAGACTGGCGTCGGCAAGGAGCACGTGGCATGGGCCCTTCACCTGACCTCATCGCGCCATCAAAACCCCTTCATTGCCGTCAACTGCGCCGCCATTCCGAACGATTTGCTCGAGGCAGAGCTATTCGGCATCGAGCGCGCCGTGGCCACTGGTGTCGATGCTCGTCCCGGTCAGCTCGAGCTCGCCGACGGAGGAACGCTCCTCCTCGACGAGATCGGTGAGCTCCCCCTCGCCCTTCAGGCCAAGCTGCTGCGCGTGGTCGACACCTTGGAGATCCAGCCGGTCGGAGCACCCCGCACGCGGCGCGTGGACGTCCGCCTTCTCGCCGCCACCAACTCGGACCTGAGCCGCCGCCTGGCGGACGGCTCCTTCCGGCCAGACCTCTACTACCGCCTGGCAGGAACAGCTCTTGAGGTGCCCCCGTTGCGCCACCGGCGCGACGACATCGGCCCGCTCATCCAGCTCATCCTTACCCAAACCTGCTCCGAGCTCGGCCGGCCTGTCCGCGGGATCACCCTGAAAGCGCTCCGGATCCTCGAGCAATCTCCATGGCCAGGCAACGTCCGCCAGCTCCAGCACGAGATCCGCCGCCTGGTCACCCTCTGCCCACCCGACCACGCCATCGACTCCGAGATGCTCCCCGACGATGTCCTTGCCGCCAGCCCGCCCGACGAGCCGCTCACGACCCTCAACCTCGACGACCATCTCGCTGCCACCGAGCGCCGGCTCCTCACCCTCGCCCTCCAGCGCACTAGCGGAAACCAGTCCAAGGCTGCCAAGCTCCTCGGCATCTCGCGCAACGGCCTCGCCAAGAAGCTCCGGAGGCATGGCGTCACAGAGAGTTGATCGCCGTACGGAACCCTAACAGGTTCCTGGCGCGATCACGTCAGCGCCGAAAGTAGTTGGGCTCGCTCCCTGCTCACGTTGTGGGCGACCTGCCAACTGTGTAAGCAACTCAATCCTGCAAAGCATGGAAAGGAACCCCGCCAGGGTGGACTTGATCACCCCAGCTACTACCAGGCATCTGGCTTGCAGTCCCTCCTTGAGACGACGAGGAGGCCAACGTGACAAGCTCGAAGGTTCGGTCGGCTTGGGACTTCATCAGTCTGTGGTTCTTGGTTCGGACACCCACAGCCTCAGATGACAAGGAGCCTAGCGGCTCCGGGGAAAAAACGTGTGAAGCGATAATGATCTGTAACCGCCGTGCGTTCCCTCCGAGACTGATACGCTGCTTAACAGTACTGGTCATCTCGTGCATCTCGGGTATCGCCAGTGCCGGCACTATGTCAGACTCCAACTCCAGCAACGTCACACTTCCCGACTCTGGCGACGTCGTTTGGTACACACTGATCGAAGTATCTAACCCGCCCTCAGGCGCCATCGTCACAGACGTTCACGTCGAATGGAACATCGATCACGATAACGTCGGCGACGTGCGGCTGGAGCTCCACGGCCCAAACTGGAGCACAGGCTCCATGTTTGGCCAGTTGACCGGCGACGATTGGGCAGATGGCTTCAATGAAACGTGGGATGACTACAGGGACTACAATCCCAACGTTCAATTGATCGCAGGACCTAGTCCGTATTGGAGCTTGAAGGTATGGGATAGCGGACCCGGCGATGGCGACCATGGGCGAATCGACTCAGCAAGCATAACAATCACCTACTCGATTCCTCCGACACCGACACATACTCCCACACGCACGCCAACCCACACTAGCACGTACACGCCAACACGTACCCCAACCCCCACCCGAACTCCGACACCGACGTACACGCCGACTCCGAGCGGTCAGGTGACGGTCCGCGTTCGTGACTGGCAAGGCTACGTTCCAGGGTCGCATCTCCACTCATCTCAGGCAGAGGTGCGGTTGTGGGAGAACTCCAGTGTTCATGCCAATGTCACACCATCGAACTGGGAAACCAGCTTCGGAGGGCTAGGTCCAGCAAACTACCGCGCAGAGGTGCGCTACGACAACAGTGATCTCGGGTTGACCGAGTACTGGGGCACCAGTTCGACGGAGTGGCTGGGTACCAACGGAGCCATCACGCTCGAGGTGCGTCGCAACGAGCCGTTCATTGCAGGGCCCGGCACGGATGGCGCCTACGAGATCTGGGAGGTCGGGGGGGCTCAGGTCGCCACAGCGAGCTCGATCGTCGAGGGCACACCGCTGCAGCTTCACTTGACGATTCGAAATGCGACCTCGTCATCGCGAACAGTAGATGTGCAGGTCGAGGGCTGGAACACGAGCACTGGCGCCACGGCCCGGGTCGGTACCCTCTCAGCGATCCACGTCGCATCGAACACGGTCTCCTCGGTGAAGGTCGTGCCGTTATCCGGCATTGATACGCTCGGCACCGGCAACATCAAGCTGTCGCCGCGGTTGAAGGTCGGCGGCAGCTTCACAGACACGTGGACGTGGTGGGACGACCCCAACTTCACGATTATCCCACCTCAGGGCCGCGTCGACGTCCAAATCCGTGATTGGCAGAATGGCGACATCTCAAGCTCGTACCTGTCTCCCGGAAACGCAAGCGTACGGCTCTACGGCGGATCGATCGACCGGACACTGACTGCTGGCAGCGACTGGACAGCCAGCTTCACCGAGCTGCCGGACGGCAGCTACTCCGCAGAGGCGATCTACGACACGCCGGTCCTGGGGGAGGACGAGTACTGGGGTGCAGCGGGCCCCGTGTCAGTGAGCGGTTCCACCGAGTCGCTGACTGTTCTCCGCAATGAGCCATTCATTGACGGTGGGTATGCTGTTCAAACCTCGAGCGGTACTGGGATTCCAACAGGCGGCACAGTCGTCGAAGGCACGGACGTGGAGGTGGTGCTCACCGTGCGCAATGCGACCGGATTGGGCCGGCAGGTCGACGCGATCGTGTATGGGCAGGACGCGAGCGGGCGGGCCACGGTGCTGCTCGGTCAAACCAGCAACGTGAGCCTGGGAGTTGGTACGACCTCGGTAACCGTCCCGCTGAGCAGTCTCGATCAGCTGGGCACCGGTGGGGTGGCACTCTCCCCACGGGTCCACACTGATACCATCGGAGCGTACACCGATAGCTGGCTGTTCGCTGACCCGGCGAGCTTCAATGTCGAGGCGGCGCACCTGACATTGAGAACTCCGAACGGTGGCGAAAGCTGGACGGCCGGATCGCCGCAGCAGATTCAGTGGAGCTCGAACCTCGACGGGAACGTCGAGGTCTGGCTGATTCGCAACGAGCAGAACGCTTTCGATATCGAGGGTTCCACGGCGAACGACGGCTCTTACACCTGGTCAATCCCCTCGAGCCTGGCCGACCGTGACGACTACAAGATCGGGATTCGGAGCCTCAGCTCGACCGATGTAGTGGACTGGTCCGACTCGACGTTCGCCGTTGTCGGTGGCCCGAAGGTTACGTTGACGGCGCCGAACGGCGGTGAGTCGTGGCAACGCGGGACCGCCCGGACCATCACCTGGAACGCCAACTTCAGCGATTCCGTGCGACTATGGTTGATCCGCAACGGTCAGTGGGTGCAAGAGATCGCCACGCCTCCAGGGAGCTCGGGAAGCTATGAGTGGACCGTTCCAGCCGATCTCGTCAGCGGCGGTGAGTATCAGATCGGCATTGCCCGAGACTCCGACGCTACAGTAGAGGATTTCTCCGACGGCACATTCACGATCACCGAGCCGAGCGGTCAGGTACATGTCGACGTACGCGCGTGGGACGGGACGTCGATTACGAACCCGGCGCTGACACCTTCAAGCTGCTCTGTTCGCCTCTACAACGATCAGAGCGTTTACGGCTCGGATGTGACTCCGGACGGTTCCTGGAGAGCCACATTCTCGGGGCTCGTCGACGGGACCTACCAGGCCGAAGGTCGCTGCACCAGCCCGACCTTCGGTGAGGTGGAGCTGTGGGGGGTCAGCGGCATCGCGACAGTCAGCAACGGCTCCACAGAGACCGTGCAGCTTCTGCGCACAGAGCCTTTCATCTCGGGTACCTTTACGGTCCAGACCGCACAGGGATCGGTGGTAGCCCACGGCGGAAGCGTTCTGCAGGGTACGGCCTTGGAGCTGATGGTTGATGTGTTCAACGGAAGCGGCAGTGGCCGACTCGGCTACGTGCAGGTGTGGGCCAGCGACGGGAGCGGAACGGTTCAGCTGGTGGGCACGACGGGATCGACCCCGTTTCCTGCTGTGACGGATCCAGCGGATGCGATAGCTGTGACGGTTTCGATCGGCCCTCTCGCCTCATTTTCTGCGGGCGAGGTGTGGCTCGCGCCCCGAGTTTGGACGTACAACGCTCAAGGTGTTGCCAGCCGGCCTCAGTCGTGGACCGACGTCTGGAGCTGGGGAGCGTCAGCGGATCTCATCTTGAGCGAGCCCACTGGCGATTCACCAACCGCGGACTTCAGCTGGTCCCCTTCGGAACCGCTGCAGGGAGAGACTGTCCAGTTCACCAACCTCTCGCAGAACGCCAGCACCTTCGATTGGGACCTGGATGGTGATGGCCAGTACGATACGAGTGCGTCGAACCCGACACATGCGTACTCGGTTCCTGGAGGGGTCAGAGTGGAGCTTTGTGCCGACTCGGCTTATGGGGAGCGCCATTGCCATCGGCACGAGGTGCCGGTTCAGTCCACCGAGAACGGTCCTGTGATCACGAGCGTGATCCGCGAGTACCCCGGAGTGTTCTTGGAAGGCACGCCGGCAGATATCACCAACACACTTGACGTTCGCGTGGACTGGGACGGCTCCCCCGGAGAGGTGAGCTTCTCCGTAAACGGCAGTGCGGCAGTCATTGAGAACGGTACGTCATTGGGTGCTCAGCACGCCTTGCCGGTCGCTGCCTCGTTTGCACCTTCGCTCTCGCCCTCGGAGGTGGCCATCACTCCGACCAACGGAGAGGGCGTCACCGGGCCCACCCGGATCGAGCACGTGTACCTGTTCCCGTACCCCGGGTGGTTAGAGGATGCACTGGACTCGCAGTGGGGTGATCTCAGCTTCAACGACGACACGCCAGGCGAGCTCCGGCTCGAGCTGTCCTCCGAGTTCCCCACGCCCCACTGGAGCGAGGGGTGCGACCTGACTTGTGCCCTCGACAACAGCTGCCCGGATTGCATGCGCGTGCCCGACTGGGTGCCGTACATCGGCGGAGCGTTCGACCTGACCGAGACCTACGCCACCATTGATGGCCACGTTGCGACGACTGGAAACGGCGAGCTGTCGGTGTATGGCCAGAGCGGCTTCATCGCCATGGGCAAGGGTGGAGTGGAAGCGTCCATCGCAGGCTACGGCACATTCCGACTCTGGTACCCAGATGGACTGGACGTGACGCAGGCGGACTTCGCCTTCAACCTGGCGGGTGTCATTCAGAAGCAAGTGGGCATCATCGAGGCGATTCCGCAGCTTTCCGCTGCAGCCACCACCGTTCCGATCCTGAAGTCGATCAACGAGCACGCGACGCTTACCGGATCGATTGCTCCGGCCCTAGAGCTCACCGCCGCCTTCGCTCAGGATCCGATCACCGGTCAGCTCGTCTTCGACCAGGGCAGCGGTCAGATGGACCTGGACATGAAGATCGTCCTCGACATCGACCTGGTGTCAGATCGAATTGCCGCGTCCGGATGGGTCGCGGGTGGTGGTAGCCTCCTGCTCGGCGTGCCAGAGAAACCGCTGGTTCGCTGGTGGCAGCTCAGGTTCCAGGCCGGCCTCGGACTGACGGTCGACTACTTCTTCGGCTCGAAGGACTGGGAGTGGGTGCTGGATGCCGCGTGCGACTGGCGGCCGGAGACCGGGACGGTGTGTGCTCTGGGTGAAGAGGAACGTAGCTATGAGCTGTTCCGCGAGACTCAGGTGGAGCTGGTGGAGGTCGACTACGGGCGCTTCGGTGCTCCCTCACGGTTCGTGACGACGCAACGCGCACGGACGGCCAGCGCCAGGGTCCCGGTCAGCGTCCGCGAGGCCGACCTGGTCACGAACGTGTTTCCCGGCGCGTCTCCGTGGCTCGTTGAGACGAGCAACGGCAACCTGCTGCTGTGGGAGCATCAAGACACGGCCGATCCAATTCTCCAGTCCACCGAGATCCGGTGGTCCATGGACACTGGCGGCTGGACGACGCCTGCAGACGTGGTGGACGACACCCGTGCCGAGCTGTCGCCGGTGGCGGCGGTGGATGCCGCGGGGCAGGTTGTGGCTGCGTGGTTGCGCTCTGCGAGCACGCGGTTCGCACAGCCGATCGCCACGCGTAGCGACATGGCGACGTTCTACTCGCAGATCGAGGTGGTCACCGCGACGTTCGATCCGGCGAGCCAGACCTGGTCGTCGGTCACGGAGCTGACCTCCAACAGCCTGCTCGACACCGAGCTCGCCATCGCGTCTGACGGGGGTGATGTGCTCTTGGCCTGGCTCACCTGCTCGGACAGCGATCCTCTGGCGTTGGTGGAAAGCAGCTGTGACGTCATGACCTCCTGGTGGGACGGCAGCTCCTGGTCGACGCCGTCCACGCTGGCGACCTCGCTGGCCGGCATCACGGCTCTTGATGCTACCGTGCACGGTTCAGCGGCCACGGTCATCGTGGCACGCGACCCGGACATCGCGACGGCAAACGACACCCAGCTCGAGATGTACACCTTCAACGGCTCGAGCTGGAGTGGGCCAGCGGTCTTCGCCAGTGGCAACGAAGGCAGCCGACTGCCCTCGCTGGTGACGGATGCCAGCGATGTGGTCCACGTACTCTGGCTCCAGGGCGACGATCTGGTCCATGCAATCCTCGATAGCCCCACACCCGAGGTCATCCGTGAGGGCTCCGCTTCGGTGGCGTTCTACGATGCTCAGATGCTGGTCTCGCCGGCCGGCAATCTGACGGTGCTCTGGCAGGAGGTCGTGGACAACGGCCCGGCGAACCTGTTCGTCCGCCTGTTCGATCCCGCCTCGGAAACCTGGAGCGCGGACCGGCGGTTGACCGAGGATCCGGTGGCCAAGGCACATTCAGTGACCGGAGTGTACGGCTCCGATGGTCACCTGCGTGCGAGCTATCTGGCCACCGAGATCGAACGGACCAGCCAGATGGTGACCATCGACGGTGAGGAGCTGTTGGTCGACAACATGCCGTCGGACGGAAGGACAGACCTGCGGTACCTCGACCACTCGCTGGTGGTCGATCTGGCCACCGGTGATAGCAAGATCTCAGCTGTGCCACCGCGTCCGGACGAAGGCGACCCGATCGAGGTCACGGTTGTCGTGCACAACGCTGGTGACTTCCCGGTGTCGAGCTGTCTGGTCGACCTGTACTCCGGCGATCCCGACAGCGGCGGGACACTTTTGGCGAGCGACACTCTGACCGGCCCGTTTGCAGCTGGTGACAGCCGACAGATCACCTTTATGACCACGTATCCTGGGACCGGCGACCTCGTGGTGGTGGCCGATGCCTCGGACCAGGTCACGGAGCTGTCCGAAGCCAACAACCGCGCGGTGCACTGGCTCGACAACCGAGCGCCCGAGGCGCATGTCGTCGCCAGTCAGACGGCCGGCCAACCCCCGTTGACAGTATCATTTGACGCCACCGGAACAGCCGACGCTGACGGCGATAGCTTCACGTGCTCGTGGTCGTTTGCCGATGGCACTCCGGCTGCCACAGGAACGACCGTGGAGCACACCTTCGGGGGCATCGGGAGCTACCCGGTCACGCTGTCAGTACGGGACGAGCGAGGTGCAACGTCCAGCGCAGTGGTGCTCGTGACCGTCGGCTCCGAACCCGGAGAGCTGAACGGCGACGGGGCGGTGACCACATCAGACTTGGGTTACATCGTGGCGTGGCTGTACAACGTCTCGCGGGCCGTATACCCGGATGTCGACGGCGATGGCGACGTCAACGCAGGCGACCTGATCGCCGAGATAGGCGTGCTGACCGGCTCACCGTTCGGTGGCGAGGCGCCGTCGGGAGGCTTCACCTGGACACCCAGCTCAGCAACGGCCGGTGGGAGCGTACAGCTGCTGGACGGCAGCCAGGGCGGACCCACACACTGGTACTGGGAGCTCGGGGATGGGGTCACGAGCACAGCTCGAGATCCGCTGCACACGTTCACGACTGCAGGAACCTACACCGTGCGCCAGACCGTCTCGAATCCCTGGGGTGCGGACACCGTTCTCGAGTCCATCACAGTGCTGCCGGCACCACAGCCACCGGTGGCAGGATTCACAGTCACACCGGATAGTCCACAGGTCGGGGACACGGTCCAGTTCAACGACACGTCCACGGGCAATCCAACCTCCTGGTCCTGGGACTTCGCCGATGGCAGCACCAGCACGGCACAGAACCCGACGCACACCTTTGGCGCAGCTGGGACATACACGGTGGGATTGACCGTCAGCAACGTGTATGGCTCCGACTCGACGAGCCAGCAGATGACTGTCTCCTCCGATGGGGTTCTCGTACTTGACGAGCTCGCAGTGATTCCCACGTCGAATAGCGCGATGGATGTTGCTGTAGGTGACGATCTCTGGGTGGCCGTTCATGACGACGGTATTGCCGGCTTCGACGTGGCGGATCTCGCCAACGTGAGCCCTCTTGGCACTCGAGACACCAGACACGCCAATGGGCTCGCGCTGCAGGAAGACTATGCGTACGTGGCCGATCAGGCGGCCGGTATCAAGGTGATCTCGCTGCAAGATCCGATGAACCCATCTTTGGTGGGAAGCCTTTCCACCCCTCGATACTGTCAGGATGTGACCCTTGACGGCTCTATTGCCTACTACGCAGTCGCGCGTGCCGCTCTCTGGGCCGTCGACATCTCGGATCCTGCAAACCCAACGAAGCTGGATGCTGTCGGTCCAACCAATGTGTCCGGTCACGGCTCATATGGCCTCGCTGTCCAGGGAGAGCTCGGCTACAACGCGTACTCTGCAGGTTTGATGCTGGTCGACTTGTCGAACCCGAGCGATATGCTGGAGCTCAGTACGGTCGCAACTCCTGGGAGTGCCTTTGCGGTGGACGCGCGTGACACGATAGCTGCTGTCGCGGATCAAACTGGTGGTGTTCACCTCATCGATGTAAGTGACGCCAGCTCGCCCACCATCGTCTCGACGATTCCAGCCCAGGATTCGTGTCTCGACGCTCAGCTCGTCGGAGATCTTCTGTTTGTTGCAGACAACGAGGCGGGTCTGTTTGTCTACGACATTGAAGATCCAGCTCAGCCGATGTTGGTGGCTCAGCACGATACTGCTGGCCAAGCGCGACGAGTGTTGATGGATGGGAACCGAGCGTATGTCGCGGACGGTGCGAACGGCGTGGTCGTACTCGACATCTCCCCGCTGGTCGGACAGGTGCCCACGGAGGGGCTGGTTGCCCACTTCCCGATGGATGGCGATGCAACGGACCACAGCGGCAACGGAAACGACGGCAGCGTGCATGGCGCGGTGTCGTTTGCTGCTGGGCGCGTGAGCCAGGCAGCGGATCTGGATGGTCAGACCGGCCATATCCAGACCGCGTCCGACAGCTCGCTGCAGGTGGCGGACTTGACACTCGCAGCGTGGATCTACTGTCGCGGTGGAACCGATACCTCCCAGTTCATTGTCGTCCAGGGAACGAGTTTCGACACAACCGGGAACTTCCAGCTCCACATCAACCCAAGCGGCGAGCTGGTGCTCACAGTCAACAACTTGCCGCACTGGTCTCCAGCCACTGCGACCGAGAGCGTCCCAAGCAACCCTGTGCCGTTCTCCGAGTGGCACCATGTGGCTATCACCTTCACGGATAACACGGTGACGTACTACATCGACGGTGTTGAAAGCGGCTCCGGAGCCTACGACATCTCGCACTTCAGAACCACGAACGACGGGCTGATAATCGGTGACAGGGAGTACGGCGGACGTCACTTCGATGGGCTCATCGACGAGCTATACGTGTTCAGTCGGGCCCTCTCTTCGTCCCAGATCCAGCAGCTGTACGAGTTCGGTATGCGGTAGGACCGCGGCACGACAAGCAACAAAGCAAGGCCCGAGGCATCCGGGCCGTGTTGCTACAATCCTGTTCATGCGCACGCTGAGCAGGTCGGGAGACCGCAGTGCGACCGCGGAGCCAACCGCGACTCGATTGCCAGCCGCCCTATCTCAAGGCGATGGCCTGCCAGCCCTCGGCGAGCTGCTGGCTAACCGGTACGAGCTGGTACGCGAGATCGGGCACGGGGGCAGCGGAGTGGTGTTCGCTGCACGGGATCTGCTGGTAGGACGCGATGTCGCTATCAAGCTCCTGCGGCCCGAGGTGCTCGACCCCGCCGGCACCGAGCGGCTGCGGCGGGAGGTCCGGGGCGCCGGCGTCGGCCACCCGAACCTGATCGGAGTCTACGACCTGCTCGAGGACCCAGACCGTCAGCTGACGTTTCTGGTACTCGAGCTCGTCCAGGGCACAAGCCTGCGCGAGCGGATGCGAGAGGAGTCCACACTACCAGTTGATGAGGTCGTCGGGATCGGGTTGGACATCGCCAACGCACTCAACCACCTGCACGCTCAGGGGCTGGTCCATCGGGACGTCAAGCCGGCGAACATCCTTCTCGCCTCCGACGGCACGGCCAAGCTGTGCGATCTCGGACTCGTGCGCCCAGTGGACACCGGTGAGACCGTCACCGAAACAGCGATGGCGATCGGCACGCCGGCATACATGGCCCCGGAGCAAGGCGTCGGACGGTCGATAGGGCCGCCCACCGACGTCTACGCGCTCGGGCTCACACTGTTCTCGGCCCTTTCCGGCGAGGTACCGTTGCGTGAGGACTCCGCGGTCGCCACGATGCTACGCCGACGCACAGAGCGCGCGCCTGCACTACGTTGGGTGCGGAGCGATGCACCACGGTGGCTGGAGCGTCTACTCGGGGAGCTGCTGGACCGCGAACCAAAGCGACGGCCGTCTAGTTGCGCAGTAGCGCAGGCTCTGCGAATGAGGCGCTGGAGACCAAGGGTCACCTTGCACGCTGCAGCTATCATCGGCATCATCCTGGCCGGTGCCGTCATTGCGTTCCTCGGAAGTAGCGTGGCCACCAGAGAGGTGAGAGCCACGCGCGTCGAAGTTCAAGGAGCGGATGTCATTGGCTTCAGTGGCGAGGGTACGCGACTCTGGACCTACCACCTGCCCCGTCCACCCCGCGAGTATCGGCAGGTCGATCTAGACGCCGACGGGGCCATGGAGCACATCTTCGTCATCAGAGCCACCAGCTCCTCAAACTCTGCCATCGTCATTCTTCGCGACAACGGGAGCATATTGACTCATACCGAGCCGGAGGGCTTCACGGATTACTGGACAACGGGATTCCCGAGGCGCTTCGCGCTCGATATTTGGCACTCGGACGTCGATGGTGATGGCCTTCTCGAGCTTCTCGTCGGTTGCCGACAGCTCTACTTCTACCCGTACACGCTCCTTATTTACTGGCCAACGACAGGCATTTGGCAGCCGCTGTACCACCATGAGGGCTACCTGTACGACATCGAAATCGTTACCGACTCAAGCACACCGCGTCTGTACTTCTTGGCCGTGAACAACCTCCTCGGCATGTCCCCAGTCGTCGGTGTGCTGAAGTTCTCGGTGAATCGACGCGATCGCTCGAGTTCGTGGCCAGTCGCAGCGAATCTTGTGGCCTACACCCTTCTCACCTCGAACTGGTCGAGCAACATGGTAGCTCTCCCCCGTCAGCTGGAACTCAAGCCAGACGGCGGTAGTAAAGGAACCACCACCTTCGCGGAGTTCGAGCTCGACGAATGGGGCAACCCCGTCGCCAGTCAGAATGCCGGCGTCGACCTGCGCCAAGAACGCCTCGACTTCGCAGACTCCCTCATGCGTCTGCTCGACAACCCCCGAGCGGCTCTCGAGCCGACTACTGCCTTCTCACAGATCAAGACACTTGGAGCGCCTCTACTCAGCGAACCGGTCTACCGATCAGTATTCGATACCGTCCACGCTCGTGTCATCGCTCAGGACGGTCGCCTCACCGAGGCTCGTCACATCCTCAGGACAAGCTGTGATCGCCGACCGACGCCAGACGGGCTTTACCGGCTCGCCCACTTTCAGGCTCTCTCAGGAGAGCTCGAATCGGCACATGCTACGCTCCTGGCGCTCCGCTCCCGACCGATCACCGGCCGCTCTCGCTACGACGCCCCTCAGCTCATTCTGCGAATCGGTATCGAACAGCGAAGCGCAGCAAAGGTCGATCGAGCCGTCAAGCTGCTCAATAATCCCAGTCAACCAAAGTTTGATGGGTTTACAACCGCAGTCTGGGCTCGAGCCCACCTCTGGTGGGACGAGTGCACGCGAACTGACACGATGGCGACTAGCTACCCGTTCGCACCCGCAGGCGAGGCCATGGCGTGTCTCGCCCGATGGCGCCTGGCCTCGTCGCGCCCTGACGACGTCCGCGCGATGCAAGATCTCATCGAGCGCCAACCTGACGCCGAGCATGAGGCGCGCGTCGCTCTCGCCGCCGCACAGCTCGCAGCCGGCGACGCCGCGGATGCCCGGGTCACCCTCGATCAGCTGATTCTCGACCTCGAGCCGCTGAGTCACGACGACTTCTCGTACCATCAGATCCTCGATCTTAGTCAGGCCGTGCGCGTCCTCGCGATGACGAACCAGGGCGAGATCGAGAGCGCTCGAGCGGAGGCACGACGGCTTCTCGAGCATCTCACACCCGGGCTCCTTCCCGCGAAGCTCTGTGAAGAGGTGCTTGCTCAGAGCGGGTCGGGCTAGCGGCGCGAATGGCCCGAGGAGGGAGCTCGACACGATCGCGCGGGCGCAGAGGTTCTCCCACGGGATCTCTCCGCTCGCTCTGTGCTCCGGTGGACTCAGACCCTCGAGTGGTCGGGGACAACCGTCACGTCATGGGAGCTCGGTCGAGATGACGTGGTGGGTGATGACCGGTGTGCTTCCAGCGTCGGTTTACACGCTACCCAACGAAACCCCCGCACCGCGCCTCTCCGGTTGTGGCAGCCGGCGTCTCGCCGGCGGGTGGACGGGAGGGTCTGCCCAATCCAGAGACGGGACCTGCGCCGCACTGGCACGCCGTCGTGATTGACAGATTGAAAGTACAACTTGCAATCTGTACAAAATGACCGGTCGACCTGATCTACCCCATCGCCGACGACATCATCGCCATCGCGGCCAAAGCAGGTGAGACGGTGAGCCGTCAGTTCTTCACCGGGTTCGAGAAGCTCCGAAGGCTGCTCGGCGCACGTGTGCGAGGGGAGATCCTCGTGCACGGCAGCGAGGAGCAGTACGAGCACGGCAGCAGCCAGGTCACCGGGCCGAGCGGCTTTGTACCCGTCCTATCGGACCTGGAGGAAGCAATCACCGTCAGCGGGTAAGCAGCACGATGAGCAGCAGTCTCAGAAGCGCGAGATTCTCCCGGCACTGCCATCACGCGCTTGCTACAATCATGCACATGCGGCGGTCGGGAGGACCGGGTAACAACAGCGCCAACGGCTCCACTGAGACCCGTACGCCCGTCTTCCGCACCAGCCGCGATGTGCTCCCACCGATCGGTACGCTGCTCGTCAACCGGTTCGAGCTCGTGCGTGAGATCGGGCACGGGGGCAGCGGCGTGGTGTTCGCGGCGCGCGATCTGCTGGTAGGACGCGATGTCGCGATCAAGCTGCTCCGGCCTGAGGTGCTCGATCACGCGGGCTCGGAGCGGCTGCGGCGGGAGGTACGCGGGGCTGGCGTAGGCCACCCGAACCTCGTCGGGGTCTACGACCTCATCGAGGACAGCGAGCAGGAGCTGACGTTTCTGGTGTTCGAGCTGGTCGAAGGCGTGAGCCTTCGTGAGCGGTTGCGGGAGACGCCGACGTTGGCCGTGGATGAGGCCGTCGGCATCGGCCTCCAGATCGCTCAGGCACTCGAGCACCTGCACGCACAGGGGCTCGTGCACCGGGACGTCAAGCCGGCGAACATCCTCCTCGCCTCCGACGGCACGGCCAAGCTGTGCGACCTCGGTCTCGTCCGACCCGTGGACACCGGAGACACCGTCACCGAGACCGCAATGGTGATCGGCACACCGGCGTACATGGCCCCGGAGCAGGGCACCGGCCGTCCGGTGGGGCCATCCACCGACGTCTACGCGCTCGGGCTCACGCTGTTTGCGGCCCTTTGCGGGGAGGTACCGCTACGTGAAGACTCAGCGATCGCGACGCTGCTCCGACGCGGCAACGAGACAGCACCACGGCTACGCAGCCAGCAGGCGCACACGCCACGGTGGCTGGATGCCCTGCTCGCCGCGACGCTCGACCCGTTGCCGTCGCGACGCCCCTCGAGCCGAGCAGTGGCACAAGCGTTCGCAGTTGGACGCTTTCGGGGGCGCGTACCGTGGCGTACAGCCGCGCTGGCTGCGACCATCATGGCAACAGCCGTCACCATAGGTCTCGTGGGAACCCAGCTCATCACCCTGCCCCGAAAAGCCGAGAGTGTCGTCGTCGAGGGTACGACGGTGCTCGGTGTTGCCGCGAATGGTGATACAGCTTGGTCGCACCGGCTCCCGCGAGCGCCTGATCAGCATCGAAAGATCGATCTGGACGGTGATGGGACCTTGGAGCACGTCTTCACCGTCTCGGCAACTGACGAGTCGAGCTCACAGGTTACTGTTCTCAGCAAGGATGGACGGGTGCTCACCGCGATCGAACCGGAGAGCGTAGTTCGTTCGGAAAGCAGGTACCCGAAACGGTTTGCCCTTCAGCTCTGGCCAATGGACGTCAACGATGACGGTATCACCGAGCTCCTCCTCGGCTGCCGCCAGCTCCGCTTCTACCCGTACCACCTGCTCGTCTACTGGCCCAGCTCAAACGAATGGAACGGCGTCTACCGTCATAACGGATGGGTCTACGACATTGAAAGGCTGTCCGGGCCGACTCAGAACCGGCTCCGGTTTGTGGCGCTCAACAACCTCTTTGGAATCGTACCCGTCGTCGGCGAGCTCGAGCTGGTACCGAGGGAGCGTGGGAATCTCCTGTCCTCAGCCATGGCGGCACGCCTCACCAACTACACGCTTCTACCGTTCCGATCATCGGACCAGGACACCGGCCGTCGCAAGGAGCTCGAGCTGACATCTGGTAGAGGAAGCCGAGCGATCATTGGGGAGACCAAGCTCGAGCTGGACCAATGGGGCAACCCACGCTGGGGTGCAAACGTTGGAATCGATCTCCGCCTGGAACGCGTCAGGTTCGCTGAGACGTTACGCATTCTGCTCATCACCCCATCGAACGCCCCTGAGGCGAGCGTAGCACTTACCGATCTGCGAGCTCGCACATCGCCGCTGCTCCAGGAGCCTATCTACCGCAGTGTCTTCGACATCGCACGGGCGCGTCTTCTCGCTCGAAGTGACGAAATAGATGACGCCATTGCGCTGCTCATCACCAGCTGTGCACGCAGTCCCACACCCGATGCGTTCTTCCGCCGAGCGCATCTGCAAGCGGTCTCAGGGGACCTGGAAGCGGCAGAGGCGTCCCTGAGCACACTTCGGTCGCTGGGCGTGTCTGGTCGTTCGCATTACGATGGTCCACAGCTGATGCTGCGAATCGGTATCGAGTCGCGTTCGGCACCGCTCGTCCGCAAGGCAATCACGCTCCTCGATACAAAAGGCAGCCCGAAGTTCGACAGCAGGGCCAGTGCGCTATGGGCCCGCACCCACCTGTGGTGGGACGAGTGCTCTCCGACAGCCACCGTAGCTTCATCGTCACCGTTCGCTCCGGCAGGTGGTGCCATGGCCTGTCTTTGCCGGTGGCGTCGCGGTGAGTCGAGCCCTGGCGACATCAAAGCGATGCGAGAACTGATCGAGCGCCGGCCCGACGCAGAGCACGAGGCGCGCGTCGCTCTCGCCGCCGCACAGCTGGCCACAGGAGATCACACCGGTGCGCTGATCACGCTGGATCGAGTCGCAATCGATCTCGAGCCAATCAGCCGCGACGATTTCGACAAGCATCAGGTGCTCGAGCTCGCCGAGGCACTGCGCGTCGTCGTGATGGCGGAGATGGACGAGGTTGAGCAGGCGCGGGCCGAAGCACGGGAGCTTCTCGATCACCTGACACCGGGCTTGCTCCCTGCAAAGCTCTGTGAGGAGATTCTTGCTCAGATCGGATCGGGCTAGCGGCGAGGATGGCCCGAAGACCGAGCTCGACACGATCGCGCGGGCGCAGAGGTTCTCCCACGGGATCTCTCCGCTCG
>CAZEJK010000025.1:0-35094 GCA_964512045.1 uncultured Thermoanaerobaculia bacterium
CGGTGCTCGCCTCTCTCGTCAGCTCGACCAGCCTCGTGACTGAAGATAGTTGCCGAGACCCGCGGAAAGCAATACACTATCCCTCTTCCAGCCACCAGCCTTGCATCCCCGGCCTCGGCAAAGATCTCCTCACCCGACGAGAACCGGTTGTAGACATGGCAGGGGCCACCCTCCACGAGGATCCGGTGCAGTCTCGGCATCATTCAGGCTCGGACTGCAGTCTACCAACAAGTGTCGAGAGTGTCCGACCTGGCACCGATGGGCACCGATGCTACGGACCTGACTGCGCCGCCAGCTCCGCCTCGAGTCGCTCCCTCAGCTGCGCCTTCACGAAGCGCCAGCGGGAGCTGTCCGACTCGCGCAGCGGCGCAAGATCCGGGCTGTCGAGCATCCATGCGGTCCACCCCGGGTGGTCGACTGCATGGCTCAAGGTCTCCCAGGCACGATCGAGCTCACCGCTTTGGGCGTACCAGTGCGCCCTGATCCCGGCGGCGCTCGCTTGATCCAGCGCACAGGGCACCGCTGCTGTGCAGTCGGCGGCCTCCAGCGCCCGTTCGAGGAGCTCGCGGGCTCGCGCGCTGTCGCCCCCGTCGAGAGCCAGCAGCGCACGGTGAAGCTCCAGGCGGGCGAGCTCGTCCGCGCGATCGAGTCGCTCGACCAGCGCAGCCCAGCGATCCAACGTCGCCTGCGCGGCCTCCTGCCGACCGAGCTGCCGCAACGCCGCACTCCGCAACCGCAGGTGCCCCACGGCGTGCCGTGGTGCGCGGGGATCGTCACTGGATGCGAGCTGCTCGATGACTGGATCGAGAAGCTCCAGGGCAGCCGCCGGCTTGCCCTCGGCGAGCGCCACCGATCCAAGCGACGCCCGGTGCAGCGTGCTCTGAAAGCTGCCGGTACCGTGCGCCGCAGCCAGAATCTCGAGACCCTCTGCGAACGCCGCACGCGCGGCCTCGAGACGGCCCAGGCGAAGCTCCACGGCGCCAAGGACGTGCAGATCGTCGGCGAGCCGCGGATGACCGGGCGGCAACGCCACGCGGTCGATCGCCAGCGACCGCTCCGCGGCTTTTCGCGCCTCGCCGAGCTTGCCCAGCGACCGCGACGCGACGGCGATGTTGCCGAGCAAGACCGCGAAGCTCGGGTGGTTGTCAGGCAGCAGCAGCTCGAACACCTCCAGCGAGCGGCGGCTCGCATCCCGCGAGGCCGCAGGGTCACCGGCACGGTGGTAGGTCGACGCGAGGTTGGCGAGACCGGCTGCGACGTTGCCGGACGGCTGCGGCTCATGCCGCTCCGCCAGCTCGATGGAGCGCTCCAGCGCCTCGGCCGCCGCACTGAACCGGCCCTGGCGGGAGAGCACGATGCCGATCCCGTTCGCTACCGCACCCATCTCCGGCGAGCCGCCGAGACCGGCGGTCTCGAGCACGTCCTCGGCCTCGCGCAGTCGCGCCTCGGCTCCCGCCAGGTCGGCCTGGTCCCGCGCCAAGCTGCCGAGTCGCGTCAGCGACTGTGCATGTCGGCGCGGGTCCGGGGACACACCGGCTCGAAGCTCCACGGCCCGCTCGAGCAGCGGTTGTGCGCGGTCGAACGCACCGAGCGACCAGCTCACGTCACCCAGGGCCTCGAGCAACCGAGCCTGCACCGGCGGCTCGTCGGCGAGCTCGTCGATCCGCTCGATGCCACGCTCGAGCAGGTCCCGCGCGGTGAGCTCGAGACCCGGGTTGACGCGAGGATCCGCGGCCTCGAACAGGGACACCAGAAACGCCGTCGCCTCCTCGTTGGTGCGCAGTGCCGCCTCTGCCTGCTCCTGCGCGACGACGGCACGGCCACGGGCACGCTGGGCCTCCACCAGCCCGACCGTGGCCAGCACGAGGCCAACGACCACCGCCGCCGTCGCCACCCCAGCGAGCACCACCGCCACCCGATGACGGCGGATGAACCTCCCAGCGCGGTAGGCGAAGCTCGGCGGCGCCGCCTCGACCGCCTCGAACCGCAAGAACCGCCGCAGATCGCTTGCGAGATCGGACGCGGCCTGGTAGCGGCGCTCACGGTCCTTGGCAAGAGCCTTGATCAGCACCGCATCCAGGTCGGTCCGCACCCGTCGCGACCACGAGCTGCCCACGGTGCCCGAGAGCCTTCTCGGAGGGCTCCCGCTCGGCACTGCGCTGCGCGGTCCGAGCCGGCTGCTCGGTCGCGGCGTGTCGTCCTCGCGGATCCGCCGGCAGATCTCGTCGAACGCCAGCCCGCGCAGCTCCTCCACCGGCAGCGGCAGATCGCCGACGAGCAGCTCGTAGAGCACCAGCCCGAGACCGTACACATCCGACCGTGCATCGACGTCGATGGCGCCGAGCGTCGCCTGCTCAGGGCTCATGTACTCCGGCGTCCCGACCAGCTCGCCGAACCGTGTTGCCAGGGTCCGGGCGAGGAGCGGCCGGTCGATCGCCTTGGCGATCCCGAAGTCGATCACCTTGACCACCGGTTCGCCGCCCTCTTCCCGTGTGACGAGAATGTTCGACGGCTTCACGTCGCGATGCACGGCGCCTTTGAGATGGGCGTGCTGCACCGCCTCGCACACCAGCACGAACAGCTGGATCCTCTGATCGAGGTCCAGCTGCTGCTCCCGCGCCCAGCGCGTAATCGGCACGCCATCCACCAGCTCCATCGCGAACCACGGCTGACCGGACTCGGTGACGCCGGCATCGAGCATACGTGCGATGTTCGGATGGTCCATGACCGCCAGCGCCTGCTGCTCGGCTCGGAACCGACCCACGATCTCACGCGAGTCGCTCCCGGCCGACCGCATCACCTTGATGGCGACACGCCGCCGGAGCGGCTCGGTCTGCTCGGCGGCGAACACTCGCCCCATCCCGCCTTCGCCGAGCACGCCGGTGATCCGGTACGGACCGATCCGCTGCCCAAGCTCGCCATCGTGGCGGACGAGCGGTGTGTCGGCCAGCTCGTCGAGCGCCTGCTCGCGAGCGGTCCGAGCTCCGTCCTCACCGTCGCTCAGCAGCTCTGTCAGCTCACCGTGCAGCGTTGGGTCGCGCTGGAGGATCGCGTCGAGACGTGTCCGGCGCTCGCCTGGATCGAGATCGACCAGCTCATGGAACAGCTCTTGAAGACGGGCGAACCGCCGGCGGCTCGAGTCGCTCATCGGGAGGCTCCAGGGCGCAGACGAGTCGCCAGCCAGCGGCGGGCGAACCGCCAATCGCGCTCGACGCTGGAGGTGGACACGCCGAGGACGTCGGCGATCTGATCCATGGTGGCACCCCAGAAGACACGCAGGCGAACCACCTCCGCCTGACGCGGATCGAGCTGCTCGAGCTCGTCGAGGATCGGAGGCATCTGCTCCACATCGACCACTGACTCCTCTCCGGCCTGGGCGAACGTGACACGCACGTAGTCGCCTCCGCGCCGCTGCGCCTGACGCCGGCGTTGGTAGTCGATCGTCGCGCGCACGATGATCTGCGTGGCGTAGGCGAACAGGTGACGCCGGTTCTCGAATGGGATCGGCAGCTCCAGAAGCTTCAGGAGTGCGTCGTGCGCGAGCACCCGGGGCTCGAGGGTCAACCCATCGAGCCGTCCGTTGTTCCGACGCGCCATCTCGCGGCCTGCGATCCGTTCCAACCGCTCCACCACCGCAGCCGCGAGCCGCTCATCAGCTCCCGGCCTCCCTTCGGCCAGGTGACCGATGAGCGCCGTGATCTTCTCTTCGCCCATTTCGCTCCGCCTCCGCTGTCGTTCCTGCCCTGCAGAGGAAACAACGCATGGTACGTGCCCGTCTTCCCGCCCAGGCCGATTCGCGATTCCCGATGTGACGGGTTCCGATTCGCACACTCCGTCTCTCGAAGAATCGACCCGAACGGCGAGCTGGCTCGCTACCGAGGGAGAGCGGTGCACTTCTCTGCCTTTCATTTGGCGGAACAGCCCGTCGGCTTTTCCAGGAGGCCCGAAGGCTGGCGGCGGTGGAGAAACGGCGCTTCGTACGCCCTGCCAAAGTAGGGTTCAACCAAGCCTGCCGAAGTCCTTGTCGAACGAGAAGACCTCCCACCCGCGTTGTTGGGCGGTAACGTGGACGATTGCATCGACGATGTCCACGTTCCTGCCGGAAAACAACCTCAGACCTTCACGCAGCACTTCTTCCTGGTCCGCAAACAACCCCCGGTAGGCGAAAAGACCGCTCAACGTCTCAGCGATCTCCGCCCTGGGAACCGAGTAGACCTTAAGCAACACGTAGACGCACTCGATGAGCACACCCTCTGTCATGAGCCCCCTGAGCTCGCCCGTCCTCAACCTCGCAAAGACCTGTCGAGCTTGCTCGGAGTGGTCTGCATGATCGTCGAGCAGGTAGCGCAGAACCGCATTGGCATCAATCACGACGGTACTTGTCATGCATCGCCTCCGACCACGCCTGGTCCTTCACATCGGCTTCGCCCACCTTCTGGTTCGCAAACCGCTTCAGCCTGCCGGCCAATACCGGAACCGGCTCGAGCCGAACGACCTCACCTTCCACCACGATCCGCACCAGGTCGCTGCCCAGCACGTCGCGGACCGCTCTTGGGAGCGTGATCTGGCCCTTGGCGGAGATCTTCGAGGTGCTTTGGATGGCCATCGAGTCACCTTCCCTCCAAAAGAAGACGTCCTTTACCTTGCGATTCTATCATTACCAAGGTGCGTAGTAAAGACTGACACCGTGGTAGCGCTGAATCACATAGGGTGCCCTAGCCTCGGCATACCTTCACTCTCACCAAAGTAAAGCGCAACCATGGACCACAGGGATAGTGTGTTTCTTTCAAGAAGGCCTCCACGACAGGCTCGTGGACTACTCCCGCTCACCGGGCACTACTGGATCAGCGGCGATCGATCCGGTGTTCGACATCACGCCGATCACCAACGAGCACGGTGCCGTAAACTACCCGTTCTTCTGGACGGGCACGACCCACGAGCGTGCCAACGGCTCGGCGAGCTCGGCGGTGTATGTGGCGTTCGGTCGCGGCCTGGGCTTCATGAACGGGGCGTTTGTCGACATTCACGGCGCCGGCTGCCAGCGCAGCGACCCGAAGACCGGCAGCAAGGACGAGTCCCCGCGCTGGGGCTACGGTCCCCAGGGCGACATCCAGCGTGTGTTCAACTTCGTGCGGCTCGTGCGCGACGCCGACAGCAGTGGCGGTCCGCCGCACGCGACCACTCCTGGAGGATGAAGAACTGCTGAGCTCCGATCACCTCCGCAGCCCAGCGCCAGCACCGGCGGCGTGCCAACAACGACGCCGAGCTGCCGACGGACGGCCTGCTCATCTGGCACGTGGACTCGACGCTGGGCGAGTTCGGCAGGTTCGCCTTCGACAAGTCCTACACCGAGCACAAGCTGCTCCGCCTGATGGAGGCCGACGGCCGGGAGGAGATCGAAGGCATGCTCGCCTCCGCAGATGCAGACGACTTCTACACAGCTGGCGACGAGCTTTCGGCGGAGACAACGCCGTCATCGCACCGCTATGACGGAGCACCGACGAACATCGTTGTGAGCGACGTTGCGCGGGAGTCGCAGCTCTGGTCCGCCACGGTGGACGTCGGCTCCGGGTGCGCGCTGCTGTGCTCGGCCGCTGTGCCGACGACCGCCTGGCCTGGGCAGCCGGTGCGACTCTGGTCGGAGGTCACCACGGCGAACTGCACCGGCGTGCCCTCGTCGAGCTGGGCTGCCGGTGACGGCAGCACGCGCTCGGCGACCCTCTGGCAGCACCTGTACGGCGGCGTCGGCGAGTACGCATGGAGCTTTCAGGCGGACCTCGGGGACGCCAGCTGCCCGCGTTCAGGGAGTGTCCTGGTGTGTGAGGACGAGCGCTGCTGGCAGTGGCGTGAGCGAGCTCCGATGGCATCGTCCCGGTGGGCGTTCGACGCAGTGGTCCTCGATGACGGCCGCGTTCTCGTCGCTGGAAGCGGCGGTCCGGCCGAGCTGTACGACCCCGCCAGCGACTCGTGGAAGGCCAGCGGGTCCGCTCACGGCGTGGTCGATGGAGCGACCTAGACGAAGCGCGGTGACGGCCGAGTGCTGATGGCTGGCAATGCGTACACCAGCGAGGTCGCAGCCGAGCTGTTCGATCCGACAACCGACTCGTGGTCGGTGACCGGTCAACCGCTGAACTCGCGCGCGTACCATGCGTCCGAGCTGTTGGAGGACGGGACGGTCCTGGCTCCGGCCCCGAGCCCGGCAGCACGATCCCGGCCATCCGGTTCCTGGCGCATCTTCGAGCTCTCGAAGATACGGAGCTTTGAGCTGCTCAAGCCCGGCACTCTGGGCTGTGCTTCGAGACCCTCCCTGCGGTTGACGGATTTCGGGCCCGGAATGCGTCTCTCAAAGTAAGGGCCGGCGCCGGCTACGGCCGGCGACCGGACTGATTGGAGGCCGACATGACGATCCAAACCTCTTGCGCGGTACTCATCCGTCTTGCCACCCTGTGCCTTCTGCTCGCCGCGAGCGCGGGAGCATCGATTCCGGTCGATCCACCCCAGCTCATTGCAGATCTCGAGGAAGCCACGACTGTCGCGCTCGTCGACTGGGACATGGACGGTGACCTCGACGTGGTCGCCGGCAGCCAGCAGCACCGCGAGATCGGTCTGTGGGACAACCAGGGGTCCGGCTGGCAGAGAATGCCGGGCTGGCAGCTGCCTCACGGTGAGCCCCATGATCTCGCGATCGGCGACACCGACGTGGTGGTCGGCGTCGACGCCGGCCTCGAGTGGCTGGAGAACATCGGTTTCGGCAGCCTGCTGGCGCGGAACACCATCGACAGCTCGGCGGCGGTCGAGGACCTGGCGGTGGTCGACCTCGACGGGGATGGCCAGCTCGACGTGGTGGGCTACGACGCCGGCCTCGGTGACGTGCGCTGGTGGCGCAACGTAGGGGCCGGCACGAGCTGGTTCGGAAACCCGGTCGACACCTCGATCTCGGACTGGAGGGACATGACCATTTCCGACCTGGACGGTGACGGAGCGGTGGAGATCGTCATCGCGGCCGACGGTGCGGTGACCGCCTACAGCCGGGTGGTGGACATCGCCTTCACGCAGTCAACCGTGTCCGAGTTCGGCTCGCCGCTGGTTGTCGCCGCGGACTTCGACAACGACGGCGACGTGGACGTCGGTGGCTACCGGCCGAGCACCGGAGAGCTGCTGTTCTGGTCCAACGACGGCCGCGGCGGCGGCTGGGCCGAGACCTCGACCCCGTTCGCCCCCGACATGCAGCAGCTGGCGGCGGTGGACCTCGATCTCGATGGCGACCTCGACCTGGTTGGGGCGAGCCCGGCGGCGTCGGCGTACGCCCTCAACCCTGGGAGCGCCATTGACCCGTTTCCCACTGGCGCCCGTCCCCTCGGCGGCATGACGGCGTCCACCCTGGCGGTCGCGGACCTCTCGGGGGACGGCTACCCCGACGCCGTCGGTGGCAACACCGGAATGACCCTGGCCGAGACCCTCGACGGGCAGTACAGCTTCGAGGCGCTTGCAGCTTCGCCAATCGAGATCGAGGAGGGCTCGGCTGCCGTTGTCGCCGACATCGTTCTCGAGCACCTGGGTCGGCCCGGAGACCTGCGCGCCGTGCTGGACCAGGTCAGGGTCAGCTTTCGCGAGCTCGACGGTAGCCCCCTCCAAGGCGATCAGCTTGACGCGTTGCTGCAGCGCGTGCGGTTGACGCGCATCGACGGCGGATCCAGTGTCCTTGCCGAGGTCGTCGACCCGGATGGCTTCGGCCCCGTGGTGCTGTCGGTGGACGGTGGCGACAACGAGCTTCCGGCTCCGCCCGATGTCCAAACGCCGTCGGTGGCCCAGCTGGCGCTCACCGTGACGCTCGAGAGCGATGCGGCGGACGTTGCGAGCGCCCTTGAGGTGGTGCTGTCCAACTCCCTCCTCTCCGTGCTAGCTCGGGACGAGGCAGAGACGAACCTGAGACGGCGACCCGCTCCGGAGTGGGTGCGGCGGTTGAACGTGGTGGCGGTCGAGCTGTTGGGCGACGCGGACTGCGACGGAGTCCTCGAGGCCGACGATCTCGCCGCGCTGGTTGCGGACATCACCGGGTCGGAGAGCGCCTGTCCCGGCGCCGACGCCGACGACGACGGTGACGTCGACCGGGACGACATCGATGCAACGCTGACGATGATCTACGGGTAGACAGGTGCCACGTTCACATTTGGAAAGCCCCGCCGAAGAGAATCTCGATTGGGTCCGATCGGTTGCCGAAGCCCGGTGGACACATCTGGATGTCCACGACCTGCCGTGGTGGGCAAAGAACGTTGATGAGATTGCCGATTCTGTTCGCCACCCTACCGCAACGCTGTTTGACGGGCGCCGGCTCGACGAGGAGAGAACCGAAATCGACCTCACGGGCTTCGCATCACGTTTCGAGGCAGCCACCGGCACGCTCGCCGGCCGTGCGTGTGGTGGTTCAGCCAGGGACGGAGTTTCGCTACTCCGGGGGCGGGTACCTGGTGGTCCAGCAGGCCATGCAGGAGGTCACCGGAAAGTCGTTTGCAGACGTGATGAACGAGCAGGTGTTCGAGCCCCTCGGTATGACCAGCAGCATGTACGCGCCGCTGTCGTCCGTCGACAAGCAGCGGGCCGCGAGCGGACATATGAACGGTGAGCCGCTATCCCATCTGGGTCCGATCCACGTCGAGTCCGCCGCCGGTGGGCTATGGACGACGCCCGAGGATCTCGCGACGCTGCTCATCGAGCTGATGCGCGCGTACCGTGGGGCCTCGGAGACCATCATTACCCAGGATCTGGCCCGGCAGATGCTCGAGACCCACTTCTGGAGCTTCGGGCTCGGCTTCCGAGTGCTCGGGGAAGGCGAAGATCTCCGTTTCAGTCACGGTGGGGCGACCCGCGGGTGGCACTGCCACGTACTGGCGTACCCCGAGCGCGGCGAGGGCGTGGCGGTGATGACCAACGGTGAGAACGGCTGGCTGCTGTGGGCCGAGATCGAGCGAACGTCGGCGGAGCTCCTCGGCTGGCCGGTCCCGCGCCCGGAGCCGATCACGAGCGCTGAGGTCGCTGACGAGCTCTTGGAGGAGTACGCCGGTGAGTACTCTCTGGGTGAAGCTGCGGTGGTCCTTTCACGGAGCGGCCAGAACCTCGTGCTCGAGCTCGGGAGCCTCCAGCTCCAGCTGATCCCCACCGAGCCGGAGCAGGAGCTGTTCGAGATCTTCGAGGTCGAGGGTCAGGCCACCTACGAGCGGGACGACAGCGGCACGATCGCTGGCTTCGAGCTCTGGGTCGGCGAGCCCAACTGGTCGCCGTACCGAAGGTGGCAGCTCGAACGGATCAGCCGATAACGCGGCCGCGGGCCGCAACCAAAATGATGCTCCGATGGTGCCGGCCCGCGCCCGCGTAGCGTTAAGGTATTGGGTATCGGTATGAGCTCCCCCACCCACCCAGTCTCACTCGCAGGAGCAACGACGCCACAGCCTGGCCCCGGACCCGACCCCGACAGCCGGATCCCGGCCATCCGGCCTCCGGCGATCATGCTTCGAGTTTTCGAAGATGCGGGAAGCTTGAGCCGCCGACACCAACGAGATGCGACCTCGACAGACCGGTGGTCCTCGCGAGATCTTTCGTCGCATCGTCAATGTTTCGCCTTGACGAAACTTTTTTCATCAGTACAATGATCCTCGGAGGGCGCGATGTCAGAAGCCACTCTGAGCGAGAGCCTCGAGGACTACCTGGAAGCGATCTATCACATCATCAAAGAGAAGCGAGCTGCCCGTCCGAAGGACATCTCACAGCGGTTGCAGGTCGGCAACTCGTCGGTGACCTGGGCGCTGAAGAACCTGGCGGCGCGGAACCTGGTCGATTACGCTCCCTACGGGCTGGTGACGCTGAGCGATGAAGGCGAGGCGCTGGCCAAGGACGTCGTCGAACGGCACGAGGCGATCCGGAGGTTCTTCGTGGAGGTGCTGGCGGTGGACGAGCAGCTGGCCGAGACGTCGGCGTGCCGGATGGAGCATGCGATCCCGAAGGAGCTTCTCGATCGCCTGGTGCGCTTTCTCGACTTCGTCGAGCGCTGTCCGTACGGCGGTCCCGGGCTCATCGACGGCTTCCGGAAGCACCTGGAGTCAAACTGCGATCTGGAGTGTCACGGCGTGTGTCAGCTTGCGGTGTCGGCGGGCACGGAGGCGGCTCGAGCCCCGTTGCCGCTCGCGGGCGGAAAGCGATCCAGCGAGGCGACGCGACGCCTCGCTGACATCCGTCCCGGCAGCCGCGTCACGGTCGTGCGTGTGGAAGCGGAGCGTCGGCTTCGCAAGCGCCTGCTCGACCTGGGCCTGGCGGCAGGGACCGAGATCTTCGTCGAACGGGTCGCGCCGCTCGGTGACCCGATGGTGATCGTGCTCCACGGGACACACCTGTCGCTGCGCCGCGAGGAAGCGGCGTCCGTGGCAGTGGTCCCGCAGGGTTGAGAGGAGAACGTCGGTGGTGCCAACAACAGCCACAGTCGTCCAGCTCCCGGTTGTGAACGAGCGCCCCAAGGTGGTCGCCCTCGCAGGGATCCCGAACAGCGGCAAGACCTCGCTGTTCAACGGTCTCGCCGGCGCCCGTCAGCACGTGGGCAACTACCCCGGCGTGACGGTGGAGCGCAAGCAGGGGTTCCGGCGGTACGGGGACCTCGATCTGCTGTTTGTCGATCTCCCGGGAACGTACTCTCTCACCAGTATCTCTGCAGAGGAGCACGTCGCGCAGCAGGTGCTGACCGACGCCGGCTCGCCGCCGGATGTGGTCGTCTGCGTGGTGGATGCGTCGAAGCTGGAGCGTCACCTCTACCTGGCGATCCAGCTCATCGAGGCGGAGCTTCCGGTTGTCGTGGCCCTCAACATGGTCGATGTAGCTCGGTCGCAGGGGTACCGGATCGATGCTGCGGCGCTTTCCAAGCTGCTGCGGGTGCCGGTGGTCGAGACGGTGGGGCGCAGGAGCCGGGGGATCGATGACCTGCTCCAGGCGATCCGTGAGCGGGTTGCGTTCCCGGCGGATGGTCCGGAGCTCAAGGTGGACTACGGCCTGGACGTGGAGCCCGAGATCGAGCGTCTTCAGGGGCTGCTGCGCATGGCGTCAGAGCCGGTCCGGGGCGAACGCCGGCGCGCGATTGCGATGCTCGAGTCGGCCGACTGCTGCTCGGAGGCCGTGCCCGAGGGCGTTCGCGAGGTGTGTACGAAGGCCATCGAGCGGATCGAGAGCCGGACCGGGACGCCGGTGGATGTGGTGATCGCCGAGCGCCGTCACGGCGCCGCGATCGGTCTGGCGCAGCAGGTGCGGCGGCAGCTGCGTGGCGCCAGCATAGACGTTACCAAGGCCGTGGACGCGGTGCTGGTGAACCGGCTGCTCGGGCTGCCGATCTTTCTGCTGGCGATGTACGGCGTGTTCTTCCTGACCTTTTCGGTGGCCGACCCGATCGCCGGGTGGATCGAGACCGCGATCGGCGCGCTGGGAGCTGGGATCGGTGGGGCGTGGCCCGAGGCCTCGGCTCCGGTGCTCCGGTCGCTGGTCGTCGACGGGGTGATCGGCGGCGTCGGTGGCGTGCTGGTGTTCCTGCCGAACATCGTGCTGCTGTTCCTGGCCATCTCGCTCCTCGAGGACTCCGGCTACATGGCGCGCGCTGCGTTCCTGATGGATCGCTTCATGCGCGCGGTCGGGCTCCACGGCAAGAGCTTCATCCCAATGCTGCTCGGCTTCGGCTGCTCCGTTCCGGCGATCATGGCGACCCGTACCATCGAGAGCCGGCGGGCCCGTCTCGCCACCATGCTGGTGATCCCGTTGATGAGCTGCGGGGCCCGACTCCCGATCTACGCGCTGATCATCCCGTCGTTCTTCGCGGTGCAGTGGCAGGCGACGGTGCTGTGGAGCATCTACGTCCTCGGCGTCGTGCTGGCGATGGCCCTTGCCTGGCTGCTGAGGAAGACGCTGTTTGCGGGCCGGGGGCTGCCGTTCATCATGGAGCTTCCCCCGTACCATCTGCCCACGCTGCGCAGCGTGGGCATCCACGCCGCCGAGCGTGCGTGGATCTACGTCAAGAAGGCCGGGACGATCATCCTCGGTATCTCCATCGTCATGTGGGCCCTGACCACGTTCCCGAAGTACGAGCCCGACTCGGCAGCCGAGCTGGCCGCAGCCGTGGAGGCGTACGGAAGCATCGAGGCTGCCGAGGTCGCCCACTCCGCCGCCGGTCGGCTCGGCCGGGCGATGGGGCCGGTGCTCGAGCCGATGGGCTTCGACTGGAAGATCGGGACGGCGTTGGTGGGCGCCTTTGCCGCCAAGGAGGTGTTCGTCGCGCAGATGGGCATCGTCATGTCGGTGACCGATGCCGAGGACTCCGGGACGTCGACACTTCGCAGCAAGCTGAAGAGGTCGTACACGCCGCTCACGGGTCTCTGTGTGATGATCTTCGCGCTGATCGCGACGCCGTGCATGGCCACTGTGGCGGTGGTGGCGAGGGAGAGCGGCCACTGGTCGTGGGCGATCCTGCAGTTCGTCGGGCTGACGGTGATCGCCTGGATTGTGACGGTGGCCGCGTATCAGGTGGGGAGTCTGATCGGGTTCTGAGCACGTCCTGAGAGAGACGACAGGGAGGCGTCATGATCGATCGAGCTATGACTCGTGTCTGTGTGGGGTGTGTCCTGATCGCAGCATGTTGGGGTATGCCGGTGGCTGCGAACGAGCCAGATACGGAGCTCCGGCTGGCTTCAGAGGAGGAGCTGGATCGCACGTCGGATGCCGCGCCGTGGTGGCAGCGCGATCGGCTCCTCGGCGACCTCGGGGGCCTGCGACCCTGGCTCGAGGAGCAGGGGATCGCGCTCGAGATCGTCTCCACCGATGAGGGTCTCGGGCTCGTCGATGGCGGTGCAGCGAGCTCCGAGACGGCTCGCTACGCGGGTCTCACGGACCTGAGCCTCATAGTGGATACCGGGGCCGCTGGCTGGTGGGATGGTGGGCAGCTCGTTGTGCTGCTGCAGAGCGCGCGTGGTCGCTCCCTGACAGAGGAGTGCCTGGGCGATCTGCAGACCGTGTCGAACATCGATGCCCCGGAGCTCACACAGGTGTCCGAGTACTACCTGGAGCAGCGTGTCGGAACGGCCCGACTCAAGGTGGGTCGACAGGACGCCAACGCCGACTTCGTGGTCTCCGACGGTGCTGCTGAGCTGGTGAACTCGTCGTTCGGCCTGGTGCCGACGGTGCCGCTGCCGACCTACCCGGCGCCGGCGCTGGGCGTGTCCGCGTTCGTCCCGCTCGGATCGCGCGTGGAGATCGGTGCCGGGCTCTGGGACGGCGCCTCCGCAACGGGGAGCGACTGCTTCCAGACGGCGTTTGACGGCCAAGGTGGCGAGGTCGCCGCAGCTCAGGTGGCGGTGCGGACCGGCGGCGAAGCGGTGCTCCCCGGAACCTACCAGCTCGGCGTGTGGCACCACAGCAACGTCGCGCGCACCGAGGACGTGGCGGGCGCAGCGGACCCGGTCACCGAAGCGTCGTCGGGCATCTACCTGATCGCGGACCAGGAGCTGTGGCGGCGTGACGGCGCCGCGCTGCACGGTTTTCTCCAGGGAGGCGCTGGGGATGGCGAGGCGACTGGCATCGCCAGCTATGTCGGAGCGGGCCTCATGCTCGAGGGGTTCCTGCGGGCACGTCCGGACGACCGCTTCGGGATCGGCTTCGCCCGTGCGGCCGTCCATGATGTTCCCGTGGAGGTGACGGCGAGCAGTGCTCAGGTTGCAGCTGCCTCGAGGACGCTCCGTGAAACGGTCGTCGAGGTGTTTTACTCCACGCCTCTGCTCCCCTGGCTCGTGGTCAAGCCGGATCTTCAGCTGGTGATGGATCCAGGCGGTGACGGCGACGACGCCTTGGTGCTCGGCGTTCGCTTCGAGAGCCGGTGGTAGCTGATGGGCCGTGGGAGCCGAACGGTGCGCTCAACGTCGCGCGTCGGCGTAGCTGATCCGCCGGACCTGCGAGGTCGACCCGCCGCTGTGTGGGTGCCGCGCTGAGATGAAGCTGATCGCTGTCATCATCGAGCCTGGCGTCGTTGACCGTCGGACCTGTCGGTCCCGCCGAAGAAGCTCGTCAGGCCTCCGATGGCGTAGGTCGGAGGCTTGGTGTTGGCCTCGAGCACGGGGGTCCGCGTGGCGGAGCACTTGAGGTCTGCCACCTGGAGCACGTCAACGACCACGTCAGCTGTGTCGCCGCATAACCCTTCAGGATGTGCTATCATCAGTGTCATGACGCGAGTCAACTTGACACTTGATGACGATACGTTCAATCGGCTCGAACGGCACGCGAAGGGCACGGGCAAGGCTCGTTCCGCGGTCGCCCGGGAGCTTCTGATCGACGCCCTGGACAGGCTGGAGCGGCTCACACGCCGCCGCAGGCTGGCACGGGACTACGCACTGGGGCGAGAGGACGACGCTTCCCTGATCGCACAGATCGAGACAGCGCAAGTCGAGCTGCCCGATGACTGAGCTGCGTCGGGGTGACGTCGTCTGGGTCAGCTGCGATCCGTCGGTCGGCGTGGAGCCAAAGAAGACGCGCACCTGTGTCGTCGTCTCCAACGACCTGGCAAACCAGTTTGCCGCCGCCGTGACCGTGGTCCCGACGCAGCGATGGACCGAGGAGCGCGCAGCTCGTTTCTACATGGTGGATCTCACCGCCCCACGATCCGACATGACCGAGGCGCGGCTCGCGAACGCGTCGCTGGTCATGACCTACGACCGCCGCCGGATAGTCGGCTCGTTGGGGTCAGTGGCGGACGAGGCTCTCACCGAACTCGATGAGGCCCTCGCGCTCCACCTCGGGCTCCGTCCGGTCTAGCCTGCTCTTGAGCTGAGTCTAGCGCCAACTGGTGGCGAGCTCGGCATCTATCTCGGCCGTCACGGCGTGGTCTGCCTGCGCTGACGAGCTCTTGACGCTGGACGTGCGCGCGACGCAGTGTCGGTACTCGAACGGTCGCGGGCGCAGACGCCGTTCGCGATGCTCGCGGAGCGCGGCCTCAGGTGCTCGGCGCACGTGCCGACGGAGCTCGAGCAGCGCCGCCGCCGGATCATGCTCGAGGTCTTGGGCGTTCGGTGACTACTGCGCGAGGTACAGCCCGTCTCCAGGACCGAGCGGGATTCCGATCAGGAGCCAGATGGACAGGAGCACCATCCACACCGCCAGGAAGGCGATCGAGTAGGGGAGCATGGTCGCGATGACCATGCCGATGCCCGCTTTTTCGTCTTAGCGCTGAACGAAGGCCACGATCAGTGCGAAGAACGACATCATCGGCGAGATCAGGTTGATTGCCTCAACGGTCGAGCCGTCCTTCGGATTGACCGCGTCGAGCCCTAGCTTGCTGAACGGCGGCGATGGCGTGTGATGTTGCCGCGGCGGCTGCGACACGCTCATCCCTCAACGAAGGACGCGCACGGTCCAGACCGTGAACCACCGGCCGATCGATCCGCTGGGTATCGGAGGGCCCCCAACGCGGCCGCAGCCTGTCGGTACTTGGGGTGGGGACCGGAGCCTGGACCGGGGTCGGGCAGCCTGCCGCGTATGGATGGTATGCGAGACGACGGATCGTCGTCTGGCTGTGGCCACCGATGGTACCCTGGGCCCGGCCGCTGCTCGAGGATCGGAGCACGGGGAGGTGACGGGATGGCGACATGGAGAACGCTTCTGCTCGTGATGTTGGCTGGGGGGATGGCTGCAGTGGCATCCGGGGCTGAGCCGATCGAGGTCCGTCCCGGCGGGGTGGTGGCGTGGCCGGCTGAGGAGATCAGCGCGTGCGCCTCGGAGGGCCGCCGGTGGACCCCGATCGACGGGATCTGCTACTTCCCTGTGGACCTGGAACGGACGGGAACGACAGAGGTGGCGTTGGTCCGTCCGAGCGGGTGGGAGGTGACCGAGCTCCGGGTGGGTGCGTACCCGTACCCGACGCAGCGCCTGACCGTGTCCGAGGAGAAGGTGCACCTGTCGGAGGAGGCGTTGCAGCGGGTGCGCCGCGAGCAGCAGCAGATTCGGGCGCTGTGGGAGCGTGAGACGCCGCCGCGGTTCGAGCTGCCGCTGGCCGCTCCGCTCGAGGACCTCCCGGAGGGCGGGCGGTTCGGGGCGCGCCGGATCTTCAACAACGAGCCGCGCTCACCGCACTCGGGCGCCGACTACGGGGTGCCGGCGGGAACTCCGGTGCTGGCCGCAGGGGACGGCGAGGTGGTGCTCACCGGCGACTTCTTCTTCTCTGGCCGGAGCGTGTTCGTCGACCACGGCGGCGGGTTGATCTCCATGTACTTCCATCTCAGCGAGGTGGATGTCGAGACCGGCCAGGAGGTGGAGCGGGGCGAGGTCGTTGGCAAGGTCGGCTCCACCGGCCGCTCGACGGGTCCGCACCTCCACTTCGGGTTGCGCTGGCACGGTGCCCGGGTCGACCCGGAGCTGTTGCTCACCGGAGAGATTCCGCGGATGTAGAGGACGGCACAGCGGCGGTCTTCCGGCTGCAGAGCTCATCGTGTGCTATCGTGTAGCCTGTATGGTCTACGTATGAGTGACACCACCACGATCCGTGTGGCGCGACAGACGCGGGACCGACTTCGAAGGCTGGCCGACGCAGACGGAACCGGCATGGGAGAGGTGCTCGACAAGGCCCTCGAGGCGTACCGCAGGCAGCTGTTCCTCGAGCAGCTGAATGCAGCCTACGCCGACCTCCGATCAGACCCGGAAGCTCGGGATGAGCTTCGGCAGGAGCTTGCCGAGTGGGATGTGACCCTTGGCGATGGGCTCGAGGAGATCTGACGGCTGTGGTGGCGCCGTCCCGAGGCGACGTGTGGCTTGCGGATCTCAGCCCGATCCGAGGTCACGAGCAGGCTGGCCGGCGACCGGTCCTGGTGGTTTCGGTGGATGCCTTCAACCACGGTCCTGCTGAGCTGGCCCTGGTGCTGCCGATGACGTCGAAGATCCGTCCCTTCCCGTCGTGGGTCGTTGTGCAGCCGCCAGAAGGCGGCGTGGATCGGCCCAGCGCCATCCTCTGCGAGGCGATTCGCTCGGTAGCACGGGAGCGGCTGGTGACGAGGTGGGGTCAGGTCTCGGCGACAACGATGGCCCGTGCGGAGGACTCTCTTCGCATTCTCCTCGATCTTTGAGCTCCGACGCGACCGTGGATCGCAACCGCATGGATGCTCGGGAGCTTTCGGCCCCATCGCCGCTCAGCTCTCGCCGTTGCTCCGAGCGCGCTCGATGAGTGTCACGAACTGAGGATCGCGACGTAGGGACTCGAAGTCCGCGTCGGTGGTCAAGGTGTCCGTGTCGGCGTAACCGCCTTCAACGGCGATCTCGAGGCGGCGGAGGGCGAGGGCGGTGTCGCCCTGGAGTGCCGCCAAGCCTGCAAGGGCGCTCAAGGCCGTGAGGGTTTGCGGGTGACTGGGTCCAAGGGTTCGGCGACGGTTCTCGAACACCTGTTGATGTGCCGCCTCGGCCGCGTCGAAGCGATGCTGCGCGGTGTACACGATCGCCAGGTTGTACAGCGACGACAGAGTCTCCGCGTGGTCGTCGCCGAGAGCCCTTCGCTTCTCCTGCAAGGTCCAGCGATGGAGCTTCTCGGCCTCGGCGTACCGTTCCTGCTGCTGGTAGATCACTGCGAGGTTATTGGCAGTGGCGAGGGTGCTTGGATGCGTCGGCCCGAGCTGTTGGCGTTGGATCCCCAGGACGTCGGAGAAGAGGTTCGCAGCGTCGTCCAGTCGTTGCTGGTAGTAGCACACGACCGCCAGGTTCGTCATCGACTTGAGGGTGTCGGTGTCGGTCGGACCGAGTATCCGTGTTCGCAGCTCGAGGAGCGCGCTGTGGAGGGCCTCTGCCTCCCCGTAATGACCACGGTTCGTGTGCACCACGGCGAGGCTGTTCATGGTCGACATGGTGTCGCGGTGCGTGTCGCCGAGCACGCGGCGCTGGTACGCGAGGGTCGTCTCGAGCAAGGTCTCCGCGGGGGCAAGCTGCCCGTTCGCGATCATCACCCACGCTCTGCTCAACGCCGTTCGCAGGGTGTCGGGATGGTCCTCGCCGATCGTCCGACGTTGGGCTTGCCAGGTCGTCGAGAGCAGCTCCTCGGCGGGGTCGTAGCGCGCATCTCGGTAGAACAGAGTGCCGAGAAGAGCCTGCGAGCGCAGGGTCTCCGGTGCCTCGGGACCGAGGCTCTGAGCACGGGTTGCTACGGCTCGTTCGGCGTGGGCGAGTGCGGCTACGTGCAGGCCGAGCCTTTCGTAGGTCTCCGCGAGCGTGTGGTGGAGCTCGGCCGCGAGCACCGGCTCGGCGGAGAAGCGCGCTTCGATCTGGCTGCCTGCGCGCGAGAGGATCGCCGCATCGAGCACCGAGCGGCCGATGTCGGTCGCGTTGAGCTCGCCAGAGATCGAGCGCAGGGTCTCGAGTGCGAGCTGCGAGCCTTCCGGCGCGCCAGGTTGCTCGCTCGCTTTCACGACGCCGGCTTCGAGCTCGGACACCAGCACCTGGCCCAGTGCTTCGGCGTCGACCGAGGCCAGGATGTCGGCGAGGAAGCTAGAGACCCGTTGCGAGGTTTCCGCCTCCTCTCTGGCCATCTGCTCGGCGAGTCGGGCACGAAGCAGACCCGTTGTCGTGCCAGCGATGCCGGCCACGAGTGCGAAGGTCAGGACAGCTGCGGTGATCAGCCAGAGCCTATTGCGGCGGACCAACTTGCCGAGCCGGTAGCGGCGCGACGTTCCGTACGCGGCAATCGGTAGTGAGCTCAGGTAGCGTTCAATATCGTCGTCGAGTGCCGCTACTGTGCCGTACCGCTGATCAGGGTCCTTTGCCAGTGCCGTGCAGACAATCGCCTGGAGCTCCCGGTCGACCAGCCTCGAAGGATTGGAGCGCTCGAGCATCAGTTGCGGCTCGGCAGTGCAGATCGTCTCGACAGCAGAGGACAGCGAGGTATCGAGAACGTACGGACGTTTTCCGGTCAGGAGCTCATAGAGGATGACGCCTAGCGAGTACACGTCGGTACGGAGATCGATGGCATCCAGGTCCGCCCGTGCCTGCTCTGGGCTCATGTACGGCAGGGTGCCGACAACGGCGGGCGTGGCGCGCTCGTCATCGGCACTGTGAAGATCTGGGTCGGTGACGCGGGCGAGTCCGAAGTCCAGGATCTTCACCACCGGCGCGGCCAGGTGGTGGTCGTCACCTGTCGCTGACGGATCCTCCAGGATCATGATGTTCTTCGGCTTGAGGTCGTGATGGATCACGCCGCGCTGGTGGGCGTAGTGGACCGGCTTGCAGATCGCCTGGAAGAGCCGGAGACGGGCTACGGTGCTCGTGGCGTGACCCGCATCCAGCCAGGCATCGAGGGTCTGGCCTTCCACGAGCTCCATGGCGAAGAAGTCGCGTCCGTCCTCGGTGTGGCCTGACTCATAGATCGCAGCGATGTTCGGGTGCCGCAGCCGTGCCAGCGTTTCCGCCTCGCGTTGGAACAGGCGAGCGTGCACCTCATCGACCCGGTGTCCGTGGCGCATGACCTTGAGAGCGACGGCCCGACGGGGAGCTCGCTGCTCGGCCTGGTACACGAACCCCATGCCGCCCATGCCGAGGAGGTGCTCGATGCGGTAGCTGGAGATCGTCTCACCTGCCCGGTCGGGTTCATCATTGGGTAGGTACCCCTCGCTCCTGATGGTCTGGGTGTGCTCACGGCTGAGCTCGGAAAGCGGCGACGTGGAGCAGCGGGGAGACTCACGAAGCCCGGTCTCGCCGGCTCGTGGATCGGTCTCTGGAAGAACGTGGGGCACTGTGGACTCCTACAGGGGCTGCACAACCGGCTTCTGAGACCGCGCGGCGAGCCCACGCGACCAGCACTGTGATTCTGCGAATGCGGCGCAGTAGCAAGAACTCGCGCTTCGTGCAAACTATTTCGGAGTTGCGAAGCGATGTCCGGCAGAGACGTCGCAGGTTGAGTCTCCGCGCATGGACGCTGACTGGCCCGTGCTAGCGCGCTGCGCTCACGTTGGCGATCGGAGCAGTCTTCGCGTACTCCGCGATGTCGGCCACGGCGGCGATCGCCCGGTCCACGTGCTCGTCGGTGTTGAACGCACCGACCGAGAAGCGGACCGTGCCATGCTGCTCGGCGGTGCCGATCCCCTCGTGGACCAGCGGGGCGCACTGCAGGCCGGTGCGGGTGATGACCTCGTGCTCGACGTCGAGCATGGCGCCCACCTGCTCCGCCGGTAGCCCGTCGATGTTGAATGAGAACACCGGCAGGTGGTCGTGGGACATGTCGGCGCAGTAGAGGATCACGTTGTCGATCGCCGCCAAGCCGTCGCGCAGCCTTCGTGCGAGCTCCATCTCGTGAGCGTAGATCGCTTCAACGCCGCCGCGCTCGGCGATCCAGCGCTGACCTGCGAGGAGTCCGGCGACGCCCATCAGGTTGACGGTGCCGAACTCCATCCGCCACGGGTACTCGCTCACCTGCTGCTTGAGCGCGCTCTTGACCCCCGTTCCTCCAGCGCGACACGGCCAGATGTCGACGTGCTCGGCGATGTACATACCGCCGGTTCCGGACGGTCCGTAGAGCGACTTGTGGCCGGTGAAGCAGACGATATCGATGTTCATCGCGTCGACGTCGATCGGCAGCATGCCGGCGGTCTGGGCCACGTCGGCCACGAACAGGACACCCCTCTGGCGGCAGATCGCACCCACCTCGGCGACCGGCTGGACGGTACCGATCACGTTCGAGCCGTGGTTCATGACCACCAGCTTGGTGTTGGGGCGGATCCGAGCTGCGATGTCGTCCGGATCGACGTAGCCGTCGGCGCCGAACCGAACAAAGTCGACGTTCACGTCGCGCTCCTGGTGGTAGTAGAGGGGCCGCAGGACCGAGTTGTGCTCAACCCAGGTCGAGATGGCGTGGTCGCCAGGCTCGAGCACGCTGGAGATCACCAGGTTCAGGGCGTCGGTGACGTTGTAGCTGAACACCAGGCGGTTGCGGTCGGTGCCGCCGAAGAAGTCGCACAGGCTCTGGCGCGCCTCCAGCAACGTCTCCTCGGCCTCCATCGCCAGGTCGAATCCGGTGCGGCCGGGGTTGACGCCCTTCGTCGCGTAGAAGTCCGCCATGAACTGGATCACTTCCGGGGGTTTCGGGAAGCTGGTGGCCGCGTTGTCGAGGTAGACGTAGTCACTCATGGGATCTCCTCCTTCGTGGTCTAGCGGATCGGAAGATCGACCCGGCCCTGGAGCACAGCTCGCAGCACGCGCTCGCGGGAAGCCGCGAGCTGGTCGCGCATGCAGGCGACCGCCTCATGTCGGTTGCGGGCCACCAGCAGCTCGACGAGCTCCTCGTGCTCGGAGCGCATCTCACCGCCGTAGTCGCCCAGGTCCAGGCCGAGAAAGAAGAACCGCTGCATCGCCGAGACCAGATCGTGCAGGGTGTGGACCAGCCGATCGTTGTTGGCCAACATCGCCAGCTGCAGGTGAAACTCGAGGTTGCGCTCGAGAAAGTCGGCGTACGAGTCCCAGTCGTGGTAGGTGTACTCGGTGCGCGCGAGCTCGGACAGCTGGCCGATGCCCTCCTCGGAGGCGCGCTCCACCGCACGCTCCACCGAGAACGCCTCCAACGATGAGCGCAGGTCGAAGCAGTCGTCGATCTCCTTGAGCGAGATCTGACTGACGAAGTACCCCTTGTACGGGATCGCGTTGAGCAGCCCCTCCTGCTGTAGCCGTCGGCAGGCCTCTCGCACCGGCACGCGGCTGGTGTTGAACCTTCCGGCCAGCTGCTGCTCGGTGAGCGACGCTCCCGGCTGCAGCCTGAGCGTGATGATCTCGCGTTTCAGCGCGCGGTAGACGGCGTCTGCTGCAGTGGTGCGGACCGTGACGGGGGGAGCAGGTACCGTAACCATGGACGCGATTGTATACAATTCGTATACCGGGTCAAGCTTCTGAGGGGCTGCTCAAGTGTGCACGTGACACCAGTGCAGCGTCATGCGGAAGGGCTGCAGACCGGAGCGCGAGGCTGCTAGCCTGAGTCCCGGAGACGGTCCGGTTCGTCGGGGCTCGTCGCGTCCGACCGTGCTTCGAGCTGCGAGCGTCTGAGGGGGTTCAAGATGCAGTTAGAACAGGTTTCCATCACCGAGATTCCAGGGTTTCGTATCGGCCACGCCGAAGACCTCAGGGCGTTGACCGGCTGCACGGTGATCGTGTCAGCGGAGGGGTCCGTGCCGCCATCTCGATGGGAGGGCTGATGGCGCACGCGGACCTGCGTCGATCGCGAGTGTGACAACCCGGTGGCACTGACCCTGCAGCCCTCGGACAGGCGCTCAAACGAGCGGAAGGTCGGTCTTGGTGAAGTCGTCACCCACGCACAGCAACGGCTGGTCAGCGGCTCTCGCCAATGCATAGCTCATGCAATCACCCAGGTTCAGCCGCGCCGGGTGGCGGCCTTTCCCGAACCGCAACCACGCCTCCACGGCGGCCGCATAGTGAGCCTCTCCGAAAGGGATCACCTCGATCCCTGACTCGTCGAGGAAGCGAGCCAGCAGCGTCCTGGCATCCACTCCAAGGCGAGCCGAGAGCACGATCGCCGTTTCGGTCAGCACTGGCGCACCGATGCCGGGGTGCGTCGCTCCTGCAAGGCGAGCGAGCACGTCCTGATACCCAGGTTCCTGGAGCACGATGGCCACGATGGCGGAGCTGTCGACGATCACACGCCCTCCGGCCCGTACCCCAGCAGCTCATCCTCCTCGTCGCGGGTCAGGCTCCGCCCCAGCTGCTTTGGTGGGATGGCAGGCCACACCTCGGACTCGAGAAAGCGCCGCAGCCGACCCGCGCGATCCGCGTCCGCGACTCTGAAGGAAAGCCGAGCCTTGCGCTCCTCCAGAGCGCGCCGAACGGCCTCGGTCTTGGTCTCTCCCGCCATTCTCGCGATCTCTTCGACCAGCAGCTCCACCTCGGGGTTCTTGATGTTGAGTGCCATGTGTCCTGTCCTCGACATCATCATAGCTTGAAATATTACAGAAGGGGGGTAGACGGTTAGCTCCACCTGCCACAAGATGTAGTGGTGGAGCCCCCGCACGACGACACCGCGCTGACCGGGCTTGTGGCCGGCCACGACTACCCGCGCACCTACCGCGAGCTCGGCCAGTCGCGGGCTCGTCTTCCGTCGACTCCTCGAGCAGGCCCTGGTCACCGGCCCAGTGACCGAAGCCCAGGTGACCCACGGCTACGACTGGTGACCACCACATGTAGGGGGTGGTGGAGCTAACCGACCACCCCCTTTTACAGAATTCTACCTTCGCGAGATGCCTTGAATATGAGTCACCGATACGGCCTCGGCGACGGCGCGCTGCTTGGCCATGAACCGTTCCAGAAGGTCCTCACGCTGGAGCTGCTCCAGAGACAGCACGTGAGACCAGGTCGTCCGCGGGATGCGTGCGATGGTTCGGTCGCCCACCCAGCCATCGGTCCTGGCTGCGAGCGCCTCCAGCACTCTTCGATGGCCGAAACTCGCAGAGCAGGCTCAGGGCGGGCGGGCTGTACTAAAAACTCAGAAATAGACACTTAAAACTCAACTCAGAGCTCGTGACTCATGTACTCGATGATACGGAGCGCTGAGTTGTCAACGCTCTACCCGTACACCGCGACGAGCTGGTGGCTGCGGGTCGCAGCACGGCCGTCGGGTGCGAACAACGTGGCCGTCTGCGTCACGTAGCCGTCAGCGGCCCACTCGGCGGCGGACTGGAACCGCCACCAGCCGTCCGTCGTTGCGGGCTCTACGACGCCGAGGTACTCCAGCGTCCAGGTGATGCTGCTCGCCGGTGCTGGCTTCGACAGCATCGAGATCCCGGGGGTCGGCGGGGCGTCGGAGAGCACGGCGAGCTCGATCTCGCCGCTGACTCGATCCTCTCGCAGCTTCAGCAGCAGCTCCGTGCTTGGCTTGGAGGCTCCGGTGTACGGCAGACCGCCGCCCACCCAGCCCAGCCGCAGGTGCTCGATGAACTGCGGCGTCAGACCGGGTATGAGCGGAGTCTCCTGGAGCTCTGGCGCCGCTGGTGTCGGCTCGGCCAGCGGTCCATCGAGCTGCAGCGCCGAGCTGCGAGGCGCGCCGAAGATGCCGAGAACGGTCGCGACGGGCCCGTCGGCGGTCGAAAGCTGGGCATCCACGAACGATACCGAGCCTCCGCGGCGCAGCACTGCGCTGCGAAGTGTGACCTCGCCAGGCGGCGCCGGTCCGAGGAATGACATCTGCAGCGTGCGCAGCGGCAGGTGAGATCCCACCTCGGCGCGCATGGCGCGGATCGCGAACGCGGCCAGCAGACCGCCGAACGCGGCCCGGCCCTGCAGCCAGTCCTCGGTCACTTCGAATGTCCAGGACTCGTCGGTGCGGCGGACGGGCTCGAGCAGCGCAGAAAGGGTCGGCATCAGCTCCTCCGATGACACAAGGCTTACAGAAACGGTACCACTCCAGCTCGTTGGCGGTAGCCTTCGAGGGCTGGAGTGACACCTTTTCTGGCCAGGCGATCGGGAGCTCTACCGGGCGCTGACCAGGGCCAGGATTACACATCACCACTGACGCCTCCTCCCGAGAGGCCAGCTCCAGCAATCACGCCGGCGATATCACCGGTACCGCTCGCCACCGCGCAGCCGTAGCCCGGGTCGTAGATGGTGGCGGTCACGCAGGCGACATCTGCCGAGTCGACATCGCCGTCGCCGTTGACGTCACCTGCGGCTGCGCGAACCTCATCGGCGCCGACGCTGTCGGCGGTCGTGGCTCCGGGCGTGGAGGTCAGCGGAGGCTCAGGGATCTCCCGAGTCGCAGGCGGCTGAGCGTGGAGCACCCTCGGCGACTGCTCGACGGCCGCCGCCAGCTCGTGGCCAAGCACGAGCACCCGGCCGTTGCCGTGGACCTCGACACTGATCCGTGACGGTCGCCCGTGCCAGCTCGCCAGGTCGCGCAGCGGAACGGCGCGCAGCTCGCTGCCGGCGAGCTCGGCGGTGCGCGTCGTGAGCGCAACGCCGTGAGCGTCCTGAGCCGTCAGCTCGATGTCGGCAGGCTCACCGTCCAGCTCGAGGAGGAGCACGGCGTCCCAGATGTCGTCCGCTGCAGGTTCGCCGGAGACGATCAGCTCTCGAGGGGTGTCCTGGCTCGCCGCGAGCTCCGCTGGCCATGGAACCACCGCAACGCGATCGTGGGTAGCCGAGGTGGGCTCCGCGACCCGCTGCCACCCCGTGACGATCAGTCGACCGTCGACGGTCACGCGCAGGATTCCGTCTGATTTGGCGCCCCCGAGCACGCGTTCGCAGACCGCCTCGCTCTGCCAGGTCTTTCCCGGAGCCACCGCAATCTCATAGCGTGCCACTTCACGGTTGCCAGCGCCTTGAGCTTCGCGTACAGCGAGGTCTCTTCTGGAGGCCATTTTCGAGGTCTGGCCGCACTTGGCTCCCCCGTACTTCGTCCGCTGCAGGGGGCAGACGACGGTCGCCCGCTGGCGTCTGAGCCACGGAGAGGACCCCACCGAGGCGCTCGCGGACGGTTGGAGGTTTGCCGAGACCGGTCTCGAGATCGGCTCCGATCCAACTGGCCTGGTGCTCTCGTCCTGGATCCATCTCGTTGACGCGCGGTGGCGGATCGAGACCGCGCGTCCGCCGGAGACCGCACTGGGCCAGACCCGCCAGCTGATCGGGCAGGTGCTCACTCGGAGCCCGGAGACGGTTGCGGCCCGAGAGGCGGCAGACGAGCTGGGACGGCTCGAGTCGGTGTCGCGAGGGAGCTGAGCATCGTTCCGCATCCGCCTGCCAGTTGATTCTCGAACGTCCTTCGGCTAGGTTGCCAGAGACATGAAAGCTGAGAACCCGTTCGTTTCTGGCGACACGTCCTCAACGCTCGCCGATGGTCGTCCCCGTCAGCTGGACCCGCGTTCGATCACTGCGGAGCGTGTCGGAGGTTGGATCTTCGGCGGCGTTATGGCGGTGCCGGTGGCCGCGGCGCCTCCGCTGGTCATTCTGATCGTCGACCTGCCCCTGTGGCTGAATGTTGCGCTGGTCGTGGCGGCGCTGGGCATCCTCGCCGGTCTGGCATGGCTCGCCCACTTCTGGCCCGCGGTTGCGTACAGGCACCGCTCGTGGCGTCTCGACGACGAGGTGATCGAGATCCGACGCGGTGTTCTCTGGCGCCGGGTGATCTCGGTGCCACGCTCACGGGTCCAGCACACGGACGTGGGCCAAGGACCTGTCGAGCGCTCCCTCGGTCTGTCGCACCTGATCATCCATACGGCCGGCACAACCGGAGCGTCGGTCGGCCTGGCCGGGTTGGATCGCGCGACCGCGTTGAGGATCCGCGATCATCTGGTGGATGTGGACGATGATGCCCAAGCAGCCGGGGAAAGATGGGATGCCGGAGAGACCGACAATGCCGAGTGACGGCGGCGACGGCTTCCAACATCTCCATCCGGCGTCGTTGCTGTTCATCCTGGGTGAGGTGGTCCGACCGTTCGTGCTGCCGCTGCTGGTTGTGATGGTTCTCGGTGGCGGCCGGGGTTTCGAGACGTGGTTCGTGGTGCTGGCGGTTCCGGCAACAGCGGCTGCCCTGGCCCGGTATGCCACGTACCGCTACCGACTGGCCGAGGATGAGCTGATCATCCGCCACGGCATTGTGCAGCGCAACGAACGCCACGTGCCGTTCGAGCGGATCCAGAACATCGACATGTCGCGCTCGGTGCTCCACCGGGCGTTGGGCGTCGCGAGTGTGACGATCCAGACGGCCTCCGGGAGCGACCCCGAGGCCGTGATGCGCGTACTCTCCCTCGAAGGGGTCGAGGCGATGCGCTCGCACGTCTTCGGACGCCGGCAGCAGGCTGCCGAGCGGCTCGCGGAGCTCAACGAAGAGAAGAGTGATTTCGAGATGCGGCCGAGGTCGCGGACGCTGGTCCGGACGCCCGTCGACGATCTGGTCCGGTATGGCGTCATCTCGAACAAGGGGATGATCGTTCTGGCGGCGGCGATCGGCCTTCTCTGGCAGCTGAACATCGATCCGATCGAGTGGGTGACCGACCGGATTCCCGGGTTGGAGACCGTCGAGCTGCCCCATCTGGTGGCGATCGGGGTCCTTCTGTTCGTGCTCGCCGTGATCGGCTTGCGGCTCTTGTCCGTGCTGTGGGCGGTGGTCTCGTTCTACGGCTTCACCTTGCGGCGAGCGGACGAGGAGCTTGGGGCGGAGTTCGGGCTGCTGACGCAGCGGACGATGACGATCCCGATCCATCGCATCCAGCTGGTGACGGTCGAGGAGAACCTTCTCCACCGGGCGCTGCGCCGGGTGTCGGTGCGCGCCCGAACGGCGGGCTCTGCGAGCGGCGAGAACGCTGCCGAGCGGCACGACTGGCTCGCGCCGGTGTTGCCGCGGCGTCATTTGGAAGCGCTGCTCGCCGATGTCGATGCCGAGCTTTCGCCTGCCGATGTCGAGTGGCGGCCGCTGCCGCGCCGAGCGGTCTGGAGGGCGGTGCGCAGAGCCGGTCTTCCGGTGCTCGTGGTCGGCGTGCCTCCGGCGTTCTTTCATCCGTGGCTGTGGGTGGTCACGCCGGTCGTGGCGGGCCTCTTCGCTGTCCTGGGAGCGCTCGCGGTCCGTCATACCTTCTGGGGCCGGACCGAGCACGGCGTCTGGCTCCGGCGAGGGTGGCTGACTCGGACCACGCGCGCCGTTCGGTATGCCACGATCCAGACGGTTGCGCTGGCCGAGAACCCGTTCGACCGTCGGGCGCGGATGGCGGATGTCGAGGTGGACACCGCCAACTCTGGCGCTGGCACGCCTGCGATCCGGATTCCGTACCTCGAGGCCGACGAGGCCCGTCAGTTGGCCGAGGATCTGGCGGAGCGGGCGGCGCAGACTCCGTTCCGCTGGTGAGATCCGACGCGGTTGGCGACCACGTGAAGGTTGCACTGCTCCTCGTGCGGTGTACTGGCGCGAGGCGCGCTGTCAGCCGAGCACGAGAGGCTACGCCGTGCGCACGTGTGACCTGTCAGTCGAGAGCGAGGTTGTAGCGGAGTGCCGCATCAACCCTGCTCATCGCAGTTCCGTTGAGAGAGGCAACGGGTTTGACCGTCGATTCGCCCTGAGCGGGTCGCAAACGCGAGTGGGTGCCAGACTGCTGGATTGTCGCGAGCTGCGAGCAGTTGACAACGGACGGCTCCGGCAGCCCGGTGTCTTCTGGCGTGAGAACCACGACGAACGGGTAGGGGCGTGGCGGCATCCTCCGGGTCACGGCGGCAACTACGGTGGTGGGACTGTGCCGGTTTCCAAGGTCGTTCTGAACCACGAGCGCCGGACGAAGCCCGCTCTGCTCGCTCCCTTTGACCGGGTCAAAGTCGACCCAGTAGATCTCACCACGTCGAACCGTCATCGCCGATCGCCTCCGCCACCGCGCGGCAGCTCGACTCTGCAAACTGCTCGGCCTCCAGAGCGTAGAACTGATAGCCCTCACGTGCCAGGCGATCCCGCTCCTTCTCGCGCATCTCCTCGAGCAGGGCGGTGATCACAGCGCTTCGGGTCGAGGCGTGCTGGCGTGCCTTCTCATCCGCGAAGGACACCAGGTCTTCTGGCAGGGTGACCGTGACCTTCCGAGATGCTGAGCCAGACATCCATTACCTCCATCCACCTTGCCGTCCGTAGCAGCCGTCTTGAGCATACCACGAGCTGGTATGCTGGCCACTGGCGGATACGGGACATCAGCGCGGGGATCACTCGATTCGGACCGCTTCCGTGTTGGCCAGCCACAGTGCGTTGAACAGGAGCCGGAACGTTCGCACCGTCTGACCTCGGTGCTGCGGGCGGAAGCCGAACAGGACGACGCGGCCCTCTCCCACCTTCAGCTCCACCAGCGCTGCGCGACGTTCCAGGTGCTCTGCGCCCCTCAGATAGCCCGAGACCAAGATGTCGCGACGGTCTTCGGGGTAACGGGCGACGACGCGTCGATCGAACCGCGGGTCCGGAAGGTGGGTTCGGAACACCGCGGAGGAGCGCCAGTAGACGGCCTCCGTCGGGTTGGCACCCGCGGCGAGCGGATGATCGTCGTCGAGATCGACCCGTAGCAGACTTCCAGGGCACGAGAGCTCACCGTTGTCGAGGCTTTGCAGGACGTTGACCACTGGAAGCTCGAGAAGCTCGATCAGGTAGTCGGCCGACTGTCCCATGGCAACTGCGGTTCCGCCGGCGCGGACCCAGCTGGCGATCGACTCGCCTCCGGTGCTGCCGATGCCTCCCTGGTAGTCCGGTGGCAGTGGTCCCCGGCTGTACCGTCGACGCTCGTCAGGAAGCTCTCCGGTGCGGAGGATCGCCGGGTCCACCGAGGGCAGGAGGAGCACATCGACGTGGTCGCCCCAGCCTTCGGATGAGAGGTCTGCGTTGCGCAGCCTCGTGACCTCGAACCGGTTCTGCTCGAGCACCCAACGGGTCCATCCCTCGTCCATGCTCGCGATCCACGGTGCGTACAGACCGACCTGCACCGGACGGAGGCGGAGCGCCTGGGTGCTGCTGGGCCGTTGCGAGGCTGGGACCACAGGGCAGTGGAGCTCGTCGGCAGCCCGACGGAGGTCGTGAGCGCTCACGGCCTCTGGCGAGAGCCAGAGGTCGCCGTTGGGAAGCCAGTAGAGATCGTGTCCCTCGGCCAGGAGCCTGTTGCCGAGAGCGGTGGCGGTGGCCACCGAGCGCGAGATCAACCATCCTCCGGTGCCGGAGCCGGTGGGAGGGCTCTTGGGAAACTCGGCGGTGTGCACCGGCCGTGAGCCGGCCTCGACGGAGACGTGCTCGGCGACTCGGACTCCCATCAAGAGCGGCAACGACCATGTTGTGGCGTCGTACGGCGGCACGATCGGGCCGTCCGGAGTCACCAGAACCTCGGGGTAGCGCTGCGGTCTGAGCATCGTCTCCGCGAACGCGCCGTACGGCTGGGCTGTGGAGACAAGGTACGAGCCGGCGTCGTAGCGGTGGGAGCCGGCTGTGACGGGCCCCATCGCGCGCTCGACCCGGACCCCGTGCTCGAGCAGCAGCTCGACGAGCTGGACGGCGGCCACGGGATCGTGCTGCGTGGTGGGAATCACCCAGGTCGCTTCGTCGGTGGCGGCGGCCTCCAGTCCCATCTCGACGAAGTTGCGCAGGATCCCTTTGCGATGGCTGGCGCCGGCCTCAATCAGCGCCTTGGTGGCGATGTCCATGTACGCGACGATGTCGGCCAACCGCCACCAGCCGCCGTTCCACGGAGACGGGAAGTTCGCCCTCCGCTGATACTTCGGAAACCCTTTGCCGCCGCCCCTCAGCTCGCCAGGGTCGATGAAGATCGGTGTGGCGACGCGCGCGCTCGCCACCTCGGTGAGCAGGCCTGTGACGTTCTTCCACCACGCCGTGTTGCGTGTGCCGCCGGGCCAGTAGCTGTCGAAGATCATGTTCGAGCCGACGCCATGCTTGTCAGCTTCTTCGAGGCGGAGCGCCATGTGGGTGCCGAGCAGGTCGGCCTGGCGGAAGATCAGGGAGTGTACCTCCGGAGCGAGGGGGTCGGTCTGCGGCGGCACGAACATCCGTGGACCGGTGGATCCCATCTGGTGCTCGTCGAGGAACACCTGCGGAAACCAGCGGTGGTACAGCACGCGGTTGACGGCGCGGGTCTCGTCCTGGGTGAGCATGTAGAAGTCGCGGTTGGTGTCGTGGCCCACGTACTCGTGGTAGAGCCACGGCATCGGGCCACCCTCGTACTTCGTGCCGAGCCACTTGTTGTACCAGTCCACCACCATCACCTGACCGTCCGGGTTGATGGAGGGCATGAGCAGCACGATCGTCTCGTCCAGCCAGCGTTGGACCTCCGGCGCGTTCGATGTGGCCAGCTCGTACACGAGCCCGGGCGCCATCTGTGTCGAGCCCACCTCGGTGGAGTGGATGGTGCAGGTAATCAGGATGATCAGCCGTCCCTCCTCGATCAGACGGTCACGATCCGAGGGCGACAGCCGATCGGGGTTGGCGAGCTTGCGAGCGACGGAACGGTAGTGCTCGAGGCGCTTCTGGTTGGCGGCGGAGGTCAGGATGACCACCGGGATGTCCCGGCCGTGTGTGGACGTACCGGCGCTCTCGATGGACACCCGTTCGGAGCTCTCCGCTGCTACCTGCATGTAGGCGACGACCCGCTCCCAGGGGACGAGGTAGCGATCCTCGCCCGGGACCCGTCCGAGGAACTCCTCAGGAGACGGCAGCTCGGCCGCCGCTACTCCGGCGACCAGCAGTGCCAGACCTGCGATGACAGCTCGGCGCATTCGACCTCCCTGCGGCTCGAGCAGAGCCGCGGAGCCAGTGTACTCGGGCGAATCGTCGGACGGTGTGCTAGCTTGAGGGGAATGAGCTGAGGAGGAGGAAGCAGCATGTTGAATCCGAACGTGAAGAAGCTGGCGATCCTTGCCGGTGGGGGGCCGGCGCCAGGGATCAACAGCGTGATCGGCGCCGCGGCGATCCGGGCAGCGCTCGGTGGGTCCGAGGTGATCGGTATCCAGGACGGCTTCAGGTGGATCATGCAGGGGAACATCGATCACATCCAACCGCTCACCATTCGCAACGTCAGCCGGATCCACTTCCGCGGGGGCTCGTTTATCGGCATCAGCCGCGAGAACCCGACGCGCCAGGAGAGGTATCTGGAGAACAGCGTGACCTCACTGCTGCGGTTGAACGTCGATCGTCTGATCACGATCGGTGGCGACGACACGGCGTTCTCGGCGTACCGGCTGAGCGAGCGCAGCATGGGTCGTATCCGCGTGGTGCACGTTCCGAAGACCATTGACAACGATCTGGATCTGCCGATGGGCGGGAACACGTTCGGCTTCAACACGGCTCGCCACAACGGCGTCGGTATCGTCCGCGACTTGATGGTGGACGCGAAGACGACCTCGCGCTGGTACCTGGTGGTCACGATGGGTCGGAAGGTCGGCCACCTGGCACTCGGCATCGGCAAGGCGGCTGGCGCGGCATTGACGCTGATTCCCGAGGAGTTCAAGGGCACCGTGCGCCTGCAGGAGGTGGTGGACACGATTCTCGGAGGGATGATCAAGCGGATGAGCATGGGGATCCCCCACGGCGTGGCGGTGGTCGCCGAGGGTCTGATCGAGGCGATCGAGCCGTCGGACCTGGAGGCGCTGCACACCGCAGAGCGTGATGCGCACGGCCATGTCCGCTTCGATGAGGTCAACCTCGGAGACATCCTCAAGGCGAAGGTGCTCGAAGGGATGCGCAAGTACGGTCTCAGCACCTCGCTGGTCGCCAAGAACATCGGTTACGAGCTGCGCTGCTCCGATCCGGAGCCGTTGGACATGGAGTACACCCGCGACCTCGGCTTCTACGCCGCGCAGTACCTGGAGGAGGGCGGCAGCGGTGTGCTCATTACTGTCGCGGGCGACCGCTTCCAGGCGGTGCCCCTCACCGACATGATGGATGCGAAGACCGGCAAGATGCGGGTTCGGATGGTCGACATCAACTCGGAGGGGTACAGGGTGGCACGTCAGTACATGCTCCGCCTCGAGCGTGGCGACTTCGAGGACCTGCATCAGGTCGCCAAGCTGGCGGCGACCGCGGGTGTTTCGATCGAGGAGTTCCGGGAGACGTTCCAGTACCTGGTCGAAAAGGAGCCGGAGGCGATCCGGTTGATACCACCGGTACCGGTTTCCGCTCCGATGCAGGAGTCTCCGCGCGAAGAGCTTCTGACGGAGACTGTGTCGGCCGACGACGACGCGAGCGAGCCCGATCCGCCGAAGACGAAGCCTCGCCGGGGCAAGAAGTCGTCGGCAGCGTAGCGTGCGAGGTGCCCAGGAGGTGCGACCGGTGAAGCTGTGGGCCTGCTGTGTGACTGTGGTCGTGGTCGCTGCAGTCGTGTGGCCAGCTGGATCTCGTGCACAGCCGCCGGTCGAGGAGCGACGCATGGCCATCACCGTCGACGATCTCCCGGTGGCGCAGCCGAGCTGGCACACAGATGAGCAGATGGATCGGATCACCGCGGACCTGCTGAAGACCCTCGGCCGGCACGCCGTGCCTGCTGTAGGGTTCGTCAACGAAGGCAAGCTCGAGGTCGACGGCGAGCTCGACGAGCTTCGGGTGTCGATTCTACAACGGTGGCTGGACGCAGGACTGGAGCTCGGCAACCACGGCTATGCGCACCTCGACCTGCACCGTGTGCCCGCCGACCAGTGGATGGAGGATGTGGTTCGCGGCGAGCAGGTGACGCGGCCGCTGGTGGAGGCAGCCGGACTGAAGCTTCGCTACTTCCGACACCCGTACCTGCATGTCGGTATGAGCGCCGAGGTCCAGAAGGCGACGCACGAGCTCCTGAGGTCCCGTGGCTACACCGTAGCGCCAGTGACCATCGACAACGGCGAGTGGCTGTACGGTCGCGCGTACGCCCACGCGTTCAACACGGACGACGAGGCGCTCCAGGAGCGGATCGGCCGCGACTACCTGCGCTACATGCTCGAGGTGGTGGAGTTCTACGAGGGCCAGAGCGATGCGATCGTCGGCCGGCCGATTCCGCACGTCCTGCTGATCCACGCCTACGCGCTCAACGCCGACTGGCTGGACGAGCTGCTCGATGCCCTGGGAGCGCGGGGCTACAGCTGGATCACGCTCTCCGAGGCGCTGCGAGACCCGGCCTACGACCGGCCGATCCATGGCTGGACCGGCCGCGGCGGCATCACCTGGCTCCATCGCTGGGCGATCACCGAGGGCGTCGACCGGTCGATCTTCGCAGGCGAGCCTGAGCCGTCCGACTGGGTGCAGTCGATTCGGCCGTCGTGAGCCGCAGGCAGATCGGGCGGCGAGCGGCCGCGGTGGCGGACTGGTTGCAGGCGCGTGGGGTGGCTGCTCGGCGGCTCGAGGTCATCGGCAAGGGTGAGACCGAGCCTGTGGCGGACAACGACACTGCAAAGGGCCGTCAGCTGAACCGGCGCGTCGATGTGGTGATCGAGAAGTAGTCTCCGCCGGGACGGAGGCGGCACGGAACGGCGTTACTCGAGCGCCTCCTTGACCTCCTCGATCCCGATCCGGTCCACGAACTTCGCCATCCTCTCGCGCGGCTTGGCGTTGTCGCGGTAGTACTCCAGGGTCCTCTTGATCAGAGGGATGACATCCTCCTCGGCAACCCGCTCGCAGATCAGGTCCCCGATCCGGGGGCGGCGGGCCGAGCTGCCGCCCACCACCAGGTTCCAGCCGGTCTTCTTGCCGAACACCCCGATGTCGCGGACAAAGCTCTCGCCGCAGCACATCGGGCAGCCGGATATCCCGATCTTGACCTTCGCGGGGAGGTCCATGCCGATAAAGAACTCCTCCACTCGCTGTCCCAGCCCGAGTGAGTCCTGTTGACCGAACTTGCAGACGGTGGTGCCCGGGCAGGCCTGGACGTAGTGGAGGCACAGCTCGACGGCCCTGCCGATGTCCATGCCGAGGTCGTTCCAGATCTTCTCGACGTCTTCGTGCTGGATTCCGACCAGCGCGAACCGTTGGCCGGAGGTAATCTTGATGACCGGGATCTCGTAGGCACGCGCAACGGCTGCGATCCGCTCGAGATCGTCCGGCGTGACCAGGCCGACCGGGGTGCGAGGCACAATGGCGTAGGTTGTCTCGTCGCGTTGAAGTATGGCTCCAGGCGGATGGTCTTCCATGGTGCTCTCCAGGACCGTTGAGTACAGAAGGAGGAAGGCGGGCAGAGGGCTGATGCTCGTGGCCGCTGCGGATTGTGCTCACCCGACTCTAACACAGAGAATCGCGAGCTCCCGGGAAGCGCAGACCAGCAGTGACTCACCGCGCGGCTTGACAAACGAACTTATTAGTACTAATTTATTCGTATGAGAACCGGAGCAAAGACGCTGACGGAGGTCGAGCTCGAGATCATGCGGGTGGTGTGGGGGCTGGAGGAGGCGACGGTCCGTCAGGTGCATGAGCGCCTGGCGGAGTCGAAGGACACCGCCTACACGACCGTGATGACGATGATGAGCATCCTTGCCGACAAGGGTCACCTGGAGCGCGAGAAGCACGGTCGCGCATTCGTCTACCGGCCGACGCAGCCGAAGGGGCAGGTCGTGTCCTCGATGGTGGAGGATTTCGTCAGCAAGGTGTTC
>CAZEJK010000025.1:35104-38434 GCA_964512045.1 uncultured Thermoanaerobaculia bacterium
ACGGCGCCGCGAGGCCGTTGGTGCTGGCGTTGGTCAAGGACCGCAAGCTCTCCCGCTCGGATCTCGAGGAGATCGCGCGGATGATCGAGGAGAGTGAGGAGCGTGACACATGACGCCGTCGCTGCTCCCGCTGCCGAGCCCGCGGGGCGCACTGGCGTACTGGCGTGTGCTGTTTATCGTCGTCGTCGCCGGTCCGTTGTTTCCCGTCGCCGCTTTGATCGGCGCGGGCTCAGAGCATGGTGTGCTGCCGATCCTCACCATGTCCCGTTGGAGAGTCCGAGCCACGCTCTGCGGGCTCGTTGGAGTGCTCGCAGTCACCATGTTGATGGCGGGGATCGCGCTGCCCGTGTGGGGAGTCGCTTCGGCTGAGGCAGCTGCAACCGCCGGTCCAGCCGTTGACGAGCCGATCGACTACGAGAAGGAGAAGGACGCGATCACCGAGCCGAAGCCGATCACCAAGGCGCCGCCGAAGTACCCGGAGGAGGCGCGAGCGGACAAGGTCCAGGGAACGGTCGTGCTGCGGGCTGTTATCGCCAAGGACGGAACCATCGAGAAGATCACGGTGAAGAGAACCGACGACGAGCGGTTCTCGCAGGCTGCCATCGACGCCCTCGAGCAGTGGCAGTTCGAGCCCGCTACGCGCAACGGCGAACCGGTCGCCGTCTGGTACGTGCTCACGTTCAAGTTCGCGCTGGAGTAGTCCGCACAGGACGACCGCACCGCTGCGCTTCCCGCTCTCACACAGAGCCTTTCGGCTGGACTCAGGAGCCGATGCCTTTCGGAGTCGGGAGGGGTTCGCCGCGGAGCGGTCGTTCGACGCATCTCCTCGACGTGAGCGTGTCGTGGTGACTGGATGCCCATCATCCGGGGCCGGCTGCCGGCTGCCGGGGCCGTTGACCGTGTCCGTGTCCGGGATCCGTGCCGGAAAACGAACGCCCCCGGCGGCTGCCGGGGGCGGTTGCACATGATCGTCCTGTGACGGCGGAGGCTGCTCGGCTTACTCCATGCCGTCGATGATTGCGTTGAAGGTGGGGCTGGGGCGCATGGCGGCGAACGCCTTGGCGTCGTCGAACATGAAGTAGCCGCCGAGATCCATCGGCTCGCCCTGGGCGGCCAGCAGCTCGTCGGCGATCTTGGGCTCGTTGGCGGCGAGCGCCTCGGCCACCGGCTTGAAGCGGGCCTGGATGTCGGCGTCCTCGGTCTGGGCTGCGAGCGCCTGGGCCCAGTAGAGGGTCAGGTAGAAGGTCGAGCCGCGGTTGTCGATCTCGTGGACCTTGCGCGACGGCAGTCGGCCGTTCTCCAGGTAGTTGGCCACCGCCTCGTCGAGGGTCTTCGCCAACAGCTTCGCCTTGGAGTTGCCGGTCTGCTCGGCGATCAGCTCGAGCGACGGCACCAGGGCGCAGTACTCACCGAGCGAGTCCCAGCGCAGGTGCCCTTCCTTGACGAACTGCTGGACGTGCTTCGGAGCGGAGCCGCCGGCGCCGGTCTCGAACAGCCCGCCGCCGTTCATCAGCCGAACGATCGAGAGCATCCGCGCGCTGGTGCCGAGCTCGAGGATCGGGAACAGGTCCGTGAGGTAGTCACGGAGGACGTTCCCGGTCACGGAGATGGTGTTCTCGCCGCGGCGGATCCGCTCCAGCGAGAAGCGCATCGCCTCCACCGGCGGCATGATGCGGATGTCGAGCCCGGAGGTGTCGTGGTTCGGGAGGTACGTCTCGACCTTCTTGATGATCTCGGCGTCGTGGGCGCGGTTGGCATCCAGCCAGAAGATCGCCGGCGAGCCGCTTTCGCGGGCGCGCGAGACCGCGAGCTCGATCCAGTTCTGGATCGCCGCGTCCTTGGCCTGACACATCCGGAAGATGTCGCCCTGCTCGACCTTCTGGCTGAGCAGCACCTTCCCGGACGCGTCCACGACGCGGATCGTTCCGGCGGCCTCGGCCTCGAACGTCTTGTCGTGGGAGCCGTACTCCTCGGCCTTCTGCGCCATCAGGCCGACATTGGAGACGTCGCCCATGGTGGCCGGGTCGAACTGGCCGTTGCGCTTCGCGTTCTCGAGGATCTCGGAGTACATGGTGGCGTAGCAGCGGTCCGGCACCATGGCGATGCAGTCCTCGAGCTCGTCGTTGGCGTTCCACATCTTGCCGCCGTCGCGGACGACGTTCGGCATCGAGGCGTCGACGATGATGTTGTTCGGTACGTGCAGGTTGGTGATGCCCTTGCGCGAGTCCACCATCGCCAGCTTGCACTGCTTCTCGTAGGCGGCGTTGATATCGGCCTCGACCTCAGCCTTCTTTTCGGCCGGCAGACGGTCGAGCTTCTCCAGGATGTCCGCGAGGCCGTTGTTGACGCTGGCGCCGATTTCCTTGAGCGCCTCTCCGTGCGTGTCGATGACATCCTTGAAGTACACCGACACGCAGTGGCCGAACATGATTGGATCGGAGACCCGCATCATGGTGGCCTTGAGGTGGAGGGAGAGCAGCACGTCGTCCTTCTTCGCCTCCTCGATCTGCTGGGCGTAGAACTCGCGCAACGCCGCGACGTTCATGATCGCCGTGTCGATCACCTCACCGGCGATCAGGTCGAGCCTTTCCTTGAGGACCTTGGTGGTTCCGTCCTTGCCAACGAGCTCGATCGTGACGGTCGTCGGCGCCTCCAAGGTGGTGGAGCTCTCGCTTTCGTAGAAGTCTCCGTGATCCATGTGGGCGACGCGGGCCTTGGAGCCCGACTCTGGCCACGGCTTCATCATCTTGTGTGGGTTGCGCTGGGCGAACCGCTTGACCGACGCGGCCGGGCGGCGGTCCGAGTTTCCCTGGCGGAGGACCGGGTTGACAGCGGACCCGAGGCAGACCGAGTAGCGCTCCTTGAGCCGACGTTCCGTGTCGTCCTTCGGCTCTTCGGGGTACTCCGGGACGTCGTAGCCCTTGGAGCGCAGCTCCTTGATGGTTCCGTGCAGCTGCGGCACCGATGCGCTGATGTTGGGGAGCTTCATGATGTTCGCGTGGGGTGTCAGGGCCAGGTCGCCGAGCTCTGAGAGGTGGTCGCGGACCTTCTGGTCCTCGCGGAGCTTCTCCGGGAAGTTGGCGAGCACTCGTCCAGCGAGCGAGATGTCCCGCGACTCGATCTCGACATCGTAGCCCCGAGTAAACGCCCGAACAATCGGGAGCAGGGCGTAGGTGGCGAGGGCAGGCGCTTCGTCGGTCTGGGTCCAGCTGATCTTCGATGACGTCATGTGTGTTCCCCCAAGTTGTTCCCTGAGTTGCAGCGCCTCGAGATGAGGCATGCCGCGATCCGGCACGTCAGTCTAGCGCTTCCCGGTTGCAGTTGTCAGCA
>CAZEJK010000026.1:0-2598 GCA_964512045.1 uncultured Thermoanaerobaculia bacterium
TACCCAACCGCTAATACCTTACACCTACGCGGGCGCGGGACCGGCACCACCGGAGTATCCCATTGGTTGCGGCCCGCGGCCGCGTTCGACAGGCGTGCCGTCGCTGCGAGGCGCTACTCTTGCGCGGGCCTTCAGCTCGGCTGAGCGGACCCAAAGTCGACCAGGGTACCGGGATCAACACCGATCGAGTGGAGCGCGGCGCTCCAGCGATCCTCGAACGGCGTCGTGAACAGCAGCTCGGAGGACATCGGTGCGATCAACCACGAGTTCTCCTCGATCTCACGCTCCAGCTGCCCGGGGGCCCAGCCGGCGTAGCCCAAGAAGAGGTGGAATCGGGTCGTGCTGTCTGGACCCGATAGCCGGATGAGGACCTCGGTGTTGCCGGAGAGTACGAGCCCATCGGCGAGTCGCAAGACCGCTTCGCCCGACACGTCGCTGTCGTCCTCCTCGAACATGACGAAGCCGTGGCCCGGCTCGACAGGACCACCGCCGAGGACGGCGGGCAGCTCCCTGCGCCCGGTCGCGCTTCCGAGCTCGGCGAGGACGTCGTGGAGTGTGACCTCGAGCGGTCGGTTGATCACCAGGCCGAATGCACCTTCCCTGGACGAGTGCGTACCGATCAGGACGACGGTCCGAAAGAAGTTCGGGTCGAGGAGGGTCGGCATGGCAATCAGCAGCGCTCCGGTCAAGTGCTCGGTCGTATGTACCACGAAGGCATGGTACCAGACTGCGGCTCGGCTCAGGTGGCGTTCGACCGCGTCAGCTCAGGCCGCTTCGTGTAGCGCCGAGGGCCGGAAAGCGACTGCAAGAGGATCGACTCTTCATGGGCTGCAGGGTCGTCACGGTGTGCGATCTCGATCTCTTTGAGCGGCCCGCCCGTGCAGCGTCCATGGGACAGAGCCCATCCACAGTGAGGCCCATCCTGGGGGTCAGTCGTGCTCGATCTCGCCGACGATGCGCAGAAAGTCATCGTACGGAAGCGCCTGCCAGCTTTCCGCTGTAACCGCTCCTTCTGCGCGGGAGATCAACGAGACCTTGTGGGCCGTCTCGACATCCGGCGCCTCATACAGATCCATGAAGTCGTACGGCCCCAGGATCGCGTAATGCGCGATCCAGTGGACGCCGGGACAGTGTGTCGAGACACGCTGCAGCCACTCCTTCCCGACAGCTTTGCGACCACGTGGATCCCCCATGAGCTCTGGAGACAGCTTCGTCATCAGGACAAACGTCGGCATTGGGTACCTCCTTGCTGGCAACGTTGTGTCGACGGTATGGACGTCCGCGGACCGTGAACGGGTGCAAACGAGCGGCGAGGCACATGCGGGGTGTCGAGTCGTTGGTTCATCTCGTCGCATCGTCCGATATCAAGCGAAGTCGAACCGTCTGCATACGTGGCGGAGACTGCGTGTCGGTAGGCCCCGCCTTCGAGTGGGGCGGGAGGACTTCAAAGTCCATCTCCGTCCGCACGCGGTCGATCTGCCATGTCAGGGTCTGGAGAGAGCCCGTCGGGTTGTGGCTTTCGATGGGCGGGCCGAGCACGGCGGTCGCGTCGTGCGGTTGCGCCCGCCAGTCGAGCTGACCGCCAAAGGCGGGGCGCAGTGGTGAGTAGAGGATCATGCCAGTGACATTGACAATGATACCGATCAACTGATCATGTGCGTCGAACTCCAGCGACCAGAGAACGATCGGACCGGAGCGGGCGCTTACGAAGCGACCCTCTTCGACGTCGACCGCTCCGAAGGCAGCGACCACATCCGACCGCGGCTGTCCGAGGCGGGCGCCTGCGAGGGCGCCAGTACCCAAATCGATGGGAAGCGTGCGGGTGTACTGCTCGAGCAGCGCCTGGACGCGAGGCTCGGTGCGGAATGCATCCTCACCGGACAGCGTCATCGGAAGCCAGAGGTCCTGAGCACCGCTCCGTAGAATCTGCTCGAACACGGCGAACGCCTCGTCATGATGTCCACTGAGATAGGCCGAGGCCTGACGGTAGATGCCCACCTCAATGTTCTGCGGCTGCACCGAAGCGGCGACCCTGATCCAGCGGTGTGCGCTCGCATACTCGGCCAGATGGAAGTGCGCGCGACCAAGCTGGGCCGCGATCGAGAAGCGCGCTCGTTCCTCGGCAGGGAGTGGCTCGGTGTGGGGTTGCAGGAGCTCGACAACCCGCTGGTAGCGCTGCTCGCGGGCGGCGTTGCGGGCCGCCTCGAGGACGGTTGTCAGGTCGGCGGATTGGGCCGCCGACGTCGTCAGCAACACCACAGTGGCGACGAAACCAGCGAGCATCAGCTCAACAGTACCACACGATGGGCGGGAGGCCTCTTGCGGACGGCTGCTGTACCATGAAGCCGTGGGACGCGACGATGTCGACATGGAGATCCGCGCGCCACGGAACCGTTGGCCGGAGGACCGTTGGCACCGGCTACGGCGGGAGCTGGGGCGGTGCCCGGATGTTGCGTTTGCACACCTTCCGGAGGTGTTCGTACGCGGACATCAGCAGGAGGCGTCGCGCGTGCTGTTCGTGTGGCTTGTTCCCGAAGCGTTGCGTTCGCTCCGGTCCGCATTGAACGGTGTCTGTGAGATCGTCGCACGGATCGTGCC
>CAZEJK010000026.1:2608-38130 GCA_964512045.1 uncultured Thermoanaerobaculia bacterium
GCCCTCGCACGAGTACCTTGACGTTGTCGTTCTGAACTCGGCCCCGGAGCTACTGGAGCAGGTCGAGGCTGCCGGGTGCCTGCTTGTGGAGGTGGTGGCTGAGGAGAGGGCACAAGCCCTCCGAGCCGCTACGAATCGTGCGGAGAGCGCTCATGACAACGGGGCATCCGCGGCGCAAAGACCGTGGTGGTGGCCGTTCGGATCGTGATCTCAGGACACTACTGTGCCTTGCGGAGCTTCTTGAGCTGCTTGGCACGCCACGCGGCACTCTTGAGGTAGAGCGGATCGAGCTCCTCCAGGCAGTACCGGTCGATCAGGGGCGTGCTCATCAGCCGGTACAGGTTGACCGAGAGGTCCGGTGGTAGCAGGAGCTGGATCTCGTCGACAACTGACAGGAACTCCTCGTCGATCTTCTTGAACATTCCGACCGAGATGGCGATCGCCATGCTGAGCTGCTCCTCCTGTCCCTCGGACTGGATCGCGAACAGATAGATCGCCTCGATCCTCGAGTCATGGAGGGCGTACTCCTGGAGCTTGGAGACAAAAACAGGGTCGAGCAGGGACTCGTTGAACTTCTTGAGCTTGACGCGCGTGCCCGAGTGGATCTTGACCTCTTCCACATCAGCCTCCGCTGCAACGATACAGCTATCGTAGCCGATGGCGGATGTCGGCGTCCAGCTGTTGCGGTCAGACGAGACGAAGCAATGCGCATCGGTCGGGTCCAGCTACGCGGAGCGGGTGTACGGGGCCGGATTCGAGAGGCGTATCGTGCAAAACACCGATCTTACTTGCTTGCCGGTCGTTCGACACGTAAGATTCCTTAGAGCACGTCAGCGGAGGATCCGATTCGTGGAGGACGAGCGGAACGAGCATCAGCGGATCAAGGTGGTGGATCGGCGACGTTTCACGGGAGCGGGTGAGCTGCGAGAGCCCCATGTCCAGTCGTCTGAGCGCGCTGCGGAACCGGCACGCGAGATGTCTGGGGACGTGGGCCAGGGAGAACCAGAGTTCGACGCGGCCTCGGGCTCGCACGCAGCGAGTGGCGCATCCTGGTCGAGCACGGTTCGCTTCGAGCAGCTGGTCAACCTGCTGGCTCAGAATGCACTGATGCTTCTGCAAGGTACGAGTGACGTCCAGAGGAGCCCAGAGCAGGCGCGTTTCTTCATCGATCTTCTCGCAGTCTTGGAAGCCAAGACTCGGGGTAACTTGAGTGTCGACGAGCAGGAGATGATCTCGACCACGCTGTACCAGCTGAGGTCGCTGTACGTACAGGGACGTTCATGAAGCGTTGGTTCGTAGCGTTGGCCGTGATCGCGGCGCCCGCGATAGCGGGAGCGATCAATCCCGTGACCGATACCTGGTACCGCGTGCAGCAGACGCTGCGTTCAGAGAATATCGAGGAGCTCCCTGATCTCGTGGCCGAGCTGGAGGCCGTTGGCGAGGAGTTCGGCTTACGCAGCATGCCGCCGTACGCACGGGCATTGACCGTCTGGGCCGCGAACAACCCGGGGCCGAGTGGTGAGAAGGTGCTCGAGCTGGCGTTGAGAATCGATCCGACGCTGTCGGACGCGCGCTTTCTGCAATCGCGCTGGAGGTGGCAGGAGCGCCGATTCTTCGGCGCTGTGGTGGCGTACCTTGGCGGTTGGGTCACCGCCTTCACGGAGCCGGCAGTCCGCAAGATGCTCATCCACTCGATCGTGGTATGGATTCTCGCCAGCGTCCTGTTAGTGTGTCTTGGTGGCATTCTGCTGCAATCTGTGCGGTTCCTGCCGCGGCTGTACTTTGACGCAAAGCGACTTTCGGGACGGCTGTTTTCCGGCGGAAACGCGGTGGCCCTGGCAATCGTGCTGGTGATCTTGCCGTTGTTCGCAGGACTGGATCCTCTGTGGCTGCTGGCATATTTGTTCGGGCTCGCCTGGCACTACATGCAGCCATCGGAGAAGTCGGCCGCGGCAGTGGTGTGGCTGGCGCTCGTGCTGATGGTTCCTGCGATGGAGTGGTGGCGTTCCGTGGCGCTCGACCAGATGCCGTTAGGGAAGCAGGTTGCGGCGGTCTTGGACCAGAGGCGCTACGATCCGGTCGTTGTTCAGGAGTTCGCAGGTCTCGAAGAGGAGCTTGGCGCATCGTCCACGTACCATGTGCTGGTCGGTGTGCTGCAATGGCGGCATGGCGATGCCTTGGCCGCGGCGTCGCAGTTTCAGAAGGGCAGGCTGGCGGACCTGAGTGATCCGCTGCCGCTCGTGCTTCTGGGCAACCTCGCGTTTGAGTCCGGCGACGTGCAGCTGGCCGAGCAGCGGTATCGATCGGCTGTGGCCAAGGACGATGGGAGTGCAATCGCCCATTACAACCTTTCGTTAACGCTCGATCACAACTACTACTTCACAGAGGCGGACCAGGAGCGGCAGCGAGCGTTGCAGGTCGGGGGTGAAGAGTTTCGCAGGCGGGTGTCGCGGCGTCAGCAGGGGAGCGTTCTGTCGCCTGACGTGTCCGGTGATACGGTTCGCGATCTGATTCAGAGCGTGCCGCGCCAGACTCGCTACGCCCTGGGATTGGTCGATGTCCCCCCGAAGCCGGTCCAGTGGCTGACGAACTTGCATTCGTTAGCGTTCTTCATAACTGGTGTGCTGGGAGTCGGGCTGTATCTGGCCCGACGTAGAAGGCTGTCGTTGGCACAGAGCTGTGTGCGTTGCGGCAAGGTCTTCTGTCCAGAGGACAAGGCCAGCACCGAGAGCTCGACATACTGCTCGCAGTGTATCTCGGTGTTCTTGAAGCGCGGACTGGTGTCGATCGAGCAGCAGGCCGCGAAGATGAACAGAATCCGGGCCTGGGAGCGCCGGACGACGTTGCTGCGTCGCGGTACGGCCGTGGTGTTCCCCGGCGGTGGGATGGTGCTGAACGGACAGTGGTGGGTGGGGCTGACGGTCACGTTCTTCGCCGCGTTGTGCATCGGCTTGACCTTCGGTTGGATTCCGCTACATCTCACGCACCTGCTGCCGCAAGCGGCTGGCGTGCCGATCCAGGTCGTTCTGATTGCCCTCTTCCTGTACCTGTGGTTGTACTCGATCCGCCGGTCGTGGCATCGGAGGTGAGATGGCGCTGGAAGGCACCCTCCGCGACTTCAGCTTCGCAGACATCTTGCAGCTGATCTCCCTGCAGAGGAAGACCGGCGTGCTGACCCTCAAGAACGAGGACGATGTCGTCAACATCTCGTTCCTTGATGGCAAGATCGTAGGTGCAGACTCGCTCAACCAGCACGCAGAGGACCGAGTGGGCCTGATCCTCATGAAGAAGGGTAAGGTCACCGAGGCGGAGCTGGAGGCGGCGTTGAACCGCCAGCAAGAGACGTTACAGCGGCTGGGGGCGATTCTCGTCGATCACAAGATCGTCGAACGCGACGACGTCCGTGAGGCGTTGGAGCAGCAGATGCTCCAGATCATCTACCGGGTCTTCCGATTGACGGATGGTGAGTACCACTTCTCCCAGGAGACCGACATCGATTACGATGAGGACCTTCTGGATCCGATGGGCACCGACTCCATCATCATGGAAGGCGCCCGGATGACGGATGAGTGGCCGTTCATCGACCGCCGGATTCCGGACCGGCAGATCGTGGTGATCAAGACGGACCACGCGCGAAGTCTGTCTGTGCAGGACGATGAGGATGAGCTCGAGGAGTTCGGTTTTAACTTCACCGAATCGCCCGAGGAAGCTCCCGAGCAGGAAACGCCATCCAACGTGGTGAGCCGCGTTCAGCATCAGGTCTACCAGTACGTGAGCGGCTCGGACAGCGTGGACGAGATCGTCCAGGGCAGCGCTTTCAACGAGTTCGAGACCTGCAAGGCGCTGGCAGAGCTGCTGGATCGTGGGCTGGTGCGTGAGGCGACGCCTGCGGAGGTCGCGCAGCGGTTGCACAGGATCTCGGTCGACGTGCTCCCGGCCCGTCGATGGTCGGAGTCGATTCCGTGGCTCGCGGTTCCGTTTCTGATCCTGCTGGGGTTCTCGATGTCGGTGATGTTTCAGAACCCGTTCAATCTCGTTGTTGGCGAACGTTTCGAGCTGGTGGACAGGTTTGTCCTCGAACCGAGCTCATGGCTGAAGATCCAGCGTCTGTTAGAGGCGGTGGAGGTCGACCACGCCATTTCCGGGATCTACCCCGAGACTCTCGAAGAGCTCGTGGAGGCCGATCTGATCGCGCCCGAGACTCTGGTCGACCCGTGGGGTCGTCCGTATCGTCTGGTGAGCCAGGGGCGGAAACTCATCGTCATGGGTGCGAACGCTGACGGCCAGCCGGTGCCCTCACTGATTGTGAGTCAGAGCATCGCCTGGGAGGGAATGGCCTCGAGCCCGGGTCGTGATGACAGTGGCGTCGTCCTGATCGACTGAGCGCCGGTACGTCGATCCAATCTCGCAACTCATGCATGAAGATCTCTTCGAATCGAGCCGAACCGGGAAGTTGACAAGTCATCACTCAGGTTCTATATTGTGGGCGGCGAGCGAGATTTGAGGAGGATCAAAGCATGTCTCGAATAATCGGAATTGACCTTGGAACGACAAACTCGGTAGTTGCCGTGATGGAAGGTGGCAAGCCCGTCGTGATTCCAAACCAGGAAGGCAGCCGCACGACGGCATCTGTGGTTGCGTTCACGAAGAGCGGCGAGCGGCTCGTCGGCCAAGTTGCCAAGCGGCAGGCGATCACCAACCCGGAGAACACCGTGTTCTCCACCAAGCGTTTCATGGGCCGCTTCTTCGGTGAGGTCCAGGAGGAGATGCGTGGCGTACCGTACAACGTCGTCAAGGGCGAGAACGACACGGCGCGCATCGAGGCCGTCGGGAAGGTGTACTCCCCGCCGGAGATCTCCGCCATGATCTTGCAGAAGCTGAAGTCGGCGGCCGAGGATTACCTCGGAGAGAAGATAGCCGAGGCCGTGATCACGGTTCCGGCGTACTTCAACGACTCACAACGGCAGGCTACCAAGGACGCGGGCCAGATCGCCGGACTGAACGTTCGCCGCCTGGTGAACGAGCCGACTGCGGCTGCTCTGGCGTACGGCCTGGACAAGAAGTCGGACGAGACCATCGCGGTGTTCGACTTCGGTGGCGGCACCTTCGATATCTCGATTCTGGAGGTCGGAGAAGGTGTGGTGGAAGTGAAGTCGACCAACGGTGATACGCATCTTGGCGGTGACAACATCGACCAGATCCTGATCGACTGGCTGGTGGATGAGTTCCGCAAGGACCAGGGAGTGGACCTCTCGAAGGACAGAATGGCCCTGCAGCGCCTCAAGGAGGCGGCGGAGAAAGCGAAGATCGAGCTGTCGTCGACCATGGAGACGGAGGTGAACCTGCCGTTCATCACCGCTGACGCGTCGGGTCCCAAGCACCTGAACGTACGGCTGAGCCGTGCCAAGTTCGAGCAGATGATCGACAGCCTGGCGCGCAAAACCATCGAGCCCTGTCGGCTTGCGCTGAAGGATGCTGGTCTCGAGGCAAAGGACGTCGATGAGGTCGTGCTCGTCGGAGGATCGACGCGGATTCCGCTCGTTCAGAAGCTCGTCACCGACTTCTTCGGAAAGGAGCCGCACAAGGGCGTGAACCCCGATGAGGTGGTGGCCATCGGCGCTGCCGTGCAGGCCGGTGTGCTGGCGGGAGACGTCAAGGACGTCGTTCTGCTCGATGTGACGCCGTTGTCGTTGGGTGTCGAGACGCTCGGTGGTGTCACCGATGTTGTCATCGAGAGAAACACGACCATTCCGGCGCGCAAGACCAAGACCTACTCGACCGCGGACGACAGCCAGACGCAGGTGGAGATTCACGTCTTGCAGGGCGAGCGGACCATGGCCAAGGACAACCGGTCGCTTGGGCGGTTCCATCTGATGGGGATCCCGCCCGCACCGCGCGGGGTGCCTCAGATCGAGGTGACCTTCGACATCGATGCGAACGGCATCCTGCACGTTTCGGCGAAGGACCGTGCCACCGGAACCGAGCAGAAGATCCAGATCACGAGCTCGTCGGGTCTCGCGGACGAAGAGATCGAGCGGATGGTCAGTGAGGCCAAGACCCACGCAGACGAGGACTCGACCAAGCGCGAGGAGATCGACCTCCGCAACAAGCTGGACAGTCTGGTCTACTCGACGGAGAAGCTGATCTCCGACAACAAGGACAAGCTTCCGGAGTCCGAGCTCAGCTCAGTGAACACCGTTCTCGAGGACTGCAAGCGTGCAGTTGAAGAGGGCGGTGTGGACCGGATGAAGTCAGCGTACGACGCCTTGACGCAGGCGAGTCACCAGCTGGCGGGCTCTCTCTACCAGCAGGGTGAGGGGCAGCAGCCCGGTGCGGGTGCTGCCGGGGGCGCTGCCGGTACCGCAGGGAGCGCCGCTGGCGGCGGATCGTCCTCGTCGGCGGACGAGGACGTGATCGATGCCGAGTACGTCGATGTGGATGCGGAGAAGAATGAGTGATCTGAGTCGATAGGATGCGGGTCGCCGGTGGAGCCGACGGCCCGCTTTCCATCACGGGCTGAGGACAGGGGTACGTGAGTGCCCCTGTCAGCCGGTATGGAGACGACCGGCGGGCCGTAGGTTTCGTGGTAGAGTACGGTATCAGCTCGAAGATTCCGGGAGGATGCCGCGTGGCGCGTGTGTGGCCAGTGATGAAGGAGATCTTGGAGGTGCGTCGCCGGCTGAATGACGCGTTGGACGCGCTCCAGGCCCAGGGCACCGTTGCAGTCGGCGAGCCCGATGCGGCCCCGATCGCCCCGCCCGCGGACGTCTACGAGACGGAGCACGAGCTGGTCATCGTCATCGAGCTTCCAGGGGTGCGCGGAGAGGACATCGAGCTGCAGCTGCACGGAGATCGGCTGCGCGTCTCGGGGCGAGGTGCTCGTGCAGGGGACTCTGCTGATTATGTCCAGATCGAGCGTCTGCGCGGTGCGTTCTTCAGAGACTTCCTCGTGCCGAGTCATCGGATCGAAGGCTCTCCGAGCGCGGTCTTGGAAGCTGGTGTGCTGACCGTACACCTCACGAAAGCACCTCCGCCTCGTCCCCACAAGGTGCCAGTCACACAGCAGGAGGGGATATGAGGGCGAAGCCCCGATATCGCATGATTTCATGGGTGGCCGAGAAGTACGATGTCCATCCTCAGACCCTGCGGCTATGGGAACGAGAGGGCCTGCTGAGGCCGGCGCGTTCCAAGGGGAACACCCGGCTGTACGACGAGGAGACGTGTCGAAGGCTCGAGACTATCTTGGCGTTGACACGGGATCTCGGGGTGAACCTGGCAGGTGTGGAGATCATTCTGAACTTGCGGGAGCAGGTCGAACGGCTCCAGCAAGAGGTGGATGTCTTGACCCGAGTGCTTCGTCAGAAGCTCGACGAGCAGAGTGCGGTGCCTCGCTACCATGCGATTGTCAAGGTCGGGACCACCGAGATTCTTCCGGTAGACAACGAATGAGCTCCAACCGCGGCTCCTTGCGCGAAAGCGAGACAACGCTCCGCAGGTACCTCAAGGAGATCGCGAAGTTTCCGCAGCTGACACACGACGAAGAGCTGGAGCTGGCCAAGCGCGTTCAGGAGGACGGCGACCAGGCTGCGTTGCAGAAGCTGGTTGAGTCGAACTTGCGTTTCGTGGTCAACGTGGCCAAGACGTACCGCAACACGAACGTTTCGTTTCTCGATCTCATCCACGAAGGCAACCTGGGTCTGATCCAGGCGGCGAAGAAGTACGATCCCTTCAAGGAAGGTCACGACGTCAAGTTCATCACCTACGCCGTGTGGTGGGTACGGCAGTCGATACTTCACGCTTTGGCAGAAGGTTCCAGGACGTTTCGCCTTCCGCAAAAACAAGCGAACACCTTGTACAGGATGGAGCAAGTGAGGGCTCGCCTGGTGGATGAGCTTGGCAGGGCGCCTACCGATCAGGAGCTGGCGTCGGCGATGGACGCGACGGTCGACGATGTTCGCCTGCTGACGCGCGCGTCGCAGCGCTCGCTGTCGCTCAACGATCCAGTTGACGAGGAGGGCGAGTCGGAGCTCGGCGATCTGCTCGAGCAAACCGTGCTTCCTGACACTGACGAGCGTTTGATCCGGGAGTCGTTCGTGAAGGTGCTCGGGGAGGCGCTGTCGGGCCTGTCCGAGCGCGAGCGTCAGGTGCTCGAGCTGCGCTACGGTCTGCAGGACGATCGCCAACGGACCCTGCGCGAGATCGGCGAGATCATGGGGCTGTCGCGCGAGCGGGTGCGGCAGATCGAGTCGCGGGCCCTCAAGCAGATCCGCCGCGGCAAGAAGTCGAAAGCGCTTTCCAGCTACCTCAATTAGCGGCTCGCGGAGCTGCATCTTCGAAGACTCGAAGCAAAGCTCCTGAGTTGAGTTCTAAGTGCTTAGTTTTCAATTCTTAATGCCGCCCTCCCGCCCGGGCGCCTGCTGCGTGCGCTTCGGGCATCGAAGGGTGCGGGGAGCGCTTGCAGCATGGGCAGATGGGTGGGCGGGGGAGCCAATACCTAACGTCGCATACCGTACTGCTGCGCCGCCGTGGGACCGGCGCCACCGGAGCAGTGCTTTGGTTGCGGCCCGCGGCCGCGTTGGTTTTCGATCCTCAGGTCCCAATGCGATCCGCACGTCCCAGTCGAGGTGCTGTATGGTGTGCGCTTTGGAGCACACGTCCCCACCCGATACCCTTCGCAGCTCCATTGAATGTAATTTAGAATTAAGCACTTAAAATCAAGAACTCAGAGTCAGAGCTCTCCGAGGCGAGCGAGGGCGCGACGCGCCGCCTCCTTCTGCGCGGCGCGCTTGGAGACGCCTTCGCCGCGGGCCAGCACCTCGCCGTTCCAGACCACTTCGAACGCCCACCTCAGCTGGTGGTCCGGTCCTGTCTGTGCGACCTCGCGGTAGACCGGTAGGGGCAGCCCCTGACCCTGAGCGACCTCCTGCAGGGCACTCTTCGGATCGGCGTGGCGAAGTGCTCTTTCGTCGAGCTCTTCGACGACGCCACCGAGCTGCCGCTCCACGAAGGCGCTCGCTGCAGGCCACCCGCCATCCCGTTCAATGGCGCCGAGAAGTGCTTCGAACAGGTCTTCGAGCAGGCGCTGACGTTGTCGTCCGCCTGTCAGCTCCTCGCTCCACCCGACCTCGACATACCGGTCGAGCTCAATCTCACGAGCACGTTCGGCGAGGCTTGCCGATCTCGTCAGCTGGGCCCGCATTCGGGTCAGGGTGCCTTCGTCGGCGTTGGGGAACCTCGCCATCAGGATGCGTGCGACCGCGTAGCTCAGGACCGCATCGCCGAGGAGCTCGAGCCGCTCGTAGCTCCGACGCTCGGTCTCGTTAGCGGCTGCGGAACCGTGACGGAGCGCCTGATGGAGATGGTCGATGGTGTCGAACTGATAGCCGATGGTCGACTGGAGGGTCTCGAGCATGACGTGTCGCGGGTCAGAGGTCTCTGGGGTCACGGGCTCGCTCCTTCGTGCCTGCTGGCTGCAATGGTACGCCACCTGGCAAGCTGGGCTCGGATGCGTTGGACGTGAGTTCCCTCCCAGTAGAGTCGTGCACATCCACGGCACTGGAGCGCTGGACGACCCTCCGGTGCCACGCTGGAGGCAGGGGCAGGCTCGAGGGCGCCGTTACAGACGCTACATCGAGCAGAGTACGGATCGAACTCGAGGTGCAGAGGCAGCCGCGCGACCAGCTCCTGGATCTGCTCGGCGAGGACTGTTGAGTGGAGAACGATCGCGTTGTGCGAACGCTCACCGAGAGCCCGATCGCGCGTCAGCAGCACACGTCCCTGGTGATCGGCCTGAACGAGCAGATCATCATCGCTGATGTCGGCCTGGTAGCTCGTGTCGTGGCCAAGGAGGCGGAGCCAGGAAGCCAACGAGCCGAGCATGGCATCACACGCAATCCGTCGTCGCACTGCATGGATATCGTAACGCGCCTGGGAGCGTGAGACCAACGCCGGAAGAGCCCCGGGCTCCCGTTGCAACTCGCGCTTGACCAGGGGACGAACAGATTCCCTTGACCGGTGTCAATAGCTCTGACAGTATGCTGACGTGACCTGGTCGGACAACGGTTTCCTGCTCGGCGACGAGGACTTCTTCTCGGTCTTCCTGCCGTATGAGCTTCGTCTCACCCAACGCCGTGCGATGGTGTGGTCGGCACAGGGTGAAGAGGTTTCGAACCAGTGTCTCGGGCTGTACGTGTTCGGCCTCGCTCCGTGCGAGGGATGCAGGATTCCGGCCCCGGACTGTGGCGGTGACGAGCTCGAGGAGCATGCGGCCTCGCTTGTTCGCGCAAGCACCCGTGAGTCCGATGTGCCGGGCCGGATCGGACCGTTGGAGTACCTTGTGGTGGCGCGGGACCTGTCCGCGGTGCAGTCGTACGTGCCGGCACAGCGTTTCCTCACGGCAGCCGTCCGCTCAGACATGATCCGTGGGGCAAACCTGGTTCCCCGTGTGGACTATCTGGTCTACCCTCTGTCGCTGAAACCGAACTACCCACCTTCCGATTGGCGTTCGTTGCTCGAGCTGACGAGAACGGTGGGGCGGATCGGCCGACCTCGCGGGATGGCTGCAGGCTGTGGTCTGATGCGCGGCCCGGCAGCGGACGAGGCGGAGATCCCGGAGACGGATCTGATCATGATCGCGTTGCAGGATCCCAAGCCGCTCCTGCAGAACGGTCTGCTCAAGGTCTCCAGAATCCATATGATGCCGGGCGGTTAGGGCTCGCGCAGAGATGACTTCGGCGTACTCGCGCTCAACTGTGCCACAGATTTGGTTCGCCCGAACGTCGTTCTGCTACCGTATCTCAGATGGTCGAGGAACGGGAGCATCCGTTGCTGGAGCGGGCGCGAGAGGCCCCGGAGCAGCCGGGTGTGTACCGATTTCTCGATGCCCGTGGCACGGTGCTATACGTCGGCAAGGCACGGGACCTGCGCCGTCGTGTACTGAGCTACTTCACCCGCGGGACCCTGGCGCAGCGTACCGAAGCGATGCTCGAGCGGGCCCGGGATCTCGACCTGACTGTAACCGCCTCCGAGGTGGAGGCGTTCATCCTCGAGAACACGCTGATCAAGCGTCACAGACCCCGATTCAACGTCACACTCCGCGATGACAAGACGTACCCATACCTGAAGATCACCACCGGTGAGACCTGGCCCAGGGTGGAGTACACCCGCAGGGTGCGCGACGACGGACACAGCTACTTCGGGCCGTTCATGGGTCAGCACATGGCGCGGCGGCTGATGGATCTGGCACGGACCCACTTCCAGGTCCGGACCTGCCGGATCGAGATCGACGGGAGGTTACCGCGACCGTGCCTCTACTACCACATGCACGCCTGCCTCGGTCCCTGCGTGGACGGGCTCACGACGCCGGAGGCGTACGCCGAGGCGGTGGAGGAGCTCCGGCTGTTCCTGTCGGGAGAGTACAGGCTGCTGGTGCCTCGTCTCGAGGCGAGCATGTGGCATGCCGCCGGTCAGAACGCTTACGAGCGCGCGGCAAAGTATCGAGATCTCATTGAGGCGGTTCGGCGGCTCGGTGAGCAGCAGGATGTCGAGATTCCTGGCAAGGGCGATACGGACGTCGTGGCGGTCTACGCTGATGGTGAGCATGCCACGGTATGCGTGTTGCCGTACCGGAGCGGGAAGCTTGTGGATAAGCGAGAGTTCCACTTCGAGGGGATAGGCGACGTCAGTATCCCGGAGGTGGTCTCGACGTTCGCAGCGCAGTACTACGCCACCAACCCGAGCGTGCCGCCAGAGCTGGAGGTGTCGGTCCGGATGCCGGAGGAGGAGCGTGAGCTCCTCGAGGCGTATCTGACCCATCGCCGCGGTCGGGTGGCCAAGGTTCTCTGGCCGCAGCGCGGTCCGCGGACGCGTCGGATGCGGCTGGCCCGCGAGAACGCGCGGACGGCGTTCGAGCTCAGGTTCCGCGCCCCTCGGACGCAGGCGCGACACCTGGAGCGCCGTCTTGGCGAGCTCTTGGAGCTGGACCGACCGGCACACCGGATCGAGGCGTTCGACATCTCGCACGCTGCTGGTAGTCACACCCTGGCGTCGTGCGTCGTCTGGGTCGGCGGGCGGATGGCGCGCAAGGAGTACCGCTCGTTCAATATCAAAGGCGTCGACGGTGTCGATGACTTCGCGTCCATCGCCGAGGCGGTGGAGCGGCGCTACCGACGACGTAAGGCCGAAGGTGCCGAGCTTCCGGATGTCGTACTGATCGACGGAGGGCCTGGTCAGCTGAACGCGGCGCGAGCGGCGATGGACGCAGTTGGTGTTGGGGCGGATGTGGGGCTCGCGTCGATCGCGAAGCGCGAGGAGCTGGTCTACCTGCCCGGACGCGACGAGCCGCTGCGGCTGGACGATAGCGATCCGGCGTTGCTGGCGCTGCGACAGATCCGAGACGAGGCGCACCGGTTTGCAGTGACCAGGATGCGTCGCCGTCAGCGGTCGAGCACGCTGCACAGCCAGCTCCTGAACCTGCCGGGAGTCGGCCCGGCGCGCTCGCGCGATCTGATCCGGCGGTTCGGCTCGGTCGCCGGGGTGCAGCGGGCGAGCCTCGAGGAGCTGCAGGGTGCCCTGGGGTCGCGTCTGGGGTTGCACGTGTACCAGCATCTGCACGCCGGCGAGAGGGCAGAAGGGAGTGACCGACGATGAAGCCGTTTCAGGACCAGGTGGCGCTGATCACCGGAGCCTCGTCGGGGATTGGCAGAGCGGTCGCGGAGGAGCTGGCACGCCAGGGCGCAGACTGTGTGCTCCTCGCACGGCGTGAGGAGCGGCTCGCCGATGCGGTGGCGGCGATCGAGCAGATCGGCCGGCGGGCAGTGGCGGTTGCGGGTGATGTGAGCCGCGATGGGGACCTCGAGCACGCTGTCGAGCGGGCGCGCGCCGAGCTGGGTCCGGTGTCGGTGGTTCTGGCCAACGCCGGCTTCGGCGTCTCTGGAACCGTGTACTCCCTGACGGTGGACGATTACCGCCGCCAGCTGGAGACCAACGTGCTCGGTGTGGTGCGGACAGTCTTGGCAACGCGCGAGGACCTGTGCGCGACAGCTGGAGTCGTCGGGATCTTGGGGAGCGTCGCCGGACGACTGGCCCTTCCCGGCGTGTCTCCCTACAGCGCGAGCAAGGCGGCCCTGCAGGCGCTCGCCGACAGCTGGCGTCATGAGCTCGGCCGACGCGGGGTTGGGGTGGTGCTGGTACTGCCGGGTTTCGTGAGGTCGGAGATTCGACAGGTGGACAACGATGGTGTGTACCGTTCGGACCGGCAGGACACGATTCCGCCGTGGCTCGCCCAGCCCACGGATCGGGCGGCCAGGACAATCGTTCGCGGATTGCGGCGGCGGCGGGCGGTACAGGTCGTGACAGGCCATGGCCGGCTGCTGCTGATGCTCGATCGGCTGGCGCCCGCTCCGACGCGCTGGCTCGTCGGTCGTCTCATGGCGCCGAAGCGTTCCCGGGACCGTTGAGCGTGGCCGCTTCGGTGGACGATGCGACCGTAGAGGTGGGGAAGAGCTGTATTGCGGTGCGGTGGCACCGTCCACGCCGTGCCGAGGGCGCGACGTCGATCGTGCTGTTGCACGAGGCGCTGGGGTGCATCGCCCTGTGGAAGGGCTTTGGGAGCCTGCTCGCGGAGACCACCGGGCGCCAGGTGCTGGCGTACGATCGGATCGGCCACGGGCAGTCCACACCCCTCAGCGAAGCTCGGGGGCTCGACTACCTGCACCGTCTTGCCCTGGAGGAGCTTCCGGCTGTTCTTGAGGCGTGCGGCGTGAACACCCCGGTGTTGATGGGCCACTCCGACGGCGCCACCATTGCCACCCTGTACGCGGCACATCAGCCAACGGCAGCTGTCATCGTGGAGTCGATCCACGTGCTGGTCGAGGACAGAACCGTGGACGGCGTGCGCAACGCCGTCACCGATCGGCAGCGTCTGGTCGAGAAGTTGCGGCGCTACCGCGGGATGAAGTCTGAAGCGCTGGTGGCGGCGTGGGCCGATACCTGGTGTGCCTCGTGGTTTCGCGGCTGGAACGTGGTCGATGAGCTCGGGACGATCCGCTGCCCGCTGCTGGCGATCCAGGGGCTCCACGACTCCTACGGGACGGTCCGTCAGGTCGAGGAGCTGCGCCGTGGGATTGGGGCGCCGGTGACCGAGCTGCTCTTGAAAGGCTGCGGCCACGCTCCACACCGCGAGGCGCCCGAGCAGGTGCTCGAGGCGGTGCGGGTGTTTCTCCTCACCGTGCCGTGAGTGCTCTGAACGCCGAAGCGCCGCGCCCGGACGGCCGCCAGCTCAGTCAACCTTCGTGGCGAACACCAGGTATCGAAGCGGGCCACCGGGCTGCACAGAGTCGAAAGGGTAGCAGGTGAGGAGCACGAGCCGTGCCCCGTGCCCCGCCACCCTGACAGTGCTCCGCGTTCGCTGAAGATCGATGATCTCGCTTCCCACCACGTGGTAGGTCGCGACCGCACGGTTCGCGTCCTCGAGCTCGATCAGGTCGCCGGGCTCGAGCCGCTCGAGGAACGCGAAGTGCGTGTCCCTGTGTCCACTCAAGACGCACACGCCAGACTCTCCAGGAGCGGCCGTCCCGTCCAGGTGGCCCGGTCCGAAGGCAAGGGTCCTGCCGCTGGCGCCGGCGAGGACGATCTGCTTGACATCGAGTGCTGCGACTCGCAGACGCGCTACAGGGTACGTGTCTGCCCATGGCCACGGGCGGCGGTGGTCCCCGGCCGGGCTCGTTTCGGCCCAGGCGGCGGTCAGCAGCCGCTGCGCCAGACACGCCTTGGCCCAGATCCACAGCGACTGGCTACCGAGCAGAGCGGAGATCACCATCAGGGCTCCCGTCAGGACGAGTGAGAGCCGGCGGCGAGCAGGTCGTAGTGTGCTCACCTCCGCCCCCAGCGCAGCGTCGCCAGGGCGGCCAGCGCGGCAAGCACGGCCGCCATGAGAAGCAGCTGTCGTGGGGTTGCCGTTCGCGGCGCTCCGAACACGGCGGCTCGGCTCCAGCCGTCGGGCAGGTTGGTGGGCACGGCTTCACGACCGAGCGCCTCGGACTCCGGGCGGCTCGGAGTGACATCCACCGCCACCAGGCTGGTGAACCGGGACACGAGGTGGTGCTGTAGGCCGAGCTGCACCACCTTCTCTCGAACGGTGTCTGCGCCGTCACCTTGTGGCATGTCGCGCAGGAGCGAGGCGATCCGGCGGCGGGCCCAGAGCTTGCCCACACCAGAGTGAGCCGCCGCGGTTTCGACCGGCAAGCGCACCGACCACGGACTCTGCCCACGATGGCCTCGGACCTCGACCGTGGCGCCGGCGAATGCGAGTCGGGCCGCCACCACCACGGGCTCTCCGGCGTACAGGTCCGGAACCCTCTGCGGCGCCAGGTCCGCTGCTGCGTCCTCGAAGGTGACGGAGATGTCGCTGAGCACCGGGCTTTCCAGCTTCGCAAACAGCTCGTCCATCCGGTCGGCGACCTCGCCGGGGTCGGCGATGAAGGTGAACGTTCCCCTCCCATGCTCGGCGGCGCGGCGCATGAAGTGGCCGTTTGGAGCCGAGCCGATGCCGACGGTGAACAGCCGAGACCGGCCGAGGTCGCGACGGATCTGTTCGAACAGTCCGCTCTCGTTGCCGACACAGCCGTCGGTGATGAACACGACCTGTCGTACCGGATGGAGACTGGCACCGCCGTCGCGGTCATCGAGCGCCAGCCCCAGCGCCTTCGACATTTCGGTTCCCCCGTTCGCACCGAGCCTGCGCACCCATTCGAGCGCGGACTCCACGTTGCTCTGCGTGGCGGGACGAGAAGCTGCGAACAGCGACCGGGCCGAGGACGCGAACGCGATCACGTTGAAGCTGTCGTTTGGGGCCAGCCGTTGCAACGACAGCTCGAGGGCGGCCTTCGCCTGGGAGATGGAGGCGCCGTGCATCGAGCCAGAGGTGTCGATCACGAGGACGACCAGGAGACCGATGAGAACGACTGTCTGGCGGGTCAGCATGGGGCACCTCCAGGACCTCGTGATGCGCTTCTGGTTTGACGATCGGTTGCTCTCGGGGTCCGTAGCAGCCGTCGGGAGGGCGCCAGCGAGGCAAACTGTGACAATGCTGTGGCGGCAGTTGATGGGTGGGGATGAAGCTCGCTACCATGCGAGTATGGCTGGAGCATCTCGCAATACGGTGGCGGTGGTCGACGACGAGACCAACATCCGGGAGACGGTGTCGTTTGCCCTCAAGCGGGAGGGGTACGCCGTGGAGACGTACAGGGATGGCGACGAGGCGTGGAGCACCTTCCAGACAACGCTCCCGGACCTGGTGGTGCTCGATATCTTGATGCCCAACGTCGACGGCCTCGAGCTGTGTCGGCGGCTGCGGACCAAGAGTCAGAGCCTGCCGATCATCTTCCTGACCTCTCGAGACGAGGAGTTCGATCGCGTGCTCGGCCTCGAGCTCGGGGCGGACGACTACCTGTGCAAGCCGTTCTCCATGCGCGAGCTCATTGCTCGAGTCAAGGTCCTGTTTCGTAGAATGGCACTCGCACATGCGTCAGATGCGGAGGAGCGCATCGTCGAGCACGGTGGGCTACGGATGGATCTGCAACGGTATACCGCAACCTGGAACAGCACCCCCCTCAACCTCACAGTCACCGAGTTCATGCTCCTCAACGCATTGGTCCGGCATCCGGGGCACGTCAAGACTCGCCAGCAGCTGATGGAGGAAGGCTACCCCCACGACGCGTACGTGTCCGACCGCACCATCGACACGCATATCAAGCGGTTGCGTCGAAAGTTCACGGAGGTGGACGGGGAGTTCGAGGAGATCGAGACGGTGTACGGGCTCGGCTACCGGTACCGGCAGGACGCTGTGTGAGATCGGTCCTCAAGTTCCTGTCGCGGATCTCGATCCGTTTGCTCGCCTTCAACCTGCTGCTGGTGTTCCTTCCGGCCGCCGGTGTGCTTTTCCTGGATACCTACGAGAACCAGCTGCTCGACGCCCAGGAGCGGGCGATGGTCCAGCAGGGGCGTGTACTGGCTGCTGCACTGGCGAGCAGGGGAGAGCCCGACGAGGAGCTGGCCTCCGAGATCCTGCGTGAGCTGGACCAGCGTACTGAGAGTCGGCTCCGTGTGGTCGATCGGTACGGGACGCTGCTTGCGGACACGAGCCGGCTGGGGCCCCGGTTCGAAGGTGAGCTCGAGGTGTCGCCGGATCGCTCCACCCGGGAGACGGGCCTGTATAAGATCGGGTCGCTGCCGTTCCGCCTGTACCGGCGGTACCTGGCACCGCCGGCACCACCGATGACCACTGCGGACTTCTACGACGATGCCGACATGCTGCTCGGGCGCGAGGTCAAGGAGGCGTTGGCGGGTCGATACGGCGCGACCACCCGGATCTCGGCGTCGCAGCAGCGCTCGGTCACTCTGTACTCGGCGCTGCCGGTGCGCAACGGCGGCGAGGTGGTCGGGGCCGTCCTGGTGTCGCGATCCACCTACCGTATCTTGCAGATGCTGTACGCCGTGCGCCTGGCGATCTTCAAAGTGTTCCTGGCGTCGGTTGCCGTTGCCGTCGTGCTCAGCTTGCTAGTGTCGACAACGATTGCGCGGCCGTTGGTGCGGCTGCGCAACAGGGCCGAGGCGATCTTGGACAAGCGGGGGCGACTCAAGGGCCGGTTCCGCCGGACCGCGCGTCTCGATGAGATCGGCGACCTTGCCAGGGCCCTGCACGATCTGACCCGCCGTCTCGACGAGCACATCACGTTCATCGAAAGCTTCGCGGAGGACCTGGCGCACGAGTTCAAGAACCCTCTGGCGTCGATCCGGACCGCTACCGAGATGGCGGCCGAGGTCGACGATCCCTCAGACCGGCTACGGTTCCTGGAGATGGTGCAGAGCGATGTGGCCCGCCTCGAGCGGTTGCTGTCCGACGTGCGTGAGATCACCCGGATCGACGCAGGCCTCAATGACGAAGCACAGGTGGTCGACCTCGATCGGCTGGTGGCTGCAGTCGTCCAGGGACACCGGCTCGCGGCTGGCGAGTCGGGCGTCGCCGTGGATTACGTCCAGTGTGACGCCGAGCTCGCGGTGCGTGTCCCCGCCGATCGGATCGTGCAGGTGCTCGACAATCTGCTGGCCAACGCCGTGAGCTTCACGCCACCCGGAGGAACGGTGGATGTGCGCGTCGATCGGGATGACCACCAGGCGAGAGTGTGCGTGCTCGACGAGGGGCCCGGTATTCCGGAGGCGAGCTTGGATCGGATCTTCGACCGGTTCTACTCCGATCGTCCGGCAGACCACGCAGGCGTGCACTCGGGCCTGGGCCTGGCGATCGCGCGGACCATCGTGACCAGCTGTGGCGGGAGCATCGTTGCCGCCAACCGGTCGTCCGGTGGTGCCGAGCTCACTGTGCGACTGCCGCTCCTCCGCTCGCAGTAGCCGCACCCTGGCGTCGGGTGCCGTTGACGCTGTGTGAGGGAGTGCATAGAGTCAGCGGCTCGTTGAAGCGCAAGGAGAGGATTTTCGGACGATGCACGGTGTGGCAGCCATGATTGGTTTGGCGGCGCTGCTGGCAAGCGCCGCGGCCGAAGAACCGGGCCAGGGACGGTTTGAGGGCACGACGTCGGTGGTGGCGAGCCGCGTTTCCGAAGCTGCGGGAGCGGGCCGGCGCGAGATCGTTCTGAGCCGTGAAGAGATCGCCAGCCTTCCGGTGGCGTCGGTTCAGGATCTGCTGGCGGCGGTGCCGGGCGTCGGCCTGTCTCGGCGAGGTGCCCGGGGGGTGCAGGCGGACCTGAGCCTGCGCGGCGCCACCTTCGAGCAGGCAGTGGTGCTGGTTGATGGTGTGCGGGTCTCCAGCCCGCAGACTGGTCACCACACACTCGATCTGTTCGTGCCGCTGGATGCGATCGAGCGCGTCGAGGTGGTGACCGGTCCGGGATCTGCGGTCCACGGCGCCGACGCGTTTGGCGGGGTGATCAACATCGTCACCGGTGTGCAGGATACGGGCGGGTATGTGCGCGCCGGGGAGAACGACCTGGCAGGTGGAGGCGTGCACGGCGATCTCGGGTCCGCCTGGGTGGCAGTAGAGCGGGAGGTCCACACCGGCTTCCGCGATGGCACCGAGGCGTGGCTGAACCGTTTTGGAGCGGGCTGGCGTTGGCAGCTGGGACGGAGCTCGGGGTCAGCAGTTGCGACAGCAGGGACCCGCGAGTTTGGCGCATTCGCGTTCTACTCGGAGAGGTTTCCATGGCAGCAGGAGCGTACGTCGGGCCACCGGGTCGCTGCCACGGCGGTGCTTCCGCTGGGCGGCGCCACCCTTGATCTGGCGGCGGCTGCGGGACGGCATCGCGATCGGTTCGTGCTCGATCGGCGCCGACCCGACTGGTTCGTGAACCGGCACCGGACCGACTCGCTGTCAGCGCGCGCTGTGCTGTCCGGGCACGTGGTCGAAGCGGAACGAGCCGCCGGCTGGCGGTGGCTCGTGGGCGCCGAGGCTGTGCACGATGCCATCGACTCGTCGAATCTGGGTCGGCGTCACCGCTCGAGGCTCTCTGGCTTCGGCGAGGCGTGGTGGCGACGGGACGGGGTGCAGCTCGGTATTCAGGGTAGGATCGATCACGAGGCGCCGTGGAGCAGCGTGTCGACCCTCGCCGCCGGCGGCTCCCTCCGCCTTGCCCCGACGGCACTGCTGCGCTTCCATCACGGTCAGAGCTTCCGCGCGCCCACGTTCACCGACCGCTTCTACGACTCGCCGTCGACCGTCGGTAACTCCGACCTCGAGCCCGAGCGGGGCCGTACGAGCGAGATCGGGCTGGACGCCGGTGCGATCTCGGTGACGGCGTTCGAGCGCCGGGCGAGCTCGCTGATCGACTATCTCCTCGGCGACGATGGCGTGTGGCGTGCCACGAACATCGGGCGGCTCAGGACGAGGGGTGTGGAGGCTTCGGTCGAGATCGCGAGGAGCGGTTCGTGGCACTGGCAACGCCTGGGGGCGACCTGGCTCGACTCCGTGTCGGACCTGGACCCCGCGCGCTCGCGCTACGCGCTGAACCATCCGCGCGTGGAGGCGGTGTGGTCGGGTCGTCTGCAGCTGCCGAGAGCGTGGTCCATCGGCTGGGTGGTCCGGTTCCGCGACCCGAGCGACGACGGCTCGTGGGCCGTGGCCGACGTCCGGCTGAGCCGGCAGCTGGCGGCCGGTCTCGAGCTGATGGTGGAAGCGAGCAACGTGGCCGATCGCGAGATCACCGAGCTTCACGGTGTGCCGTTACCCGGGCGTTGGGTGACGGCTACGGTTCGCTACCGGCTCCCGGCTCCATCCACCCCAACAGGCCGCTGAGGCGACGGCGCAGCCGCCGCGGGGCTTCGCTCAGTGGGACCAGCACTGGCCCCGGGAGCTGCACGATCGGATGGACGGCGAAGCCGGCCAGACCGGTTCGGGAGAGCCACAGCTCCAGGATGAGGCCGAGGCGCATCGTCCATCGCAAGGGGATCGGTGGTCCGAGGAGGTTGCCGGCGCTGTACAGGCAGAGGGAGTCGCCGAGCCGTTCCAGCGGCTGGACCACGTGTGGGTGGTGGCCGACGAGGACGGCAGCTCGGCGGTCAAGTAGCCGTCGGGCTGTGCTTCGCAGCGCCTCCCTCGGCGCCAGCTCCAGCTCCCAGCCCCAATGGGGGAACAGGAGGGGAAGCGTGGCCCCTGCGCCCTGTGCCCAGAGCTCCTCTGGCGGCGGCTCGGTCCACACCGGCGATCTTCGGGCCGTGTGGTTCAGCCAGTCGGTCCAGGCTACGATCACGAGCTCGAGCCCGTCGAGATCGATCCGAACGACTCCGTCGTCAGTGCCGCGCGCACCGGTACGATGTCCCACCGGACGTACCCCGAGAGATCGCAGGTTCTCGACCGTGACAGCGACATCGTCCCTCCCGTGGTCGAGACAATGATTGTTTGCCACCGAAAGGACACACCGCTGCGGCTGCGCGCCCAGCTGCTCGAGCGTTGCGGCAACGAACTCGACGGACGGCCGTTCGCGTCCGATGCGAGAGAGGCGTGGATCGGGTCGGACCGGCCCTTCGCAGTTCGCCACGAGCAGGTCGGCACCGGAGATCAACCGGCGGAGCTGCGGATGGACCTCCGGCGGCCGCCACCCACGGGTGGCCATCATGTCTCCGGCTACGATGATCCTCGTTCTTCCGTCCAGTGGTGAACCGGATGGGATGCCGACAGTGTGCGCCCACTGCCGTCGGCCAAGGGAGGGCATCAGGTAGCGGAGCCCGAGTGCTGCCGTTTCCAGGGGCGAGTACGGCGTGTCCATCGGCGGATGATAGCGCGGCCACGGAAGAGACGCGGAGGAGGTGTGGCAGGAGCGACGACGCAACGGCTCGGACCCGGCTCGGGCTCCGGTTCCGGACCAGACTCCGGCCATTCGGAGACCGTCCCGCGGCCCCCGGCGAGGCAGCTATGGAAGATGGCCTCGTTCAGCCTTCGATGAGCTTCCATGTCATCGCACAGAAGCGATCCATCAGCGCCACGGCATCGAGGGCGGAGACGGTGCGGGGAGGCAGGTAGGTGCGGCTGCCGATAGCTCCGCTCAGCCCGACTGCACTCGCAGAAACGCTTCCTCGGCGCGGTAGGAGGAACGCACGAACGGACCCGCGAACACCTCGAGGCCGAGATCGCTGCCCACGGTCTCGAGGCCCTCGAACTCCTCTGGTTTCCAGAAGCGCTCGACGGGCACCTGATCGGACGTGGGCTGGAGGTACTGTCCGATGGTGACCACCTGACAGCCGGCGTCGCGCAGGTCCTCGAGGACGCCGAGAATCTCCTCGTGGGTCTCGCCCAGGCCGACCATCAGCCCAGACTTGCGGATCATCTGCGGGTCGCGTTCCGTAACTCGGCGCAAGACCTCCATCGCCCAGTGATAGCGACCCGAGCGACGGACCTGCTTGTACAGCCTGGGCACGGTCTCCACGTTGTGGTTGTACACCTCCGGGCCGGCGTCGATGACCAGGTCGATGAGATCCAGGTCACCGCGGAAGTCCGGCGTCAGCACCTCGACGGTGGGCGGCGAGGGAAGCGCCTTGAGCCGCTCGATCGAGGCAACGAATCCTGAAGCACCGCCGTCCGGCAGGTCGTCGCGATCCACAGCGGTGATCACGACATGCCGTAGACCCATGGACTGGACGGCGGCCTCCAGCTCCGCCGGCTCGTTGGGATCGAGTGGCTTCGGTCGCCCGTGGGCGATCGAGCAGTACGTGCAGTTGCGGGTGCAAATGCGTCCGTTGATCAGGAACGTGGCTGTTCCCCGGGAGAAGCACTCCGAGCGGTTCGGACACCGCGCCTCCTCGCACACGGTGTGCAAGCCGCCAGCGCGCATCGTCTGCTTGATCTCATGAAGCTCGCCGAGGCGGATCTTCCGCTTCCGGATCCAGTCCGGCAGCTTCGGCTGGGCTGTTGGTACGCGGCCTCCAAAGGTCATCGGCCCTCCTTGCCAGTGCCAACATTCTACCGCGTGGTGACGTTCCCTGCCGGTAGGTGCCGATCGTGCAGTCTGGAGCCGGCGCACCGGCCAGGCGGAGGTTCCTAAGGCTGGTTTTGTGCAGAGCCATGTGGGCGTGCGGTTCAATGATCGCGCCGTGAACCGTTCTGGTAGCGTAGCGGGAGCTGCTCGAATCGTCCGCCGTGGAGGATCGGGTCGCCGTCGTAGCCGAGCGCCTCGAAGTCGATAGCACGCCGGGTGTCGGCATCCGGAGCGATGTCGTGGCCTTGAGACCGCAGCTCGGCGAAGTCGACTCCCTTGGCACAGAGCTCGCGAAAGTCCACGTCGCGGCGGTCCTGGTGGCATCGATCACAGGTCTGGTTTCCGCGCAAGCTCTGGTGGCAGTGCTGGCACGACAGAGCAGAATCTGCCGGCATGACCTCGTGCTCGAGTCGCCAGTACATGTCGGTGCGGACCCAGATGTAGGTGCCGCTGTAGGGGAGGTTGGCCTGCCTCATGCCTTCACGGAACGCCTGCTGCCAGTCACGGCCCTTCCAGAATGCAGTGTCATCATTCTCATCGTACGGGTACAGATGGGGTACCAGCAGGTAACGGTGAACGGCGTCTGCGGGCTGGATACCGCGCATGACCTTGAACGGCGTGATTCGGGATGTCGGATCATCGATCGAGCCGACCGGCCGAGTGATGTGAGTGACTGCCATCGCGGCCTTCTCTTCATCGCTTGGTGTCGTGTCGGGGGCGAATCCCACGGCGTCCGGATCGATCGGGTCGCCGAGCAACAGTCGCTGCGTGTACCCGTTGAACCAAGCGTAGGTCGGTCGAGCCGCTTCCTGCCATTGGAACGTTCCCTTCTTCCAGTTGTAGGTGGGTTTGCCGTAACGGTCGACGGTCGCCGGGTGATCTCTGTCTCCGGCAGTCGACCAGTCCCACCAGACCTTGGTCGGCGCACACTTGGCGTACAGGGGGGTATGGCACGTGTTGCAAGCGACGGTGGCGCAGTGGCGGTTCAGGTGGTGGTCGAGCAGGCTGTCGCCGTAGTGTGGGGTGCACGTGTGGCAGTCGGCACACGCGCGAGGTCCCTCGGATACGCACACGGAAGTGCTGCGGCCGCTGATCTCGTGGTTGCGGGTTGTGTGGCATTCAGTACAGCGGAAGTCATAGCCGCCCATATGCACGTCGCACGCGCGAGTCGGCCAGTTCAGGCTGGAGCTCATGTCGCCGTGCTTGACGGCATCGCCACCGCCTCCGCTGAAGTGACAGCTTCCACAGGCTCGACGGCTCGTGCGGCCCACGCGCTGGGCGGCCGTGAGCAGGTCGACGTCCGGATCCGGGAAGCCAGCGCCAGTGGGCGACTTCCGATAGCTGCCGGTTGTATCGTGACACACCAGGCAGTCGATCTTCGTTGCATCAGTGAAGTCGAACGCGGGATCCTTCCATCCGTAACCGGCGTGGCACGCGGTACATCGAGCGTGGTTGCTGATCGGCGACAGGCAGTAGTTATTGATCGCCTCGCTGCACTTGCCGCAGGCGATGCTGCTTTCGTGCTCCACTGTGTGCCGAGATGGTCCACGCCACAGCCAGTGGGCCGTCGACAGCATGTCAGAGCCGACATCGCCGTGGCAGCGTAGGCACTCCGCGGTCACCTCCAATGCGCTCGGCTTCTCTGGCAGCTCGACGAGCTTGGTGTGGTCCGGCACCTTCTTGCGGTGGCAGTCCTCGCAGCCAACCGGTCCGGCCTGCATCTTTTCGTGGCAACCGATGCACTGTTGGTGGTACGCGGCTTTGAGACCGACTCGCATCGGGTGCTCGTGATCGTAGCCACGACGGTGGCAGGCGGAGCATGCGGTCGTCTCCGACGCCCCTTCCGCCGCGGGACGGTAGTGGTGGCATGTGACGCAGTCGCCGCCGAGCATCGCGGCGTGCTGGGCATGCATGAAGCGCACTGGTTCGTACGTATCCTCGTAGGTGTTGACCAGGGGGCTTGAGAGCCACAGGTAGGTGTGCTCGATATCGTCGGTGGTGAGGCCGGTGGTGCGGACACGCTGCTGCCTGAGGACAAAGTCCTCGTGCCAGACCTCCTCGACAGGGGTCGGGACCTTCCGTGCAGCCTTGACGGCCGCAAGCTGGTCCGGTGCTTCCCAGCCTGGCGGAGGCAGCACCGAGCTCGCCGGGGCGGTTGTCTCCCCGGCTTGTGCGATCCAAAACGGCGATGACGAGGCGACGAAGGTGATGGAGGCAGCGACGAGAAGCACTCCCCAGACGACGTTGAGCAGACGTTTCGGAGACGGGATCATGAGACCTCCAGCCTGCGGGCGGCGAGGACCGGGAAGTGGGTCACAAAAACTCTGTAGAGAAAAAAGAGAGTCGACGCGGCTCCGACCGAGACTAGAATCTCACCGATCGCTGGGTAGTACGGTGCGTCGGCAAACGGAGGTTCGAACGCGACAACGAAGGCGTTGATCCGGTTGAGGAGGACGCCTAGGACGACCAACAACGACGCGATGAACAGCCCGCGTCGGGAGCGACGTACTGCGCCGAACGTCAGCATTGCCAGCGGCACCACGACGCCGACACCCACCTCGACGAGGAACGAGAGGCTCTGCCCGGAGCCGTCGAGCAAGGAAACGTAAGCGCCACGGCCGACCAGATCGCCAACCTTGAGAACCAAGTACAACGCGAGCAGCACGACCGTCATCCGTGACAGCGGCGTCAGCATCTCCATCTCGGAGTCGAGCTTGAACGAGGATGTGGCCAGGGTTGTTTCCACCACGACCATAGGGAAGCCGACTGCCAACGCCGAGGCGAAAAACAGCAGTGGCAGTAGCGGGGTGTACCAGAGTGGTGAGATCTTGGTTGGCGCCATGACGAGCAGGGTGCCCAGGCTCGACTGGTGCATGCACGAGAGGACGACTCCGAGAATCAAGAAGACCCATAACGCCTTGTCGAGAAAACGGTTGAGCAGGCGCAACAGGCCTATCCGATCACCGAAGCGCTCGCTGGCGATCGGGACGAACTCGGTCCAGAGCACGAGCATGTACGCCAAAACGCACGCGCCAACCTCGAACAGCGGCGACAGGTGGTGTTGGAAGACCAGGAACTTCCAGATCGCCCACGACCGACCGATGTCGAGGAACACACCAATGGCAACGAACGTGTACCCGATTGCCGCCGTCAGCAGTGCCGATCGCATGAGCGGCTTGTACCGTTCCCTGCCGAGAATGTGGACCAGAAACGCCATGGTAAAGCCGCCCGCCGCGAGCGCGACACCCGAAGCAACGTCGACCGCTACCCAAAGCCCCCACGGGTGGGCGTTGTCCAGGTTCGAGACGGCAGCGAGACCGCCGGTGTAGCGGGCGAGCACGGCGAGGGCGCCGGCGATCATGAACCCGACCATGACGAGGACACCTGGTGTCCACAACGGTCGCTCGAGCGGTCGTGGCTCACCCTTCACGGTGCGCCTCCTCTCCAGGGCTCGGCTGGCTGAGGGCTTCGTGACGGCGATGAGTGGCTGCCATCGTGCCGCCGAGGGCCAAAAACAGAGCAATCGGTGACCACAGGTAACTGAACAGCGACCGCTGGATCGTCTGCGCCGTTTGCGGGACCGGACGGTTCGGCAGGGAAGGCAGCTGGAGCTGCTCGAACGGTACGCCGGAGACATACAGCCAGCTGGTGCCACCGACCTCGTACTCTCCATAGACGTGGTCGATATACCGCCCAGGGTCGTGCTCGATGCGCTGATGCGCGATCTCGATCAGGTCGTTTCGTTTGCCGAAGGTGATCGCTTCTTCTGGACAGATGGAGGCGCATGCCGGCTGATCGCCGTTGGCGACGATGCGGTCGAAACAGAGGCTGCACTTGCGGATCTGTGGAGTCAGAGGATCGTCGAAGTCGAAAGCAGGAATCTGAAACGGGCAGGCGAGCATGCAGTAGCGGCAGCCGATGCACTTCTCGGGGTCGTAGCAGACCGCGCCGTTCGGCTCCTTTGTCAGAGCACCGGTCACGCACGCCGCAACACACGCCGGATCTTGACAGTGCATACATTGGGTCTTGATGAACGTCGGTTGAGGGACACCTCGATCGTCGAGCCGACCGGTGTGGTAGCGGTTGACGACGGTGAACGCTGAGGTTGTCGGGCGTCGGGTGCGATCGAACACCCTGCGGTCATCGAACGATACGTCTGGAGCCGGAAGGCCGTTGACGTGATTGCAGGCTTCCTCGCACTTCCGGCAGCCCACACATCGCGTCACATCGACGAGACAACCGTACGGGTCGTCCGGCGCGCTTGAAGTCCATGCTGCTGCACGTCCTGGGGCCGCCGAGATGATCCCGGCGACCCCGATCGCCTCGAGGAACTGGCGACGGCTCAGCCCCGTGGCCGCACGGGTCAGTCGTCGCGGGTGAACGGCATGTCGACGTGGCGCCAACACCCCTGCTCCTTCAGGTTCTTGCCCTCGTCAACCCAGTCGTCGCACAGCCAGTGGCAGCCGGTCGTGTCGACCACCACCTTCATCGGACGTGCCGCGTGGTGAGGCTCGAAGTCATGCTGCGGACGCTCATCAGTCGTGACACTCATGGTGGATCTCCTTTCCTGGCCGGTATGACTGCGGCCATGATCGTTCTGGTGGGATCTCTTCGCATACTGCGTGCCAACGGCAGGCGCGTCGTGAGGACTCTCAGTGATGATGCAAGTAACTTTTCCTCAGTCGGTTGGAGAGTCATGTTGGAAGAGGCGGGGCGCGTTCATGGTGACGCCGTGCTACACTAGATCGAGACACTGTATCGGTTCTGCGACAGCTGATCCGGTGGAGGGGAGGGCGCGATGTCGACCCGAAACACCTCTGCACGACGCCGAACCACCGATTCTGAATGTGATCCACGGTTCGAGACAGTGATCAACAGCATCTCTGACGGAGTGTTTGCCGTCGATCGCCAGTGGAGGATCACCTGCTTCAACGCAGCTGCGGAGCGGACCATGGGAGTCCGCCGCGAGCAGGTGTTTGGTCGCCGGTGCCGGGATGTGTTCCGGTCGAACATCTGCGACGATGCCTGCGCTCTGCGCTACACGTTGGAGACCGGCAGGCCGGTGGTCGATCTGCCGGTGCACTTCCGGAACGCGAACGGCGAGGAGGTGCCCGTTACGATCTCGACGGCGCTCCTTCTCGACGCGAAAGGGCACGCAGTCGGAGGTGTTGAGACGTTCCGAGACCTGAACATGGTCAAGGAGTTTCTGCTATCGGTGCAGGGTGAGCCTGCGCACGGTGAGATCGAAACGCGGGACCCTCGACTGCGACACATTCTTGACATCGTGCCGATGATCGCCAGAAGCGAAAGCACCGTGCTGATCGAAGGCGAGAGCGGCACCGGCAAGGGTCTGTTGGCGCAAGCGATCCATCGTTCAAGCGCGCGTGCGCGACGGCCGATGGTGACGGTGAGCTGTGGGGCACTACCGGAGAGCTTGCTCGAGTCGGAGCTGTTTGGGTACCGCGCCGGCGCGTTTACAGGCGCCACCAGGGACCGGTCCGGACGGGTCGCAGCGGCCAATGGCGGGACCCTCTTTTTGGACGAGATCGGCGAGCTCCCGATCCAGCTGCAGGTCAAGCTCCTTCGGCTCTTGCAGGACCGAGTGTACGAGCCTTTGGGAGAGGTGGAGAGCCGCGCGGCGAACGTACGCATCCTCGCGGCAACGAACCGCAACCTCGCCGATCAGGTGGAGGCAGGTACGTTCCGCCGCGATCTGTTCTACCGACTGAACGTGATCCGCCTGGAGATGCCTCCGCTACGTGAGCGGCGTGGGGACATCCCCCTCTTGGCGGACGGGATTGTGCAGAGGCTCGCTCAGAGCCGCGGCAAGATGGTGTCGGGTATTTCACCGGAGGTCATGCGCCGGCTGATGCACTACGACTACCCGGGCAATGTTCGTGAGCTCGAGAACATTCTCGAGCACGCGTTTGTGCTCTGCCAAGGATCGGTGGTGGACGAGGAGACGCTTCCTGAGTGGTTTCTTGATATCGAGCCGTCGCCGGCTTCGGTGGCGCCTCGATCTCTCGAAGAGGCCGAGGCGCAGCATATCCGAGCCGTGCTGATGCGGAACGGGTGGAGTCGAGTGGCTGCGGCTCGGGAGCTCGGGATTCATCGAACCACTCTCCACCGCAAGCTGCGTCGCTTCGACATCGAGTGCCCCCCTGTTGACGGGCGGTCTTAGCAACTCACGGAGCCGTATCTTCGAAAGTTCGAAGCAAAGCGCCTGGGTTGAGTTCTAAGTTCTTAATTTTGAATTCTTAATGCCACCCGCCCGCCCCGGAACCTGCTCTGCGAGCTCCAGCCAGGGTCGAAAGGTGGGAGGCGCTGGCTGCAAGGGCCGATGGGTGGGCGGGGGAGCTAAACGCTAGTTCTTAATACCTCACACCTACGCGGACGCGGGACCGGTAGCTTCGGAGCATTACTTTGGTTGCGGTCCGCGGCCGCGTTGGAAGTAATGCGAGCACGTGGCCTGCGGCTGGCCGGTGACGGTCACCTCCCGCTCGGGAAGTTCGAGAGCTGCAGGAGGTCCCCGAGGATCAGCGCCATGTCCGTGGTGTGGAACAGGCCGTCGAACGATTCGGAGCCGGGGCCGAAGGCGAAGACGGGGACCCACTGCGCGGTGTGACTGGTGGTTGCCCAGCGGATCGACGCCGGCCCGTCCGGACGGTCGCCGTGGTCGATGCCGAGCCCGCCGGTGTCGTGGTCGGCAGTCACTATGACCAGAGTGTCACCGTGCTCGGCGGCAAACTCCACAGCGACACGGACCGCCCGATCGAGCTCGGTAACGCCGTCGACGACGAGATCGATGTCGTTGGCGTGACCGGCGCCGTCGGTGATCTCGCACTCGATCATCACCACGAAGCCCTCGGGATCTTGTGCGAGGGTCCTCAGAGCCGCCCGCGTCGTGTGCTCGAGATCCGGGCCGTTGGCATCGGCGTTGTTGCCTGGGCGCCCCGGAAACAGGCCGATCACGCGGGGACCGGTGACGCCCTCGAGCTCCTCGGCCGTCCGCACCACCTCATACCCGCTGGCTCGCGCCTCGTCGGCGAGCTGCCGCGCCTGCTCGGGGGTGGCGCCACGGCGGGCCTCATCGAGCAGACGCCAGTCGCCACCGAGCATGACGTCCACGCCGGAGCGGAGCATGCCGGACAGAACGGTGCCGTAGTCGTACCGGCTGGGAGAATGGGTCGCGAAACCTGCCGGAGTCGCGTCGATCAAGCCCGACGTCGTCACCACGCCGGTGGCGAGGCCCTGCGCCTTGGCGGCCTCGAGAACCGTGGTTGGCTCCGTCCCGTCGGGAAGGGTCGAGATCATTCGGTTCGTCGTGGTGTGGCCGGTGGCCAGGGCGGTTGACGAGGCGGCGGAGTCCGTCACCAGATCCGAGCCCGAGTACGTCCGCATCAGGCCGATAACGGGCGCCTGCTCGAAGCTGAGACCGCCTTCAGGACCGTACAGCAGGATCGAGGCGCTGCTGACCTGGCCCACACCCATCCCATCACCAATGAAAAGGATGACGTTGCGGACACTGCCCTCAGAGGACGGGATGGGGACCGGCTTCGGTGTTCCGGCGGTTGTGAATGGACGTTCGACCACCGGCTGCATCCGGAGGATGCTCGAGCCGACCGGCAGCTCGCCCTCCGCGACGAGGTAGCCGTACAACCCGGCGAGCACCGCCGCTGCCACTGCAAGACCGATCACTGGCCAAACCCAACGTGAGAGCTTCATTCCTTCACCTCCGCACCGCGGTCATGATAGCTGAGAACACTGCCTACTGACGCCGAAATCCCGATGCCAGCGTCGCGTGGCACACGCCGACAGCGGATGAGATGGTCGTCACGGTCAGATCGCAGAGACGCCAGCTCCGGGTCAGCAGAAGCACCTGCGGAATGCCCTATGTGGGATCGACCGCTGGCGGGAGTGTATGGGACGGTGGCGACGTTGCCCACCTTGACGGGTCGAGCAGGCGGTGTGAAGCTGGCGGCCGCACGCCGACCGCTTCTGCCGGGGACGCGAGCCCAACCGGATGACGATGTGAAGACTGGCAACTCTGCATTCTCGATCCCATCGAGGGGAGCTGTGGCGGAGCAGGTGACGGAGGCTCTGGAGAGCGCAGCTGCTGGGGAGGGTCTCGGGGTTGCAGCAGTTCCGTTGAGTGCTCGGGCTCCGACCGCCGTGCTCGAGACGATCGCGCCATCGGAGCCTGCGGTGGTCTGGCACCCACCGGGAGAGGCAGCCTGGTATGGGGTCGGCGCGGCGGCCGAGATGGCTGCGGCTGGTCCCGAGCGCTTCGGTTCAGTGCGATCCGCAGCGCTGCAGCTCTGGCCACAGGTGTCGGTTCGGCCGGTGGCATCGGCCGTCTCGGAGCCTCCCTCTCCACGGGTGTTCGGTGGTGCCAGATTCGTTGCGAGCGCCGAGCGCGATCCGATGTGGGGGGAGCTGGGCGATGCATGGTTCATGCTGCCTCGGTTTTCCGCGGTTCAGGATGGACACGAGAGCTGGCTACTGGTGGCAGAATCTCCGGGTTGCAGCCCAGACGAGCGACGCGAGCTTGCGCGCGTAGCCGAGCGACTGGTAACGGCGCTCGATACGGCCACGCCGCGCGAGCTGTCCTCACCACGGCTGCTCAGACGTCACGAGTCGGACCGGCGCCGGTGGCAGCTTGGTGTTGAGAGGATCTGCGAGACAATCAGAGCCGGAACGCTCGAGAAGGTCGTCACCGCACGCTGGACCGAGCTCGAGCTGGAGCGAGAGATCGAGATGCGCCAGGTGCTCCTGCGCCTTGCCCACGAGTGCCCGGAGTGCACCCGCTTCGCGGTCCGCCGCCGGGGTGTGTCGTTCGTCGGTGCGACTCCGGAACGCCTGGTGGCCCGCCATGGTCGTGCCGTGACGAGCCAGGCGTTGGCTGGCTCCATGTCCACCGTCGCCCAGGCGGATGCAGACTCGCCGATGGAGCGCCTGATGTCCTGCCAGAAGAACCGAGGTGAGCATCAGCTGGTGGTGGACTCGATTCGGAGGACGCTCGAGCCGCTGTGTTTGCGGCTTGATGTGCCCGATACCCCGAGTGTCCTTGCCTTGCGCTCCGTGCTCCATCTGGCGTCGCAGATCAGCGGAGAGCTCGATGAAGAGACTCATATTCTGCGGCTGGTCGATGCGCTCCATCCGACGCCGGCGGTTGGCGGTGCGCCGAAGATCGAGGCCCTGCGGTGGATCGCCGATCACGAGCCGATGGACCGGGGGTGGTACGCGGGGCCGATCGGCTGGTTCGATGCCGACGGCAACGGCGACTTCGCGGTAGCGATCCGGTCCGCGCTGATCCACGGGAACCGCGCGCGGGTGTTTGCCGGCGCCGGCATCGTCGACGGATCGGAGCCTGTCGCCGAGCTCCGCGAGACGGTCTTGAAGCAACGCGCGATGGTCCACGGGCTGGGACTGGAGTGGGAGTGCGACGGGTGCCCCGGACCGAGCTGATCCATGCGGTCTGGGCTCGAGCTGTGGTCGGGACATTGGCCTCCAGCGGCATCGCCGAGCTGGTGGTCAGCCCCGGCTCGCGCTCGACTCCGCTGGTTGCTGCGGCCGTGGAGCTCGGGGTGCCGTGCCGTTCGGTGGTCGATGAGCGCTCCGCCGCGTTCTTCGCTGTCGGGTCGGCCAAGGTGACCGGCCGGCCGATGGCTCTGATCTGCACGTCTGGGACGGCGCCGGCTCACTATCTGCCGGCAGTGATCGAGGCGTCACAGAGTGGCACACCGCTGGTGGTTGTGAGTGCCGATCGCCCCCCGGAGCTCCACGGCTGTCAGGCGGCCCAAACGGTGGACCAGCAGCGCATGTTCGGCGTGCACTGTCGTTGGTTCGTCGATCTCGGCGTCCCCGATGCCTCTGCGATGGCGCTGCGCGCACTGGTACGAGAGGTGGGCCAGGCGGTGAGCCGTGCTGTCTGGCCTCATGCTGGACCCGTGCACCTGAACGTGCCCCTGCGCAAGCCCCTGACGCCGGTTGAGCCCAGTACACAGGCCGAGATCGAGCTGGACGCGATGGCACGAGCGATGGTCGATGCCGTCACGACTCACTGGCCATCGGCGGCGTGCGAGCCCTCGCGGGACGCCGTGATTGGTCTGTCCCGCGCGTGTCGCTCAACGCCGCGTGGCGTGATCGTGCTCGGGCCGGCGCCGCTTGCCGCGGCTAAAGATCGTGCTGTGGTTGCCGAGCTCTCCACGGTGACAGGGTTCCCCGTCCTGGCCGAAGCGACGAGTCAGCACCGCTTCCATGCAAGAGCGGTCAGCGACGGAGCGGCGTTCGATCTGCTGGCAGGCGCCGACGGTTTTGACGAGCGGCTGCTGCCAGACCTGGTGGTCCAGCTCGGTGCTCCGGTGACGGCGGGGGCGTGGGGGCGGATGCTGGATCGCCATCCCGAGGTGGAGCGATGGGTGGTCGCGCCGGAAGGGTGGCCTGACCCACATGCGAGTGCCACGGCTGTGGTCAGGGCAGATCCGGGTCGCCTGGCAACGCAGGTGGTTCGGGAGCTGGGGTCGTCGGGCGCGACATGTCGCGATGGGTGGAAAGCGGCGTGGGCGGACGCCACCGACACGGCGTGGAGGGTGGTGGACGAGGTGCTGGCGGAGGCGTCGAGCGCAGGCCAGCCTCTTGGCGAGGGCGTCGCGGTTCGCGCCGTTGCGGCGGCCGTACCGGACGGCGCCGTGTTGGCGGCGAGCAACGGCCTTCCGGTTCGTTCGCTGGACTGGTACCTGCCGCCGGCGGCCGGTGACTGGGACGTGTGGTGCCAGCGTGGCGCCAGCGGGATCGATGGGATCATCGCCGGGGTGAGCGGTGCGGCGGCTGTTTCCGGGAGGCCGGTGGTGGCACTCGTAGGTGACGTTGCCTTCGCACACGATGTGGCCAGTCTCGCGGTGGCTCGGCAGGTGCAGAGCCCGCTCGTTCTGGTGGTTCTCAACAACAACGGGGGCCGGATCTTCGAGCTGCTGCCGGAGGCGGCGACGATCCCCGAGCCGGAGTTTGCAAGGCTCTGGCTGACACCGTCAGGCCTGGACCCGGTGGCGATGGCAGCGGCGTTCGGCGTCCGGGCGGTGTCGGCTGTGACACCGGGTGCAGTGACAGAGGCGGTTGCCGAGGGGTGCTCTCAGACCGGCGCCACGCTTGTCGGTGTTCCGGTGGCGCCATCGAGTCAGGGCCGGGCGTTGACGGAGATCCGTCGACGGATCGGCCGCTGGTGGGGCGGCTAGGTGGTGTCAGGGCGGCGTGGACTGGTGACCCTCCATGGCTTCACCGGCTCGCCGTCGAGCTGGAAGCGGGTCACGGATCCAGTCGCGGACGACCTCGGGCCGGTGTGGCATCTGTCGCTCCTCGGCCACAGCCCGTCGTTGCCTCGTGGCGCCGTGTCGAGCTTCGCGGAGGAGGCGGATCGGATCGCGGCCGAGATCGTCCGCCACTCCCACCGGCCGGTGGTGCTCGCCGGCTACTCGCTGGGGGCCAGGGTCGCGCTGGTGACGGCGTTGCGCCACCCGGACCTGCTTGCACACCTGGTTCTCGTGAGCGGTCGGCCCGGGCTGGACAGCGAGGCGGAGCGTACCGTACGACGCGGCGCCGACGCGCGCTGGATCCGCTTGCTCGAGGAGCAGGGGGACGAGGCATTTGTGGAGCAGTGGCAGGCTCTGCCGCTGTGGACGAGTCAGGAGGCGCTTCCCCGACGGCTGCTTGACGCCCAGCGAACGGATCGCCTGCAGCACGACCCCGACGGCCTGGCAGCCTCGCTGGAGGTGCTGGGGCTCGCCCAGATGCCGAGCTGCTGGCCGGATCTTGCCGGGCTCGCGGTTCCTGTGGAGCTGGTGGTGGGCGAGCTCGATGCGAAGTTCAAAGGAATCGCCGAGAGGATGTCCACGATGCTGCCGAAGGCTCGACTGAGGGAGATTGAGGGGAGTGGTCACAACGTGCTGCTCGAGAGACCGGAGCCGCTGGCCGGAATCCTGATCGAGGTGGTAACGGTTCGTTAGAGACGTCGAGATGTGAGGGAGGACGCGATGAGCGCAGTGGAGTGGATCATCCAGGACAGCTTCGGCTTCGAAGACATCCGGTACGAGAAGAGCGCCGACGGGATCGCGAAGATCACCATCAACCGGCCGGAGGTGCGCAACGCGTTTCGGCCGCTCACGGTGCAGGAGATGAGCCGGGCTTTCTCCGACGCTCGCGACGATGCCGACATCGGCGTGGTCATCCTCACCGGAGAGGGCGAGAAGGCCTTCTGCTCTGGAGGTGACCAGCGGGTGCGCGGAGAGGGCGGTTATGTTGGCGGCGACGGGATCCCGCGCCTGAACGTGCTCGACCTGCAGCGGCAGATCCGGACGCTGCCGAAGCCGGTGGTCGCGATGGTGGCAGGGTACGCCATCGGAGGGGGGCACGTTCTCCATCTGATGTGCGATATCACCATCGCCGCCGACAACGCTCGGTTCGGCCAGACCGGACCGAAGGTGGGATCGTTTGACGGCGGCTACGGCGCCGCGTACATGGCGCGGATCGTGGGTCAGAAGAAGGCGCGGGAGATCTGGTTCCTGTGCCGGCAGTACGACGCCCAGCAGGCGTTGGACATGGGCCTGGTCAACCACGTCGTGCCGTACGAGCGGCTCGAGGAGGAGACGGTCCAGTGGTGTCAAGAGATGCTGGCCAACTCACCGATTGCCTTGCGTTGCCTGAAGGCGGCGATGAACGCGGACTGCGACGGTCAGGCAGGGCTGCAGGAGCTGGCCGGGAACGCAACGCTCCTGTTCTACCTGACGGAGGAGGGCCAGGAAGGGAAGAATGCGTTCTTGGAGAAGCGCACGCCCGACTTCTCCAAGTTTCCGCGTCTGCCATGAGGCTGTCATGAGCAGCGCGGCGGAGATCAGACCTGGCTCGTGGCGGGCATGGTTGCTCGCGGCTCGGCCGGCGACGTTGCTGGCCGGGGTCGTGCCGGTGATCGTCGGTACGGCGTGCGCCGGGGCAGTGGGGAGGTTCGCGCCGGGTCCGGCGCTCGCCGCGCTGCTGGGGGCCGTGTTC
>CAZEJK010000027.1:0-38080 GCA_964512045.1 uncultured Thermoanaerobaculia bacterium
GTCTAATACCTTAGAGCTACGCGGGCGCGGGACCGGCACCTTCGGAGCATTACTTTGGTTGCGGCCCGCGGCCGCGTTGGTGCAACCAGAGGAGCCCTCCAGCCAGGCAATCTCACCCACCGGCGGCTGTCGTTCCTCACAACGACGAGTGCTTGCTCATATCAGCGACGACGCCGCAGTCCGGACGTCGTCCCGGATCCGGCCCCGGCCTCTCCAGCCGGATCCCGGCTCGCCCGACCCCGGCGAGGATGCCTCGCGTCGTCGAGATCGCGCCGGGATCACGAGCCCGAGGGGCCACCTCCGCGCGGCGGAAGGCGACGGGACGGACCGCTGCCTCTCGAGCCACTTCCTGGACCCTCGCCGGTCGGAGCACCTGCGCCCGGACCACCGCCGCCCGGGCCACCGCCGCCTGGACCACCGCCGCCTGGACCACCGCCCACCGGTCCGCCTTGCTGCTGGTTCTCGCGCAGAATGAACCGCCAGTCGCAGTAGCGGCTTCTGCCTTCATACACCTTGATACTGTCCTCGCAGCTGGTGGAGTAGACGCCGCTGATCGGTCCCCGCGCCTCCGGACCGACCGCCTGCCCCGGCTGGCCAGTCTGTCCTGACGTACCGTCCTCGTCGCGCCCCGTGGCTCTGGGGGTCGGGGTCGGGGTGGGAAACATCTGGCTGCCACCACTCACCTGTCCACCCGTCTCGAGCTGGCGCCCCTCCTGGCCCACAAACACCAGACCCCAGCTATAGGAGTCGGTAATCGGGTCCTTCCACTTGTTGCGGATGACTCTCGGATCTGCTTCCCAGATCTCCTTCAAGCTCATGGGATTTCTGCCGAACTTGGTCTTGAACAGACGGATCGCCTCGACGTACTGCTGGCCACGGAAGAGCAGCTCGGCCTCACGCTCCCGCTGCATCTGAAAGGTCACCGTCTGCACCGCCACCCCCATCATGATCGACATGATGGCCAGGGCGACTGCAAACGCCACCAGGGTGTAGCCCGACTCGCCCTCGCAGAGCCGCTCACCACTCCGAGTACGGCGTACCATCCTCACCAACGCCTCCCGAGCCGGACTTGACATCGATCACCCCCGGCCCTCCCCCGAGATCATCGGGCGGCATCAGATCCTCCTCAGCCTCGTCATCGAACTCGGCGTAGATCTCGACCCACGTGTCGGCCGACTTGGTCATCGGGTCCACAGGAATCCTGCGCAGGTACCCCTCGTCCACAAGGTCCTGGATCGAAGGTGGGTAGTGCCCCTTGTCCGCAAGGTACTGATCGATGCACGACCTGAAAGCGTACAGATCCTCCTTGAGCACCGCCTCCCGCGCCTTCTGCGGCGCGTTGCGGAGAGCAGGCAGGGCGATGGTCGCAAGAATCCCGATGATCGCCACCACGATGATCAGCTCGATCATCGTGAAGCCCATCTCGGCCGGTCGCGCGATCACCGCAAAGCGGCGGTCGCTCGCCGTGTCACGATCGCTTCTGGGCTGGTTCGACACCATGGTTCACCAATCCCGGTACTTGGTTCCGTCGATCGCCGTCCCATCAGACATCGATCGCACGTCGTACACGTTCTCGCCCCCCCACGAGTCGGTGTCCGGTTCATCTTGATAAGAGATCAGCAGCCACTGTGGCTCGTCCTCGTCGGCGTCCTTGTTCATCGGATCCAGCGGGATCCGTCGCAGGAACTTCCGCTTCACCGGCTGTCCTACGACCTCGACGCCCTCCACCAGGGTTTCGAGATCTGGCGGGTACCCTTCGGAACCGATCTTCATGGGGATCATCCCCTGATCAGACAACCGCTTGTACTCGTCGATCGCATTCCGCATCGTGCGCAGCGCAAGCCGCAGCTCCGCCTCCTTCTGGCGTTTGACCGTGAACTTCGCCACCGGCAGCGCCATGCCGGCAAGCAAAGCGACCAGCGCCGCCACCATCACCATCTCGGCGAGGGTAAACCCTCGCTCGGACCGTCGTCGCTGCAACATCACTCTCCCTGACTTTGCTGCGCGGCTCGCTCGAGCACATACAACGTCGCACCGGAGAGCGAGACCGGCAGCTCCTGCCCCTGGGCGTTGCGAACCTGACCGGCGGTGAACGCAAACGGAGCCGAGCCGGAACGCAGACCCAGCAGATCGAACGTGACCAGCGGACGGGTCACCTCGGCCGTGGCCTCAACCTGTAGCAACAGGTCGATCCACCCACCTTCCGCGTCGTTTTGAACATCCACGACACTCACGCCCGGCGCCGGATCAACGGTAGTCACCTGCAGCCGGCCGGGATCGTACGACAGGGTTAGCGGAAGGTACAGCTCCTCTGTGGAGCCGGTCACGAGCAGTTGGATCTGGCGCCGATCCCCCCGTGGGAAGCTCATCACCGATGGATCGGCGATCAACCGCACAGTATCAGCAGCCTCAGGCACCAACGGCTCGTCCGAAGCGCCTGGCCCCGGGCCCTCGAGCGGCTCCGCCAGATCCGCAGGGGCCAAGCTCCCGAACGGCTCGATCTCACCCTGACTGTCCTGGATCGTACCGCCAGGTCCCGTGGAAGGTCGCGGCATTCCACCACCACTCAGGTCCGTGCCGGACGACGATGGCTCCTGCGGACGGCGCAGCTGTGGGGAGTTCATCCGTGGCAGCCCCCGGATCTGGCCGCCGCGGCCACCCCCCTCCTGCCGTGGAACCGTCCGCGGCTGGGCGCCGGAGTCACGTCCAACGCTGAGCTCGCGCTCTGCCCCACCCCCGCGCTCATCGAATGGACCCACCGCCTGCCGACCGGAGTGCACCCGCGGCGACGAGCCGAAGAACGAGATCCGGCTCTCGGTGCCCACCCACAGTGGCGCCAGGTCCTCCTCGATGATGTCCGGCTGACGGATAATGTGGGGGGTCAGAGTCAGCACGAGATCGGTGGTCTTGTTGTCCTTGTTCTTGCTCGTGAACAGCCGCCCAAGCAGTGGCACATCGGACAGGATCGGTGTCTTGGTGGTCGAGTCGGTCGAGTCCACCCTGTACAGACCGGCCAGGAGGTTCGTCTCCCCGTCCTTGAGCCGGATCACCGAGTTGATCGTACGAGTGCCGATGATCGGCTGCTCCTGCCCTCCGGAGCCTTCCCGGAAGCCGCTAATCTGCGACACCTCTACGGACAGCGTCAATGTGATCTCACGGTTGTGGTGGACCCGCGGCTCCACATCGATCTTGATGCCGACGTCCTGGTACTGAAACGAGGTGATCGGAACGATGTTCGAGCCGACGGTGTTGGCGGTGTTGAACGTGGTGGTGGGGATCGGCTCACGATCGCCGATCACCAGCGAGGCCTTCTCGCCTTCGGTGATCCGTAGCTGAGGTTGGGCCAGAGTGGTCCCTTGCGTGTACGACTTTGCGTACTCGACGATGAAGCTCGGCACCGACAGCCGAAGGTCGTTGATAGAGATGTTGTCGATCAGGGAGATCGGCCAGCTCGAGGGGCTGCCTTCCTCACCGGTTCCCACTCCGAGACGGCTCCCGTCGACCGTGAACGTCGTCGCGTACGACGACAGCATCGACCCGAACTTCTTGCTGTTGGTCTTGTTCAGCTGCAGCAGCTCCACGTCCACCAGCACCTCGGCCTTGGCCTTGTCGGCGATGGTGATCAGCCGCTCGGCGATCGCCACCTTGTCGGCAGTATCGCGCAGGGTGATCGAGTTGAGCTGCTCGTTGGTCGCCAAACGCCGTGCCTCGATCAGGGATCGCAGCAGCTTGTCGACCTCCTTGACGTCCGCGTTCGACAGGAAGAACGTCTTGATGACCAGGTCCTCGTACTCCCGGCGGTTCTGTGGCGTCTCGTCGGCGATGATGATGCTGCCCTCGTCCAACACCTTGTAGAAGTGCCCGGCCGCCTGCATCACGATCTCCAGCGCTTGCTCGGCGGTAACATCGGTCAGCTCGATGGTCAGCTCGTCGTCGCGCAGCTTCGGGTCAAACAGTACGTTGAAGCCGTACGCCTTACCGATGGCCCGGTAGATCTCCTTGACTGGCTTCGGCTTGGGGAAGTTGAGCGTGATCGGCTCATCGGAGCGTGGATCGAGGATCGGAGGCTTGACCTTGGCCTCGGCAGCCCGGCGCTTCATCTCCTCGAGCGTCTCGCGCCCGTTGGGACCGGCAAGAATCGCCAGCTCGCGCTCGAGCTTCTGCAGCTCCTGCTCGGCAATCTGGTGGGTGGGATCGAGCTGCGTGGCCATCACCAGCTCCTCCCGGGCCGCCTGGAGCTGGCCGAGCTGCTTGAGCGTCGCGCCCCGCCGGAAATGCTCCTGCGCAGCCCGCTGTCGCGCCCGGATCAGCTGCATGCGGTACTCGACGTTCGTGGGGTCCTCGGCCAGCGCCTCCAGGTAGTGGTACACCGCGGCGTCCCAGTCGCCGTGCTCGTACGCGGTCTTTCCCTGGCGTGCGGTCTGCTGGGTCCCACACCCGACAGCGCCGACCAAAATCAGGGCGGTAACGGTGACAACGACACGCTGTCGTGCGAGCTCACTCAGCCAGTGGTACACGGGTCGTGACCTCCTCGGGGTATCCAACGAAACCGATCTCGACCGACTCGAGACCGATGTCGCAAACAATGAACGTGCTGTCGATGACCTCGCCCAACATCGCCACCTCGATGATGTCGTCGCCGTCCACGCGCGATCGGAACACGGCCACTGGAGTATGGTCCGGGCCCAGGTAACCGATGTAGGTCCGGTCGAACTCCGGAGGCGGCCCGAGCCCCCCATGGTCGTCTACGGGAGGCGGCGGGGGCTGCGTTGGGCGCGGCGTCGATGTCGGTCGCGGAGGTAGCGTCGGAGGCGGCGTCAGGTTCGGCGTCGGCGTCGGCGGCGCACCGAAGGTGAACGGGTTGCGCCCCGAGCTGGCGAGATCCTCAGGAAGGGGCGTGATCCGCGCCAGGTACAGGACCGGCACATCGCGCCCCTCGTAGGTGAGCTCAGTGCCGGAGCCAGCGACACTCGACAGACTCTCTCCACCGAACTGCCAGATCACGACCACGATCAGCACCACGACCAGCACCGCGGCCAGCACGACCCGTTGTCGGGTGGGCTCGGCTCCGTTGCTCATCGTCCACCTCCGGCACGTGAGCTGTACCGCTCCGCCACCTGTCTCAGGCTCTCCTCATCATCCACTGCAAAGTACGTTTCCATCTGCACTGCGATATCCAGCTGCCGCTGCCGTGCCTCGGTCTCTCCAGAGAACGAGATCCTCGACACCGACAGGAACTGCTGGCTGGTCTGGATGTGGCCGAGCAGCTGCCGAATCTGATCGTACGTCCCGACGACCTTGAAGCTGATCTCGAACAGCAGTAACGGTGCATCGCGGTCCTTCGAGAAGCGGTAGCGATACCCCTCCGTCAGAAGACCAGCCGCGCGCGTCGCCGTACCGATCTCACGCAGGGTCGCAATCAGGCGCTCCTCGGGAGAGCTCAAAATGCTCTGCTTGAACTCGAGCAAGCGTTTCTCGATCTCGGCCACCTGCGCCCGGTCCGCCTCCGCTTGTCGTTGGATCCTCTCGAGACGGGCGATCTCGCTCTCCAGCTCCTGCACCTGTGCCTGCAGCCTCGACTCCCGGCTCATCGCAGTCCCGGTCTGCGCCACATACACGCCGACGTTGGCGAGCATGAACAGCAAGGCCAGAACCCAGTACGGCCACAGACGCCGCCACACACTGGCTGCACCGATCATGGCGTCTCCGCCCTTTCGGTGAGGGCGTCCGCTGCCCCGGCTGCCGCGTCGGCCATCGGAACCCGCCTCGGCGACGGCGCCTCGTCCCCCGCACCCTCCGAGGGAGCACTCGCTGTCGCGGCTCCGTCCACCTCGCCACTACGGAGCTGCTCTGGAACGTACACGGTGTCAAGATCAAACTCATAGCCGGCGCTGGCGGCGCCTTCGGGCAGTGTCTCACCGGAGGGTTCGACCCTCTCGAACGCGTCGCTTTCCAACAAGTTGGCCATGAACTCGAGCATCGCCTCACGGCTCTGGCCGATCCCCTGAAGGGAGAGCTGCACTGTTCGGTCATCCTCGACCTTCGGCGAGACACGAACCAGGCGCACGGCGTACGGCAGCGTGGCTTCCAGGTGGGTGAGCAACCGCCCCCAGGAGAATGCGTGCGCCTTGAGCACGAGGTTGGCCGCCTGGACATCAGTCTCCAGCCGTCGCCATTCCACCGCCTGCAGCGCCTCCAGATCATCCCGGATATCACTCTCCAGCGCCGTCTTCTGCGCCTCCAGATCCACCACCCGTTGTCCCAGCGCTTCGGTGGTCCCGCTCGTGCTGAAGAAGAGCCTGAGGTTGAGCAGCAGCATCACCACGCCAACCAGCACAGCTGTGACGATGACCAGCACCACCGGTCGGGTGTTGATGAACGGCCGGCTCGCAAGGTTCGGCAGCCGTTTCACGCCACACCTCCGGTCACTCCGAGCAGCGGCAGGACCCGCTGCTCGCCCAGCGCCGTCAGCGCTTCGCTTCCCTGCACGGTGGTAACCGGCGGCGCCACCATCCGGACGTGATCCAACCCGTTCCACCATGCGGCGATACGCGGACCGATCTCGTTGTCTCCCGCAACCACAGTCACACCCAGCTCGCCCGTCAGCTCCAGCTGCTCACGGAGGTAGGCCAGGGTCAGCCGGAGCTCCCGCTGGATCACCTCCCACGCCCGTGCACCACCCGGCAAGAGCTTGCAGCGCAGCAGGAGAGGATCGTCGCCGTTGCTGATCATTAAGCTCAGATGTCCGGTCTCCAGCTGTATCGTGACCCGCACACCACCGTAATCGGCAAGCACCGCGTCGGTGGCAAACACCCTCGGCGTCAGCAGACCCAGCCGCACCGAGGCGTTCGCGAACGTCGTCTCCAGCTGGCTCCACACCCGCTCCAGACCGACGGTGCACAGCATGCGCCGTTGCCCTTCGTGGGAGCGCAACGGAACCAGAGCGATGCGCAGATCCGCCGGAGGAACGGGCAGCACCTTCTTCAGCCGCCAACGGACCACGTCGAAGAGCTCCGCCGTCTTGCGCGGCAGCGCATCAAAAACGAAGACGAACGACCGCAGCCAACCCGTTGGCACCACGAGCGCCCCTCTCCTCGCACCCCCACTCCTCTCGACGAGGCTTCGGACCACCGGCAAGAGCTCATCATTGCGCACGGCTTGCAGACCGGCAGGACCCACATCGAAGACACTCGGGCGCACCGTCTGCGCCCACAGCTTGGTCCCATCCTGCCGCGAACGGGCCACAACGGCGACCGTGTCATGGTCAATCGTCCAGGCCACGGAAGGTGGCGGCGTTGAGAGGAGTCCCGCGATGCTCATTCGACGAAGGTCACCTTGTTGATCTCGCGCAGGGTCGTCTCACCGGAGAACACCTTCTGCAGGGCCGACTCACGCAGGAAGCGCATACCCTCCGCCTTTGCTGCACGCTTGATCTCGGCGGCCGAGCGCCGGCCCAAGATCAGCTCGCGGATGTTGTCCGACACGTTCATGAGCTCGGACACCGCCATCCGACCGTGGAAGCCGGTCCCGTTGCACTCGATGCAGCCCGCTCCCTCGACAAACGAGAAGTCGAGGTACCGATCGGGCTCCAGACCAGAGTCCTCCAGCAGCTGATCGTCCGCGGTGACGGAGCGCCGGCAGTGCGGACAGATCTTCCGGCACAGCCGCTGGGCGAGCACGCAGTTGAGCGCCGACACGAAGTTGTACAGATCCACGTTCATGTTCAGGAACCGTCCGAGCACATCGACCACGTTGTTGGCGTGCACGGTCGTGAACACGAGATGGCCCGTCAGCGCTGACTGCACGGCAATCTGCGCGGTCTCCTCATCGCGGATCTCGCCGACCATGATCTTGTCAGGGTCGTGGCGCAAGATGGAGCGCAGCCCACGAGCGAACGTCAATCCCTTCTTCTCATTCACCGGGATCTGGGTGATCCCCGTGAGCTGATACTCCACCGGATCCTCGATGGTGATGATCTTGTCCTCGGTGGAGACGATCTCGGACAGGCAGGCATACAGAGTGGTGGTCTTGCCCGAACCGGTTGGGCCCGTCACGAGCACCATTCCGTACGGCTCGCGGATGAACTTGCGCAGCTGTCGCTTGGTGTCTTCGTCGAAGCCGAGGACGTCGAGGCTCAGATCCTTGAACTCGGAGTTGGCGGACTCCTTGTCGAGGATACGGATCACGGCGTCCTCGCCGTGTGCGGTCGGCATGATCGACACGCGGAAGTCGATGGTACGGTCCGAGAACCGTACCTTGAACCGTCCGTCCTGCGGAACCCTCTTCTCCGCGATATCCAGCTCCGACATCACCTTGATCCGGCTGATGATCGTCGCGTGGTGGCGCTTGTCGATCGCTTCCATCGCCTGGTACAGCACGCCGTCGATCCGGTACTTGACGACCACCTCACGGCTACGAGTCTCAATGTGAATGTCCGACGCCCTGCGTTGGATCGCGTTGAACAGGATCGAGTCGACCAGGCGAATAATCGGTGAGCTGTCTGCCGTGATCCGATCGATCGACAGGACCTCTTCGCCGTCCTCCGCCTCCTGTACGATCTGCAGCCGAAAGCCCTCGGTGGCCTCGTCCAGCACACGCTGGGTGGACTCGGACTTCTCCAGGATCTCGGTGATCCGGCTGGGTGGACCGATCGCCACCTCGAGCGGCCGGCCGAGGACACTCTCCAGCTCGTCGAGCTTCACCACGTCAGATGGGTCGGCGATGATGATCTCCAGCACCCCGTCGCGCTCCCGAAACGGGAGAAACTCGTAGCGCAGCATCACCTCCAGCGGGATCGTCCGGAACAGATCCGGATCCACATGGAACTCCACGAGGGGATCGAAACGGAGACCGAGCTTCCGCGCCATGCGCTCGCCGCGGGAGAGCTCCTCCGACTCCTCTGCAGGTACTGTAGCGTTGAGCAGCACCAGGGTATCTTCAAGGCTCTGTTCGCTCATGCCATCCTCTCGTCGGCCGGTCGAGCCACTGACGCCGCATCACCGACATCGTTGCCTCACGTTCCACTCCTCAAGCTCTCTCGCTCATCGTACCTTCTCGAGCGGTCAGTTTATCGTGCTCGCCAAGGACAGCAGTGGATAGTACACCGCCAACAGCAGACCGGTAATCATCAACCCCATGAACACCAGGATCGCCGGCTCGATGATCGTCACGATGCGACCCAGAGTGAACTCGATCTCCTCGTCAAAGAACTCCGAAGTGTTGGTCAGCATATCGGGCAGCGCACCGGTGGACTCGCCCACCCGAAACATCGCCAACGCGAGGTGCGGCACCAGACCGGTGCGCTCCAGCGTTTCCGACAACGCCTGACCCTCCTGAACCTCCGGCACGCACTGCAGGAAACGCTCTGCGACGTGCTGGTTCTTCACAGATCGAGAGGCCGTCTCCAGTGCCGGGACCATCGGCGTCCCTCCACCGAGCAGGAGGGCCATCGACCTGGAGAACTGGGACAGCGCGAACAGCTGTCCGAGCCGACCGAGAATCGGTATGCGCAGGATCCAGCGATCGACGGACCGCCGGCCCGCCGGTGTGCCCGCCCACATCTTGAGTCCGATCCCTGCCGCCACCGCGGCGATCGCAAACCATAGCAGGTTGTCAGACACGAACGTCGCGATCCCAGTGACCACCCGGGTCACCAGAGGAAGCTCCTGATCGAGCCCCACGTAGAACTCGTTGAACCGCGGAATCACGTAGGCCATCAGGAGAACCATCAGACCGATCGACAGCATCACCAGGATCAGCGGGTAGGTGAGTGCGCCGATGATCTTCTTGCGAACGCCCTCGACGAGCCGCTGGTAGGCCACGAACCGATCCAACACGGTCGGCAGCTCCCCGGACCGCTCTCCGGCGCGCAGCGAGTTGGCGTACAGCCTGGGGAACACATCGCCGAGCGACTGGAACGCATCCGACAGCGCCACTCCCGACGTGATCTGCTGGTAGACCTTGCGCAACATCGCGCGGAACGATCGGCTCGGCTGCTGCTCCATCAGCAGCTCCATCGATTGAGCCAGCGGCAAGCCTGCTCGAAGCAAGGTTCTCAGCTGTGTGTTGAAGACCAGGAACTCCTGACCACTGACGCGATCCCGCCGGCCGATGAACGGAATCGAGACCGACATGCCGGCACGCTTGATCGAGAAGATATGGAAGCTTTCCTCTTCCAGCTCTCGACGCAGCGCCTGCTCAGACAGCGCAACGCGACGCTGCTCCACCACAGCGCCGCTCGGCACACCCAATCGGCACACGTACTCTGGCACTACAGCGGATTCCTATCGGTGACGTTCTCTAGCACCAACACCAGCCCCTGGCGACTCTCCTCGGACGCGCTCGCCGACAGCACGACGCGCTGCTCAGGTGACAGCGCAACACTGGTTTGCAGCACCGACAGCTCGTCGCCCGTCTGCGGATCGAGCCGGTACAGGGTCAGGTGCTGCAGTCGGTAGCGGTTCCGAGTCAGCGCCAGCGAGGGTACGGAGATGCGAGGGCGCCCCGTCTGCTCATCTGCATTCGCCTGCTCCCGCGGCGTCGCACCCGGTCCCTGCTGAGCATGGAGCAGACGCTGGCGATCCACCGCCTCGTGCCCAAATCGTGTCGCGTCACTGAGACACAGGAACTGGATCAGATACCGCTTACCGAGCGCTGCATGGACGACCTCGCCGAACTCGGCGTTCACCTCAGCGGCTCCGAGCTGACGGTACGAGCTGGCTTCAAACACCCGTGACAGGTTCTCCATAAGCTCTGCAGGGATATCCGTGTCGCTACCGGGCATACTGTCAGAGCCGCCCTGCTCGTCAGCGGAGGCCTGAAACAAACGGATAACGATCCGCGCTTGACTCACCTCTCGATCGAACTCGTGCAGCATCCGCGAGACCGCCTCGACCACCTCGGGGACGTCTTGCACAGTGAGAACAGACCGACGCGGCTCCACTGTGAGGCGTCCATCCTCGGACAGCATCGGCTGCACGAGCTGACTCGCCTCCGCAACGCTACGGTGCTGGAGACGAAACGACCGGACAGATGTCATCACCTCGGCAGATACCATCGCCGCAGCGAAGACGGCGCAGGCCAGGACCGCAGCGACCCGATCGCCGCGCGTCCTCCCTCGCCTCGACGGATCCAACGACAGGAACGAAGCGACGCGGTTTCGCACGATGCTCTCCACCTATAGCTCCAGAGCCGGGTTGACGATCAGCACCTCGACCACCTCATCCTCCGCCTGGGAGAACTGATATACCCGCACATGCTCCATCTCCACCTCGACCGTTGGCGGTTGCTGGGCGACCGGGCCCGAGCTCTGGGTCGCAACGTCGGTTCCGTGCAGCACCGTCGCTCCTGGGCCCCCATCGAGCCCGCTCAGCTGCCACAGCATAGCCCCGACAGTGCAGATCACCAAAGCCGCCGCCGCCAACCACCAGGGCGAGCGTTGACGGCGTCGCGCTGCACGCACCTGCCGCTCGATCTTCTCCTGGCGGATCATGGTGGCGACCGACGCCACACAGCGCTCTACCTCAGCCTCCCAGACGGGCTTGGCCTCGTGACCAGCTCGTGCACCGCCCCCGATCAGCTCGGGAGAAAGAAACAGGAGCGTCGGATCGCGTTCGACCGCTCGATTCCGACAGTCCGAGCAGCCTGCGAAGTGCTCGCGCCACTGCCGACGATCCGCCTCGTCGAGATCCTCTCGACAGTACGCGTCGGTCCATGCTCGAAACTGCTCACACTGCATGTCGTCCTCCGTGCTGCCCGGGCGCCAGCTCTGGGTACAGAGCTGCGACCTTCTCGCGCAAGATCTTTCGGGCCTGAAAGATGTGGTTGCGAACCGTCGTGGCCGAGCAGCCGATCATCTCGGCCACCTCGCCCGTCTCCATTCCTTCCAGCTCCCGCAGCACGAACGCGGCCCGCTGGCGTGGTGACAGATGCTCGACCAAGCGCCCCAGGATCCGCTGTAGCTCGGACTGATGCACCTGATCGAACGCTTCCGGAGCTTTCCCTTCGCTCGACACCAGCTGCAGAGCGCTCGCTTGATGCGTCCTCTCACGGCTCGCTCGCGAGCGCATGACGTCGATAGCCAGGTTCGTCGCGATGCGATACGCCCACGTCGCGAAGCTCCACCGATCGTCGTACCGGTCGAGACGCTGCCACGCTCGAAACAGCGCCATTTGCACCACATCCCACGCTTCCTCGTCGTCGTGTAGCATACGCGCCACAACCCGATGCATCCCGGCCGAGTGACGGCGAACGAGGGTCGCAAACGCATCTTCATCGCCGTCGTTCGCCTGAACCACAAGCTCCCGGTCCGTCTGCTCCCTCACGTCCTCCCCCCGTCGGGTCGCCAAAGACAACGGTCTCGCACTGGACATGCTCCCTCCCCACGCTCATGTCTACGGACACCGGGAGACAACCGTTGGGAACGCCAGAGCGCAACCCGTTGCAGCACACGATAGCGTGTTCGTGGTACCTTCGCGGGGCCACACGGCGGTAGCAGCTGAGCCACCGAAGGGAGCATGACGTGCAGATCCACATCGAGTACTGCGGCGCTTGAAACTACCAACCCCGGGCTGCCAGTCTGGCGGCCGTTCTCAAGGAACGTTTCGCACCCGACGCCAGCATCGACCTCATCCGAGGATCGGGAGGGGTGTTCGATGTTCGAGTCGATGGTCACGTGGTCTACTCCAGGCACCGTACCGGGAGGTTTCCCGAGCATGACGAGGTGGTCGCCGCGATCGAGTCGCTGAAAGAGTAGGCACCACACCGTCGGCGTTTGGATGGTCCGCCGAGGGACGTCGCCTCCTCTCCGCTCTCCAACTGCGGGGAGTCGACACCCGCAGCCAGCCGCCCGGGCACCCGCCACCCTGGCGACTGTTCCATGCCCACGTGGGTGGCGCACATCGCTCAGGTCACCAGGCGGAGTACAGGCACGCCACTCTGCTCAACCCTTCCCAGTCTTCAGGTCTGCGGACGGCCGACGCCTGTACACGGGGTACGACATGATCGGCACGTGCCCAGTCCACGCTGCCTCTTCGTTGGGCTCCCCGTCGATCGCCTCGATGATGGCCGCAAGCTTGGCATCGAGGTTGTCGACCATGTGGACCAGATACGCCTCGGGAGTCTTCGGACGGACCGGCGAGCCGTACGCGTGCTCACCGTGGTGCGCCAGCACGATATGCAAGAGCTGACGTCTCAGCTCGGACGGAAACGTCGCCAGCTCACGGATGCGTCCCTCGATGTACAGAACGACCATCGGCAGGTGGCCGAGGAGGCGTCCGTTGTCGGTGTAGGAGATGGTCGCTGTGGACTCCAGCTCCCATATCTTGCCAAGATCGTGGAGCAGCGTCCCGGCAACCACCAGATCCCGGTCCAGCTCGTAATGCTCGGACAGCATCCTCGCCACGGCCGCCATCGAAACGGTGTGCTCGAGCAGACCACCCGCGAACGCGTGGTGCATGGTTCGGGCCGCCGGCGCCTCGCGAAACCGCTCAGCGACCTCGGGATCCGCAAACACTCGGAAGAGAAGCTGACTGAGGTGGGGGTTGTCGACACCCTCGATACATGCCATCAGCCGCGACCAGAGCAGATCCCGATCGATCCGGGAGGCGCGGACGAACGTCGTCAGGTCAACCGTATCGGTTGGCACCCGTTCTGCCTGGCGCACGATGACCTGCAGGCGCTGATTATAGCGCTGCACCTGACCGTGCACCTCGACCACATCGCCAACCTGGAAAGCCCGGTCGAGTCGGCTGGCGTGGTCCCAGGCAAGCGCCGCGATCTCACCCGTACGATCGGCCAACACCATGGTCAAGAACGACCCGCCGCCCCGTCGCTGCCGAAGCTCCTTGGAACGCACGGCGTAGAGCTCGTGGACATCGTCCCCCGGCTGGAGCTCGCCGACCCAGACGCGCGCTCCGTCAGCCACCGAAGTCACCACCGTCCCATGCGCGGTCGATCAGCTCGGGATGGACCTCGACCAGGTAGTTGCTCTTCAAGCGCTCCACCAGCCCCTCTGTCTGCTCCTGATACCGTTGCTGCGAGATCTCACGGCGAAGCTGCTCACTGACCTCCTCGAACGGCTGGTGACCTGCCGGAATCCGCTCGCGGAGGATCAGCACCTGGAACCCACCGGCGGTGGGGATCGGGTCGGAGATCTCCCCGACCTCCATCTCCTCGAGCTCGCGGCGCAGATCGGGACGCAGATCGCCGAGAGGGATGGCACCGAGGTCCTCCACACTGACACCCGCCAGCGTCGCCTCAGCAGTCAGATCCGAGCCTTCCCTGACCCGCTCGATCATCCCCGTCACGCGGGACTCGACCGCCATCGGATCCTCGCCCTCGTCGACCGGCACGTACAGCTGATCCAGCCGGACCTTGGCGGGCACCGCAAACCGATCCCTGTCTCGATCGTAGGCCCGACGGATCTCCTCGGCCGTAAGCTCCAGCGCCTGGATCTCGCTTTGCACCACGCGCTGCAGGAGCATCATCTGCCGATACCGCTCGCGCAGGGCATCAACCGTCATCCCGGACTGGCGCAGCGCAGCTTCGAACGCTTCATCGTCCTCGAGGCTGTTCTGCTCGCGAAGCCCCTCGATGCTCCGGTCGACCTCTCGATCCTCCACTGTAAGCCGTTTCTCCTCTGCCCGTTCGAGCAGCACGAGCTCCTCGACGATCGAGCTCAGAAGCCCCTGGATGAACGCGTCCCGCTCCTCCTGGGTCGGCTCTTGGGGCCGCTGGGCGAGCTCCTCGTTCAGCCGCTCCTGGAAATCGGTGAGCGTCACGATCCGATCGTTGACTCGTGCGACGATGCCTTCGACGACCATCCGGTCACCAGCCCAACCCCCTGCCGCAACGGCAGAAGCGAGCACTACCACGATCATCACCAGCAACCGCTGCCGCTGGTCCCTACTCACTCGACTCGAAGTCCTCATCGGTTGCCTCCACATACCGCCCATCGTAACGGAACCACAAGCGCTCCTCGTACACCGTAACTCCCAGATCGTCCGCCATGGCTCGCAGGCAGCTCGCGAAGCTGGTCCGTCGGGCTTCCTGACGCAGCTGTTGGACGACTCGCTCGCGCACGGCGCGACGATCGGTTGCACCTTCCTCGAACCGCTCCAACACCTGGAAGATGTGATAGCCGGCCGGACCTTCTACGGCCTCGGAGACCCCTCCCGCCTCGAGGCTGAAGATCGCGTCATCGAAGCTCGGCGGCAGATCACCCTCAGCAACGACTCCCAACCCACCTCCCTGGGCAGCGTTGGGCGCCTGCGACATCTCCGCGGAAAGCTCCTCGAACGGCTCACCTTCCAGCAACCGCTTCCTGGCCTCCTCCGCACTCACTCGGGACCGGAGCAGAAGCTGCCGTGCTCTGACCCGCGTCGGTTGCGGCTCGCGCTCCAGCTCACGTACCAGGCGCTCGACCTCGACTGCATCCGGAGCCTCGGGAGGCGGGCACAGAGCATCCACCAACGTCTCCAGGGACGTCGACCCGCCATGCAACAGCTCGGGGTGCTCCCGGTCCGCCACCTGCAGCAGCACACGACGCTCCAGCAGCTGATCGAACAACCGGGTGGCGACCCGTTCATCCACCCTTGGCCACGGCTCGCCGGAGCCCTGCTCGACGAACGACTGCAGCTGAGCCAGCTCCACCCATTGCGACCCGACCCGCGCCACCGCATCCTCAGGAATGCGTCGGCAGCCAGCGGCTACACTCAACGCCACCACCACAATCGCAGCAGCGATCCTGCAACCCACTCTCGGACCACGCGACGGCAGCACTCCGCACACCCGCAGAGGGTACCAGACTTGCAAGCGCTCCGGGGGTCTCAGAGCTCGAGCCGACGCTGGTACCAGCGACGCCACGGAAGACCGAGGAGGCTGCCCACGGGGCCCAGTCGCACGACAGCCACGAGCACACGACCGCTCCCGTCGAGCAGGAGCAGGAGATCGATGACGGTCAATACTCCGGGCGGCCGGCCGAGCAGGTTGGCGGTTCCGCCAACGATCTCCGCCACCGCTGACACCACCGTCAGCACCCACGCCGGGAACGCATGCCGTTCGGCCCACCGTCGCTGCAGCTGGGCTGGAGCGAAGGCGAACGCCACCAGCTCGAGGCCTGCCACGAGGCTCGAGCTGACGGCGCGACCGGACCCATCCGGATCTGGGCCCGCCCGTGGGAGCCAGCGCATGACCGTGACTCCATCGCCTCGACCAGCGGCTCGCTCGAACCGGTACAGCCACCGGCTGTGCTCCTGCCGCTCCGCCACGAGCCGGTACGGCTTCCCGCGAACCATCAGCCATCCATCCAGCTGCCAGTCCCCGCGTCGTTCGGCGGTGGCCAGCTCGAGCACACCGTCGCCGCGGTCGGGCCGCACGCGCATCGGCGTCACCCGTGACGGCTGGTGCCGGTCGATGAGCAGCAACGGTACGGACAGCAGCGATCCAACGGGCTGGTCGCTGGTCATCAACACCACCAGTCGGACGGCCCCCTCCACCCCGACAACGAGACCGGCGAGGATCAGCCACACTGGCACCGGAGGCAGAAAGCCAGCACCGGAAAACGCTCGTGCGGCCGTATCGAGACCGACCACCACACCGACTCCGGCCTCGAGCCACGCCGACAGCCACGCAGCAGCTCGGGCAGGGTAGGCCAGATCACGCGCGAGCCGACACAGCCACCGCCGAGGCGCGAGACCCACCAACGGCGCGAGCACCATCAGCACCGTCCGCAGACGGTTTTCATGCTGCTCGCGGACGGTCGTCGCCACCAACGCCGAGATCGCGCCGGCGTCAAGGCGTACCTGGGAGCGGGCGGTCTCCTCATCCGGCCATCGCGCGAGACGCCAGATCTCCGCTGACCGACGTGCGACAACCTCCCAGTCGTCCCCTTGCCACCGTACCAACGTGCCGGGGAAGTGTCCCTGCCGGGCGTGCCACGGCAGCTCGACCTGTGGAGAGAGAACCTCGACGCCCCCCTCTTCCAGCTCTCGCACGTGCACGCCATGTCCGAGATCGTGCCCGTTCACTGTAGCCAGAATTGTACGGGATGCAGAGTTCCGTGGTGCAGTGCTCGGAAGCGTCCGGATGACTGATCACTCCCGGGTCAACCCGGAAGCCGATCTCCGGTCTCCGGCAAAAACGCCTCGCTCTCTTGAAAATGCGGAGTGCTTGCGTCGCTCAGGTGCTCACGCGTCTCCTACACCGCAGCGAGAGCCTGCAGGAAGCCGAGCAGCTCCGCGGGCTCGGCAGACGGCAGACGGATCTCGCCCGTGGGTGTCACCCTGCTCTCCGGCCACTGACCGACGAGCTCCGCCAATCGGATCGGCGGCGCCGCCATGCCCGGATCGAGCTGGAGCTTCCAGCCACCACCCTTGCGAACCACCCGGGTCATCCCGGCTTCCCGTGCAGCGATCCGGATCCGCTGGCCCAGCGCCAGGTTGGCGAGCTGCGGTGGCGGCGAGCCGTAGCGATCGCGCATCTCGGCCACCAGCTCGCCGACCGCTGGATCGTCCGCTGTGCTGGCAAGCCGCTTGTAAAACGAAAGCCGCAGCGACGGCTCTGGCACATAGCTCTCCGGCAGCTGAACGTCGAGACCGAGCTTCAGCTCCACCTCCCGGCGAGAGGCGAGCGGTGCGCCCTCGAGCTCGGCCATCGCCTCCTCGAGCAGCTGGCAGTACGTCTCGAAGCCAACTGCCTCGATGAACCCGTGCTGCTCGCCACCGAGCAGGTTGCCCGCACCCCGGATCTCCAGATCGCGTGCGGCGATACGGAACCCCGCGCCGAGATCACAGAACTCCTGGATCGCTCCGAGCCGCGCCCGCGCGTTCGCCGACAGGGTTGCACCGGGAGGCACCAGGAAGTACGCGAACGCCAACCGCTCCGATCGGCCGACGCGACCGCGCAGCTGGTACAGCTGAGCCAGCCCGAACCGATCGGCGCGGTTCACCAGCAGAGTGTTGGCGTTGGAGATATCGAGGCCGTTCTCGATGATCGCTGTGGCAAGCAGGACGTCGGCCTCACCGTCCAGGAACTGGCGCATGGCCCGCTCCAGGTGCCGCTCCGGAAGCTGGCCATGCGCCACGACCACCCGCGCCTCGGGCACGACCTTGCGCAGCCACTCGGCCAGAGCGCCGATCGAACGCACCCGGTTGTGCACGAAAAACACCTGCCCGCTGCGCTCGAGCTCGTACAGGACGGCCTCCCGCACGGCCTCCTCGGAGAACTCCAGAACTGTCGTCTCCACCGCCTGACGATCGCGCGGGGGCGTCTCGATCAATGACACATCGCGCAGGCCGGTCAGCGACATGTGCAAGCTGCGCGGAATCGGCGTGGCCGACATGGCGAGCACATCTACCTCGGTACGCAAACGCTTCAGACGCTCCTTCTGGGCCACGCCGAACCGCTGCTCCTCGTCGACGATCACCAAACCGAGGTCACGAAACCGGACATCGGCCGCGAGCAAACGGTGGGTTCCGACGACCACGTCGACCGTACCCTCAGCCAGCCCGGCCAGAACGGCGCGGACATCCGCCGGCGCAACGAACCGCGACAGCACCCGCACCTCCACCGGAAAGCCCACGAAGCGGTCCCGAAACGTCTGCAGATGCTGCTGAACGAGCACCGTCGTCGGTGCCAGCACAACAACCTGCTTGCCATCCAGCACCGCCTTGAAGGCGGCGCGGATCGCCACCTCGGTCTTGCCATAGCCGACATCGCCGCATAGCAGACGATCCATCGGCCGCACCGACTCCATGTCACGCTTGATATCCTCGACGGCCGCAGCCTGGTCTTCAGTCAGCTCGAAGGCGAACGCATCCTCGAACTCTCGCTGCCAGGGCGAGTCAGGAGAGAAGCCATAGCCTTCCGCGGTCCGCCGAACGGCAGCCAGGCGAAGTAGCTCGCCCGCCATCTCGCGCACCGCCTTGCGCACCCTGGCGGTGCGTCTCCGCCATGTCGAGCCGCCGAGACGGTCGAGACGCGGCGGCGCCTCCGTCTCACCCCCTGCAAACTTCTGGATCAGATCGGCCCGCTCCACCGGCACCATCAGGGTGTCCCCGCCGTGGTAGGCGAGCACCATCATCTCCAGCATCTGGCTCTCGACGCCAACACGACGGAACCCCTCGAACAGTCCGATCCCATGGTCAACATGCACCACGAGATCGCCGGGCTTCAGATCCCTGAGATCAGACAGGAACTTGGCCAGGCCGCCGGTACGCCGCCGCGGCCGGGGGGCCGCTGTCAGATCGCGGCGCCCGTACACCGCGAGGCCACCATCCCAGACGAAACCCCGATCCAGACTGCCCACGACGACAGCGATCTGTGAGCCCTGCGGGAACTGGTCCACGGTGGGCAGCTCTGCGTCGGCAAACAGATGCTCGAACCGCCGCACCTCGCCCGCGCTCCCCACCACCAGTAGCTGCGCGAGCCCGACCGCTCTCCGATCACGCACAGTGGGCGCAAGATCAGGGATGCGCCGCACGAACTCCTCTTGCGGATGGACCGAGACCCGCCACCAGCGCGTCGTCCGATCGTGGATCTCCACACGCTCGAGATGGAGGTCGGCTGCCCGCAGGCGGTCGCCTGTCTCCTCGGGAGACGCCAGCAGCGACTCTGGAGGAGGCAGCTCGAAGTGACGCTGCGTCAGCGTCGCCCACTCCCGTCGCTGCACCTGGTGCCAGCGTGCGAGCTCCCCGGTCACCTCATCCAGGTCGCAGACCACGACCGGCCAGCCGAGATCGAGCCAGGAGATCGTCTCTTCGACGAGTGGCAGGGCGCCCCACCAGAGGCGACGATCCACCCCGGCGCGCACTGCCGCAGCCAGACCGTGGAGCGAGCCCGCCACCTCCAAAGCCAGCAGCTCTCGGGTCTCTGGATCGCTCGCGTAGAGCTCGAGCGGGCGCAGCTCGACCGCGGCCAGCGGCTCGCCCGAGGTCCGCTGGGTGGACGGGTCGAACGGACGCAGCCGATCGATCCACAGGTCGTCGAGCTCGATCCGGACCGCATGGTCGCCGCCCGGATGCACATCGATCACCTCGCCCCGCACCGCCAGGTCGCCAGGCTCTTCCACGAGATCGACCCGACGGTAACCGAGCTCGACAAGCCGGCGCACCTGCTCCACGGGCTCACACTCGTCGCCAACGGCGAGGGTGATCGTCCGCGCCGCGACATCCGCGGGCTTGGGAGCCGATGCCAGAAGAGACCGCGCTGGCGCGACGACAACGTCAACCTCCTCGGCCGCGATTCGGACCAGGGTCTCAACCGCCCCCACCCGCACCGACAGTGGCAGCTCGGAGCCCCCGTATACCGACGCCACTTCACCCGGAGCCAAGGCCACGCGAACGTTCGGAGCGAGGATCTCGAGCCCTCCCCGCACTGCCTCGGCATCCGCCAGCTGCGGCACGACCACCAGCAGCGGTGGGGCGATCGAAGGTTCCGCAAGCAAACCGGCCATTACCAGTGCTCTGGCCGGGGGCACCACGCCGCCGACCGCGCAGCGCCGGCCCCCGTCTGTCAGGGCCTGGGCCAGCCCATCGAACGAGGGGAGTCGCGGACCGCTCACGACCGGTTCAGACCATCTTGAGAAGATGACCGAGCTTGCTCTTCTTGGTCGTCAGGTAGGCCCGCGAGTGGCTCGTGGGCTCCACCTCGAGCGGCACCCGTTCCACGACCTCGAGCCCGTACCCGGCAAGGGCAGCGTACTTCTTCGGGTTGTTGGTCATCAGACGCAGCCTGCGGGCACCGAGGTCATAAAGTATCTGCGCGCCGGTTCCGTACTCCCGCGGGTCGGCTGCAAAGCCCAGGTGGAGGTTCGCCTCCACGGTATCCTCACCGGCGTCCTGGAGCTCATAGGCAAGCAGCTTGTTGAACAGACCGATGCCACGCCCCTCCTGGAGGAGATACAGCAGCACGCCGCTGCCCTCCAGCGCGATCCGGCGCAACGCCTCGTCCAGCTGGTTGCCACAGTCGCAACGCGCCGAGCCGAACACGTCGCCGGTGAGGCACTGAGAGTGCACACGCACGAGCGTCGGCCGCTCGGGATCGATCGGCCCCATCACCAGTGCGATGTGCTCCTCGCCCGAGATCGTGTTGCGGTACCCGAAGATCTTGAAGTCCCCGTAGCGGGTGGGCAACGACGGCCCCGCCACCTGCTCCACCAGTCGATCCGACGCCATCCGGTGGGCGATCAGATCTGCCAGCGACAGGATGCCGAGACCGTGCTCGCGCGCGAACTCGGTCAATCTCGGCAGCCGCGCCATCGATCCGTCGTCGTCCATGACCTCGCACAGGACCCCGGCCGGAGTCAGACCCGCCATCTTGGCCAGATCCACCGCCGCCTCGGTGTGGCCGGCCCGCCGCAGAACCCCACCCTCCCGTGCCCGCAGCGGGAACATGTGTCCCGGCCGCAGCAGGTCCTCCGGAGTCGTGCTCGGGTCCACCAACGCCTTGACGGTGGCCGCCCGATCGAACGCCGAGATTCCAGTCGTGGTGCCATGGCGCGACTCCACCGACACGCAGAACGCCGTCTCATGCGACGAGGTGTTGCGTTCCACCATCAGCGGCAGCTCGAGCGCATCACACCGTTCGCCGGTGAGCGCCACACAGACCAGTCCGCGCGCATGGCGAGCCATGAAGTTGACCGCCTCCGGCGTGACGTGATCTGCGGCCAGTATCAGGTCGCCCTCGTTCTCACGATCTTCATCGTCGACAACGACCACCTGCTCGCCACGTGCTAGCCGTTGGCTTGCCTCTTCAACCGAGATAAACACGTCCGCGTCGAGTGGCTCCACCTTCGTTCTCCTCACTGTGCGTGCACCGGAGCACACAGCTCGTTCCTCACGCCTCCTCAGCCGTCCTCGGGCAGAGAGATCGGTATCGTGGTCGTACGAGACACCTCCGCGATCTCGTCGCGGACGGTCACTCGCAGCCGATACGTCGTCCCTCTCGGGAACGCGGACAGCGGAAGCTGCTTGCCAAACATGTACACATCCGGTGCCACCTTCGACAATCGAACGGCCTCCGGCATCATGCTCGAAACGGTCTTGGCACCGCTCTTCAGATCCAATCCCACGGTCACCAGAGGCGCCCCGTCCGCATCCCGCGCCGGGTTGGCCACGAGACCGAAGTACGCCATGTCCTCTCCTGCCGAGAACTCGCCTTTGGCACGGACCTGGAGATGGTACCCACCGAACACGAATGGTGCACCGGCCTCGTACTCTGCCACCTGGCCGGTCACAACGCCGGCGAACACCGGGGACACGAAGCTGGCCGAAGGATCGTCGGGACTGGTGGCAACCTCGACGGTACGTCGCGCCACCGGAGTTCCGTCTGCCGCGAGCACCAGATCGAGAGCCCCTCCGCCCGCCGGCGCCGGCAGGGCCATCTCCACGATATCCCCGTCACCGAACTCGTCGATCGGTTGCACGAACGAACCGATCTCGGCACCGTCCGGACCCCGCAACCAACCGACGATGGTGTCCGGTCGTGCCACGTCCTCGCGCGGCCAGTCGATGGCCAACCAGAGCGGGTACCGGCCAGGAACCGCAACCCCGCGGGCTGCGAGCACCTCGGCGTTCTGTGGCCACTGAACCGTCGCCTGACGCCAGCTCTGGTGCTCGCTCGAGGCGGCCGGCGCGCCCTCGACGAGCGCCTGCCCTGGAACCTCTTCGAGCTCCGGATGGATCACCAGCTGCTCGATTCGGGCCGCCACCGCCTCGCCACACCACTTGGCGTTCAGCACGCGCGTGTTCAGCTCGAACGTGCCCTCACCGTCTCGGTCGAAGAAGACGCAGGTGATCTCCTCAAGACGACCTGGCGCCTCGTCGAGCCCGAGACCGAGCTCCGACCGCGAATACTCCCAAACATCGGCCCTGCCACGGTCCACGTTGAAGCTCTCACCGTGCACCGAGACATAGCGGTCCGAGGTCGAGTCCATTCGGTCTCGTGGGCCCCAGCCCGCCCTGGCCGGTGGCTCACGGTACAGCCTGGCCAGGTAGTCCACCATCAGCGCCTGTGTCCGATCGCTCGGCAGACCAAGGGCCACAAACACCTTTCCGCGATCTGTCAACGCCCCACGAACCCCTGCTTCGCCGAGCTCTTCGTCCGCCACTGCAACCCGTCGCTCGAGCTCGTCCTGCACAGGGTTGCCCGGTGTCGACAGGTCTGGATCGCGGCGAGCCCAGAACAGCTCGACGAGCTCCTGGCGCTCCTCGGCCGACTCGCACGCCGCCCATTCCTGGCGTTCCTCCTCGGTCATCAGCACGGCGAACGGTCCATCGATCCAATCAGCACCCGGGGCCTCGGCACCGACCGACGCCGGCACCCCACTACTCAGGATCAACAGCGCGACAACACTCAGGCTCCGTAACATCAGATCACACCCCGCGCGGACATGAATCCGCAGGGCGTCATGGTAGCCCCGGCGCCGATCCCGCGCAACTTCGCCCGGCAGCCTGACCGGCGGCTCACGAGCACGGGACACGAGCACAGTGCTGCCATCTCGATCCCTACGGAGCCGACTGCGCCGCCAGCTCATCCCCCTGTTCTTCGCAAGCGACTCCTGAGCCATCGGGCCCCTCGACCACGACCCTCCTCTCCGCTTACGGGTTACCATACGCTTGCACCTGGCGACGACCGCGGTGCTCCGACAACGATGGACGAACGGGCAACGATCTACCTCGACTGCAACGCCTCGACCCGGACCGATCCCCGGGTGGTGGCCGCGATGCGCCCGGTGCTCGAGTCTGTCTACGCCAACCCCTCGAACCGCGACCACCATCCCGGACGGGATGCGTTCGCCGCCGTCGAGGACGCCCGCGCACGCATCGCACGGGCCATCGGCGCCCGACTCGCCTCGGAGATCGTGCTCACCTCCGGCGCCACTGAGGCAAACAACCTCGTCCTGCAGGGTGTTGCGATGGCCGCCGGTTCCGGAGCGCACATCGTCACCCAGTCCACGGAGCACCCCTCGGTTCTGGCGACGGTCGCGGCCCTCGAACGGCGAGGCTGGCCGGTCACCCGTGTCGGCGTTGACCACCACGGGTTGGTCGACCCGGACGAGGTTGTGGCGGCAGTGCAACCATCGACCGCGCTGGTGTCGATCATGCTCGCCAACAACGAGACCGGCACGGTACAACCAGTGGCGGAGATCGTCCGGCGTCTGGCGGGCCGGGTCCCGGTGCACTGCGACGCGGTTCAGGCCGTGCGGACCCTGCCCGTTCATGTACGCGAGCTCGGTGCTGCGGCGCTGACCCTCTCCGGGCACAAGTGTCACGGGCCAAAAGGCACCGGCGCACTCTACCTGCGTCGCACCCGTCCACCGCTGCCCGTCGAACCGCTCCAGTACGGCGGCGGCCAAGAGCACGGGCTCAGGCCGGGCACGCTCAACACCCCCGGAGCCGTGGGCCTCGCCACGGCGATCGAGCTGTGCGTCGCCGAGCGCTCCAGTGAGGCGCTGCGCCAGCGCGAGCTGATCACTCGGCTCGAAGCACGTCTGCGCGAACGGTGTGGCGGCATCTCCCGCAACGGAGATCCCGAGCACTGCCTGGCCGGAACCCTCAACATCACGATCGCCGGCGTCGACAGCCCATCGCTGATGGCGTCGCTCCCGGACCTGGCGATCAGCTCCGGCTCCGCCTGCTCTGCCACCGAGGCCGAGCCATCACCGGTGCTGCTGGCCATGGGTCTCAGTCGCGCCGAGGCCCTGGCCTCTGTGCGGATCAGCGTCTGCCGTTTCACCACCGGCGATGAGATCGACACGGCCGTCGAGCGGATCGCCGAGGAGGTACGCCGGCTCCGAGGGCGGACGACGGGACGACCGGAACGGCAGTGAGGGCGCGGATGCCGTACCATACCGTCCGATGGAGACGGTCTCAGGGCTCGACGTGCTCCGAGCAGACCCGGCGCCGCTGGCCGGTCGCCGCTGGGCGCTGCTCGCCAACCACGCCGCCGTAACCAGCAGCCTCGACCCTGCGCGCAGCGTCCTCGGAGAAGCGGGAGAGCTGGTCCGGCTGCTCGCGCCGGAGCACGGTCTCGACGGTTGCGCCCAGGACATGGAGGCGGTGGGCGACGAGCGCGATCCGCTCACCGGCCTTCAGGTGCGATCGCTGTACGGCCACACCGCTGACACGCTGGCGCCGGCGCCGGCCGACCTCGACGACCTCGACACCATCGTCGTCGACCTGCCAGATATCGGCACGCGACATTACACGTTCGCCGCCACCCTCGACGCCGTTCTCGGCGCGGTCTCCGACCGGGAGATCGAGGTGCTGGTGCTCGACCGGCCGAACCCGCTCGGTGGCATGGAGCGTGAAGGGGGCCGGGTGACTCCTGGGTTCGAGTCGTTCGTGTCGGGCCTTCCCACGCCGATCCGCCATGGGCTCACACTCGGCGAGATCGCCCTCCTGCTGCAGCGCGAACGTCATCCCTCCGCGCAGCTCGCCGTGATCCTCGCCCGTGGCTGGCGGCGAGCGGCACCGTACGAGGCCACCGGCATTCCATGGGTACCACCCTCACCGAACATGCCGACGCTCACGACTGCCCGGTGGTACCCAGGCGCGTGTCTGGTGGAGGCCACGAACCTCTCCGAAGGCCGGGGAACGACGACCCCGTTTCAGCTCATCGGCGCTCCCTGGCTCGATGGTGCGGAGGTGGTGCGACGCCTGCGCGCAGCCCAGCTTCCGGGGCTGGCGTTCCGCCCAGCCAGGTTTCGGCCGATGTTCGGCAAGCACGCAGGCACCATCTGCGAGGGCGTTGAGGTGCACCTTCTCGATCCGGATGCCGTCCGGCCGGTCGCCGCTGGCGTTCAGCTTCTCCGCACCATTCGCAGCTGTGCTCCGGACCTCTTCGCCTGGCGCAGCGAGCCGTACGAGTTCGTTGCTGACCGCCCGGCGATCGACCTGCTCAGCGGAGGTCCACTCGCACGCCAGGTCATCGAGGGCAGCGCGTCGCTGGAGGACCTCCTCCGGACCTGGCAGCTCGACGTGGCGGACTTCTCGCGCAGCCTTGAAGGGGTTCTTCTCTATCGCTAGCGCGACCGTGGGCCGCGTTGGCCCGCTCCACTCCGGTCCACCGGCGTGGGGGACACCCTGAAATCGGTCCATTCTGGACCACCGAGAGACCCGCTGCGGTTCGAACCACAACATGTGGTGGTTCCAAAGCACACGCACACCATATGCTGTACACAACCGTAGCAACATTCCACAGGAATCGGTGACCGAAAACACAAGCGAAGCCTTGACAAGGGCGCCGGGGGGCACCATCATGGAGTGGTCCAGGGTGGTCCCAACTGGTCTAGACGTGCACTCCAGTGTAGCTCAGTGGACTCACCCGGTCATTGGGGGGCTCGGTGGAGCGACTTCGGGGCGGTTTCCCTGCAACGATCGACACCAAAGGTCGACTGAAGCTGCCGACGCAGCTGCGCGAGCAGCTGAAGGCGGTCGATCGCGAGGTGTACCTGTGCTCCTTCTTCCCCCATGAGCTTCGAGTATACCCCCTGTCGGTCTGGCATCGCGTCGAGGACGAGCTCCACAAGATGCCCCAGCTGATGCCCGAGGTCGTGGCCATGATCGAGAGGGTGAACTACGGACAGCAACAAAGGATGGACGAGCAGGGGAGAATCCTGATCCCGACGCTGCTGCGCGAGATCGTTCCTGCTGAAGAGGAGGTGGTGGTCTCCGGTCACATGGACCACATCTCGGTCACGCGACGGAGCCGGGCCGAGAAGGTGCTCGCGGAAGGAACCTTGGACCATGCGGCACTCACAACCATCTCGCAGCTCAAGCTGTGACCGGAGCCGACGGTGGACCCCGGTCACCGCAGTGTGCTCGTCGCCGAGGTCGTGGAGCTGCTCAGCCCCGTGCCGCCCGGCCTGCTCGTGGACGCCACGGTCGGGCTCGGTGGTCACGCAGAGGCGCTTCTCGAGGCCAACAGTGGTCTTCGCCTGCTGGGGATCGACCGTGATCCCGAAGCTGTTCGCGGAGCTGCGGTCACCCTCCAGCGCTTCGCCGACCGGGTCCAGCTCGTTTCCGCTCCGTTCACCGAGCTTCCCATCCTTCTGGAGCAGCACGGCGGACTCCGACCCACGGCGATTCTTGCCGACCTGGGTTGCTCGTCGCTGCAGCTCGATCGACCCGACCGCGGCTTCTCCTTCACAGGCGACGGCCCACTCGACATGCGCATGGGTCCTGACGCCCGCCGCACAGCAGCCGAGCTTCTCCGCGATAGCTCGGAGGAGGAGCTGATGCGCATCTTCCGCACCTATGGCGAGGAGCGGCGTGCCCGGGCTGTGGCACGGGCGGTTGCATCCCACCGGCTGCGCCACGGTCCCCTGCAGACCACCCGCGAGCTGGCAGACCTCGTAACCCGTACGCTAGGTCGTCCTCCAGGCCCCGGCATCCATCCCGCAACACGGGTGTTCCAGGCCCTGCGGATCGCGGTCAACGACGAGCTCGGCCAGCTGGAGTCGTTTCTTGAACCCGCAGTGGACTGGCTTGCTCCGGGAGGACGGATCGCCATGATCAGCTTCCATTCTCTGGAGGACCGCATCGTCAAGCACACCTTTCGCAGGTTGGCGGGCAGCTGCATCTGTCCCCCGAACCTCCCGATGTGTACCTGCGGCGCCCGCACCACGGTGCGCATCCTGACACCGAAGCCGATCCGACCCAGCACCGCCGAAACCGCCGCAAACCCCCGTTCCAGGTCGTCGCGACTGCGCGCTGCGCAAAAGGAGGGAGGTGCATCGTGATCGATCCGATCGCCCCGCCGTCCAACCGGTTTCTCGTGCGTCGACGGGACCGCAGCTGGTACTACGCGTTTACCGGCGCTGTTGCGATCTCTGCGGTGGTCATGGGTGTTCTGTTTCTCGTCGGCTGGCCACGGCTCAAGACCACTGCGATCCACTACGAGCTCACCGAGATCCGCGAGCAGATCAGCAGTCTCCACGAGGAGGAAACCGCTTTGCGCGTCCGGCTGGAGCAACAGCGATCGCCCGACACACTGGCCCGGAAGGCAGAGGAGCTTGGGCTCGTGCCACCGGAACAGATCTACCGCGAGACCGCTGGCGAGGATGAGGGAGGCCCGTGAATCCTCTTCGCCGCCGGATCGTGCTCGCAGTGCTGACCGTCGCCGCCGTGGCGACGGTCGCTCGCGCTTTCCAGGTCATGGTCATCGAGCACGAACCCTATCTGAAGATCGCGGAGGCGCAGCAGCATACGTTGCTCTCGATCCCCTCGCTGCGTGGCGCCATCCGGACACATGACGGCTACACGTTGGCGGAGTCGATCCGGCGCTCTCGGATCACCGTCGACACCGCGGCCCTCCAGGCACCGGCCGCGTTCGCCACCGTAGCGGGCCAGGCCCTCGGCATGAGCGCCAGCACTGTCCTCGCCACCCTCGAGGGAGACCAACGCTTCGTGACGTTGGCCGAACGCGCCAATCTCGACACGGCCGAAGCGCTCAAGACGTTGGTACCCAACGCGATCATCCTGCTCCCCTCCTCCGAGCGCCTCTACCCTCTCGGCACCCTCGCCGCGCCTGTCGTCGGGTTCGTCGGTAGCGAGAGCACCGAGGTCGTCGGTCGCTGGGGCCTGGAGGCAGCACTCAACGACGAGCTCAGTGGCCAACCCGATCTGTACCGGGCACTGCGCGACGCCGTCCAGCGAAACCTCGCCCCGGAAAGGGTCCGGACCGGCAGGCCGGGACGCGACATCGAGCTCACCGTGCACGCCAGGATCCAGGCCGTCTGCGAGCGGGAGCTGGCCGCTACGATCGATCGAAGCGGCGCCCGGAGTGCTTCGGCCGTCGTGCTCGACCCGTTCACCGGCGACACGCTGGCGCTCGCATCCGTACCATCGTTCGACCCAGCTCGGCCAGCTGCCACATCGCGGAGCAACTGGAGACTACGGCCCGTTGTCGACGCTTTGGAGCCCGGCTCCACTGTCAAGCCACTGATCGCATCACTTGCGCTGGCCTCGGGCGTGGTGCGTTCCGGCGAACGGTTCGACTGCAGCAGGCGCGGCATCACCGTAGCCGGCCGGTGGATCGCAGATCATGCACAGCCTGGGGTGTACACCCTCACGGAGGTCATCTCCGAGTCCGCGAACACCGGAATCGTCGAGATCGCGGAGCGTCTGGATGCCGAGACCCTTCTCTCCGGCCTGTTGGCGTTCGGCTTCGACCGTCCCAGTGGGATCGGCTTCCCCGGAGAGACCCCCGGAGTTGTGCCTCCGATCACACGCTGGTCCGCGTTGAGCCGCGCCAGCCTGGCGATCGGCCAGGAGCTGACGATCTCGCCACTCCAGCTCGCCATTGCATACGCGACCTTCGCCAACGGGGGGTTTCTGCTGACGCCGCGACTCGTGCGCGACGGCTCAACCACACCGTCGGTACGGTCGCGCCTGCTCGCACCGGAGCTCGCCGAACGGGTCGGACAGATGCTCCGTTACGTCGTCGACGAGGGCACGGGTTCCCTCGCTGCCGTTCCGGGCTACGCGGTAGCAGGCAAGACCGGAACGGCGCAGCGTGCCATCGACGGCAGTTACGAGAACCAGGAGCACATCGCATGGTTCGCGGGCTACCTCCCGGCTGATCAGCCTCGCGCTCTCATCGTTGTCGCGGTGCGCGACCCGCAGCACGACTTCTGGGGTGCCACCGTGGCCGCACCGTGCTTCGCGCGGATTGCAGCCTCCACCATGGCACTCCTCAATCTACCGCCCAGCATGCCCTCTGCCGCTCGCTACGCCATCATGTCGGGTTCCGAAGAGAATGGAGCACTGTCGTGACGTCGGGCCAGATGACGACGGTCGCCTCCGGGATCTCGGGGCGCACGTGATAGGGCAGCTTCCCCCCCGCGTGCTGGTGGCCGGCCTCGGCCGTTCCGGACAGGCAGCCACCCGCCTGATCTCCAGCCTCGGCTCCGAGGTCTGGGCCACAGACCTCCGATCTGCCGACGACCTCGGCGAGCAGCTCACGTCGCTTCCGAATGGGGTGCGGACCTTTCTCGGTGGCCACCCCGACGGATGTCTCGATGGCGTTGGGCTCGTCGTGACCAGCCCGGGCGTCCCGCCTTCTGCCGGGTTGATCGTCGAGGCCGAGGCACGCAGGATCCCTGCGCTTGCCGAGGTGGAGCTGGCGTGGAGCCTTCGCCCAGAGGCCACACTGGTCGCGGTGACGGGCTCGAACGGCAAGAGCACGGTCACCGAGCTCGTGAACGCGATGCTCGCCGCCTCAGGACGGGCCACCGTCGCTGGAGGCAACCTTGGTACACCAGCCTCCGAGCTCGTGAGCGACGACAGCTGGGACACCTGGGTGCTCGAGATCTCGTCGTTTCAGGCCGAGCGGCTGACCGCGCTGCGACCGCGCGTCGGGATCTTCCTCAATCTCTCACAGGACCACCTGGAGCGACATCCGGACATGGCGTCCTATCTGGCCGCCAAGCGTCGCCTGTTCGCCCATCAGTCGCCTGACGACTGTGCGGTCCTCAACGCAGACCAGCCGGCAGTCTCGGCAACGCCCACTCGTGCGCGTCGGCGTCTGTTCTCGATCGGCAAGAACAGCGACGCGTGCCTTGTCGGTCACCACCTGCACGTCGACGACCAGTACCTGTTGTCGGCTCAGCAGCTGACCCTGAGTGGCCGTCACAACATCGCCAACGCGCTCGCCGCGGCACTCGCGGCGATCGAGCTGGAGGTGGAGCCCGACACCGTAGCCACGGTGCTCCGCTCGTTCGCCGGCCTTCCACACCGTCACTACACCGTCACGGTTCGCGATGGTGTCACGTGGGTCGACGACAGCAAGGCGACCAATGTCGGAGCGACGGTTGCCGCCCTTGGCGGCTACCCCGATGCCAGTGTTCACCTGATCGTTGGCGGTCTCGCCAAGAACCAGGACTTCAGTGAGCTCGCCGACGAGGTGCGCCGGGCCTGCGTCCGCGTGTACCTCATCGGCGCGGATGCGCAGACCATCGCCAGCGCACTCGGCGGCATCGACGCGGTCCTCAGCGGCACCTTGGCGGAAGCGGTCGAGCAGGCTGCCGCATCCGCTCGGAGCGGGCAAACCGTTCTTCTTGCACCCGCCTGCGCCTCGTTCGATCAGTTTCGCGACTATGCAGCCCGCGGCGATGCGTTCGCGGACCTGGTGCATTCCCTCGGAGGATCCGATGCCCCGTGAGCAGCGGTACGATCGGATCCTGCTCGCGGCCACCGTCATGCTGACGGCAGTGGGGCTCTCCTTGCTCGCCGCAGCGTCCTGGGTCATCGCCGTGGAACGCTACGAGCTTCCCGGGACCTACTTCTTCCATTGGCAGCTGGCGGCAGCGCTGATCGGCCTGACGGCTCTGCTCGCTGCGATGCATCTGCGTCTGGAGCTGATCAGCGAGGTCCGCATCACCAGATGGCTGCTGGTGGGTAGCTGGGCGGCGCTGGTCGTCGCCCTCGCGCAGAGCCCTGTCAAGGGCACACACCGCTGGGTCCACGCCTTCGGTGTCTCCGTCCAACCCTCAGTCGTTGCCCGTCTGGCGCTCATCCTTGTCTGCGCGGCATTGCTAGCTCGCGCTGCCGAGCAGCGGTGGCCCCGCGGACTGATGATCCAGGTCGCCGGCATCGCGCTGATCACCGTTGGGCTCGTGCTGGTACAACCGGATCTGGGCTCTGCGGCCCTGCTGACAGCGCTCGTCACCGCCATGGTGTTCGTCGCCGGCCTTCCGCTGTGGCGCCTGGCGCCCCCAGCGGTGCTGGCCGCTGCCGTCCTGGGAGTCGCCACGATCACGTCCGAGTACCGTTGGCAACGCATCCTGGACTTCGTCACCGGCGGCGGTTGGCAAACACGGCAGAGCCTCATCGCACTCGGCAGTGGCGGATGGTTCGGTACGGGGTACGGTCAAAGCGTTCAGAAGCTTCGCTTTCTGCCAGAGCCCCACACCGACTTCATCTTCGCCATCGCAGGCGAGGAGCTTGGCTTCGTGGGCGCCATCGGGTTGCTCGCACTGACCGCCATCATGGTATGGCGCGGCCTGTGGATTGCGCGGGCGCAACGGACGTCCGTTCGCTCGCTGATCGCCTTCGGCATCACCATGGCGTTCGCTCTCCAGGTCTTGATCCACGTCGGTGTCTGTCTGCGAATGCTGCCGCCGAAGGGAATGCCGCTACCACTGGTGAGCTACGGCAAGACGGAGATGGTGGTGACGCTCGCCTCCATCGGGCTGCTGCTCAACCTCTCACGGGAGGTGAGCACATGAGCGGTCCCGTGCTGATCGCCGGCGGTGACGACCGGGGCGCGGTCGCTTCCGGGTTGGCTGTGGCCGACGAGCTCATCGGGCAGGGGACCGCGGTCCACTGGTTGTCGGGGCAGGCCGATGCCGACCGCTCGACGATCGCCCAGCGCGGCATCGATCTCTCGCCGATCGGCCCCCGCCCCAGCCACACCGCAGATGCCGGCGGCTGGAGATCCGCCATCTCGCTCCCCGCTGCCATCGCCTCTGCACTGGCGACGATTCTCAAGGTTCAACCTGCAGCGGTCCTCGGTATTGGCGGGCTTCCGTCGAGCGCCGGGGTGATTGCGGCCGGCATGCTGGGGCTGCCGATCGTCCTCCACGAGCCCAACGCGACGCCCTCCACAGCCAACACGACATTCGCCCCCTGGGCCGATCTCGTGTGCTGCGGCTTCGAGGAGACCGTCGCGAAGTTCGCCTCATTGCCCACCGAGTGGACCGGGAACCCCGTCGACGCCCGGTTCTTCGCATCTCCGCCCATCGCACCGCACGTGCCTCCCAATCTGGTCGTGCTCGGACGCGGATCACTCCTGCTCAACCGCACGCTACCCGCTGCCGTCGCACTGCTGTTTGAGCTCGGAATCACTGTTGGCATTCGTCACCACGCCTCCACCCGATGGGCCGAGGTGGTGCGAAGCGCCTACCGCGACCAGGGGATTCAGGCCGACATCGATGTGTCCCTGGCAACTCCTTGGCACGCCCTGCAGGATGCCGACCTGGTTGTTGCCCGCGCGGATGCCGTGACCATCTCCGAGATCGCCGCAGCCGGACGCGGGGCGGTGCTGATCCCGCTCAAGGCGCCAAGATCGCCGCAGCCGCACAACGCGGCAGCGATTGCCCGAGCGGGCGGCGCCGTGGTCATTCACGAAGACCGGATGTTCGCCGAAACGGTCGCTCACCAGCTTGCGGAGCTGCTGCGGACACCACAGCAGCTCACCACGATGGGGGAGTGCTGCCACCGCATGGCCCGCCCGCATGCGGCCAGGAGGATCGCGCGACGCCTCCAGCAAGCGGGGGTGCAACCGTGAAGTTCGGGCACATGCACCACTTCCACCTGATGGGCATCGGTGGCGTCGGCATGACCGCACTGGCCGAGGTACTGCTCGATGCAGGCTTCCGGATCTCCGGCTGCGACAGCTCCCCGAGCGAGCGCACGCGAGCTCTCACAGACCGCGGCGCATCCGTATGGCAGGGACACGAGCCGGCACACCTGGCAGGGGTCGACGCCGTCGTGGTGTCAGCCGCCATCGCCCGCGACTGCTCGGAGCTGATCGCCGCCAGGGAGCGCCAGCTACCGGTGGTCCGCCGCGCCGACATGCTCGCCGCCATCGCCCGCCAGCATCGGGCGGTTGTCGCCGTCGCCGGAACCCACGGGAAAACGACCTGCAGCGCGATGCTGGCGCACATCTTCGACCACGCCGGCCGGCAGCCGACCGCCGTGGTCGGGGGCAGGTTCGGTCGCGCCCAGCGTTACGGGCGGCTCGGTAACGGCGAGCTGGTGATCTGTGAAGCGGACGAGTACGATCGGGCGTTTCTTGCGATCTCCGGAGACGTCGTGCTCCTGACCAACCTCGAGGCCGAGCATCTGGACTGCTACGGCTCGCTCGAAGCACTCGAGGGTGCGTTTGTCGAGTTCGCCGGATCCGTCCCGTTCTTCGGCTCGGTAGTGGTCTGTCGCGACGATCGTGGAATCAAACGGATTCTCCCGAGGCTCGCACCGAACGCGATCACGTATGGCATCGACGCAGCGGCAGACTGGAAGGGCACCCTCGTAGAGCGCACACACCGCGGTAGCCGGCTCGATGTGACCCACGATGGCCAGCCTGTCGGTGAGATCGACGTCAAGCTGTTCGGACGGCACAACGCGCTCAACGCCATCGGCGTCATCGCTGTCGCCGACCGCCTCGATCTCCCGTTTGCAACCATCGCGGAAGGGATCGCGTCGTTCACTGGGGTCGCCCGACGCCTCGAGTGGCTCGGCCAACGACGCGGCGTGGACGTCGTCGACGACTATGCCCACCACCCCACCGAGCTGACCGCAGCGATCGACGGAATCCGTCAGCAGTTCTCCGGACGACGTCTCGTCGTCGTCTTCCAGCCCCACCTGTACAGCCGGACGCGAGATCACGCCACTGGTCTCGGCATGAGCCTTGGCTCGAGCGACGCCGCGGCCGTACTGCCGATCTACCCGGCACGCGAGGCTCCACTCGCCGGGGTCTCGTCAAACCTCGTGGTGGAAGCGGCGCGTGCGGCTGCAAAGCAAGCCACGAGCGTGGAGCTGGTGGATGACGCTCTGATCCTGGACTGGCTCGATGATGTGCTGGTGGCCGACGACGTGCTCCTCACCGTCGGAGCCGGTCCGGTGGACCGCATCGCCCGCTCCTGGCTGACGACGGAGGCGACATGACGAGCCTCCCGCCTCCCGTCCCCGACAGGATTCGCTACCGGGCTGTCCGGTCGCGTCCGCGGCGGCGGTCGGCCTCCTGGATCCTCAGCATCGCCCTCACCGCCACCGTGCTCCTTGTGCCCAGCTGGACGGTTCGCCGCGTCGAGATCCAGAGCGGCACCGCTGTGCCGGAGTCCGTCATTCGTGGCGTGCACACTCTGCACGGCACCTCGGTGTTTGCGCTCGACCTGCATTGGATCCGGACCGCTCTCAGCCGTTGGCCCGGAGTCGCCTCGGCCGAGGTCCGACTCGAACCGTCCGGCGTCCTCCGCATCCGCTGCACGGACGCACCAGTGGTCGCATCGCTGGCCATCGGCCGCGGCTGGCACGGCGTCCTGCCCAACGGCAGTCTCGGCCCGCAGCTCCAAGCTCCCAACGAGATCGCAATCGTCGATGTTGCCAACGACCCCGCTGTGCTGCGACAGGCGCTGCGAGCGGTGGCACGAGTTCGTCCACACCTCCACGCACACAGCCTTCGCGTCACCAGCGCCCTGCCGGGCACGTTTCGCATCGAGGCGCTCTCCGCGACCGGCGCCTGCGCCGTCACCCTCGAGCTGGCGGCTCGACCGACGGCCGCTGAGAGAGCCTGGCTCGAGCTGGTTGCCTCGGACCGATTGCACGGCGCGAGATGGTTCGACCTCCGCGGCGAGCACCGGCTGGTTGTCCGCACCGCCGAGACGGCTCCGGAGGGCAGCGCATGAGCGCCTTCGTCCCGTTCATCGGCATCGACATCGGCTCGTCCACCGTCTCGGTTGTGGTGGCGGTGGACGATAGCGGTCAGCTCCGCATCGAGGGGTGCGGCGAGGCGCGTCATAACGGCGCCAAGAAGGGCGTCATCGCCAACCTCACCGAGGTGGCCGAGGCCGTCAAGACCGCTGCTCTCGAGGCCGAGGCAATGGCCGCCGTGGTCATCGAAGACGCCTGTGTCGGCATTGGTGGAACTGCGATCCAGGGAATGACCGCCACCGCTTCCGTCAAGGTGACCGGGCCCAATCAGACGGTCACCGAGCACGATCAGCACGGCGCTCTCCTCGGCTGCGGTCGAATTCGCATACCCGAGGACTATCACGTCCTCGATATCGTTCCGTGCGGGTACACCCTGGATGGAGAGCCCGGCGTCGAGCATCCTGTCGGCATGCCGGGGATCCGCCTGGACGCTTCCGCGTACGTCCTGTTCTGCCCCAAGAACCACGCCGAGCGCGTCGAGCAGGTGGTCAACCACGCGGGCATCGAGGTCCGGCAGCTCACCTACGAAGCGTTCGCCGCCGCGGAGGCCGTCGTGTCGGTGGATGAGCGCGAGCTCGGATGTCTGCTGCTGGACATCGGCCTCGGCTCCACGGAGTGGGTCCTGTATGACGAACGCGCGGTCGTCACCACCGGCGCCACGCCGGTCGCCGGACGGCATTTCACGTCGGACCTGGCCGTGCTCCTGAAGACCACCACCGCCGCTGCCGAACGGTGCAAGCGCGAGGTCGGCGCATCGCTCCGCCAACCCGATCTTGCGGAGCGCGGCATCGAGGTGCCATCCCTCGGCGGTGAAGGCAACCAGTTCTACTCGCAGCAGCTTGCTGCAGAGATCTTGTACGAGCGCGGCCATGACCTGCTGGTCCAGATCCACGAGGAGCTGGTACGCCAGCAGCTCGCCGACGTGCCGCGGGCCGGCATCGTGCTCACTGGCGGCGGCGCTCGCCTCGACGGCCTCATCGACCTCGCCGAAGAGGTCTTCGGACATCCGGCACGGCTGGGCACGCCCGGGCAGATCCCGGGTGTCCATGAGCCGGTGTCCGGTCCCGAGTGGGCCGTGGCGTGCGGCTTGGTCGTGCTCCAACAGCGCCGCCACCGGACCGCACCACAACGACAACAGCGCGGACGCAAGGGTGTCCGCCATTGGCTGCAAAAGGCCCTGGAGGGCATTTTCATCATGGGAGGTGGATCGTGATCCGACTCGACGACAACATGCTGGACGCCAGCCCCGACCCCCGCGAGCGCGAGCCCGGCTCCGACAGCTCTGAGATCTGGCTCGACGACTCCGTCTCGCCGGCCCGGATCAAGGTCATCGGCGTCGGCGGAGGCGGCTGCAACTCGGTCAATCGGATGATTGAGGCCGGACTCTCCGGCGTCGAGTTCATCGCCGCCAACACCGACTTGCAGGCGTTGAGCTTGTGCCAGGCTCCGATCAAGCTGCAGATCGGCCCCGACCTGACCCGCGGCCTCGGCGCCGGCGCCAACCCAGAGGTGGGACGCAAGGCTGCGCTTGAGGACACCGAGAGGATCTTCGATCTCCTCGACGGAACGGACATGGTGTTCATCGCATGCGGAATGGGCGGCGGGACCGGCACCGGGGCAGCGCCAATCTTCGCCCAGATGGCCAACGATGCCGGCGCACTGACGGTCGCTGTCGTCACCAAGCCGTTCAGCTTCGAAGGCGGACGACGGCGCCGCGCAGCCGAGGAAGGCATCCGTGCCCTCGCCCAGCACGTGGACACGCTGATCACGATTCCCAACGACCGACTTCTCCAGTACGTCGAGCGCTCGACCAACTTCTCAGAAGCGATGCGGATCGCTGACGACGTGCTCCGCCAGGCGGTCCAGGGAATCGCCGATATCATCACGACGCCGGGGCTGATCAACCGCGACTTCGCGGACGTCCGCACCGTGATGAAGGACATGGGTCACGCCATCATGGGAATCGGCGCCGCCAGCGGCGAGCACCGCGCCGTTGAAGCCGCTCAACAGGCGATTGCCTCTCCCCTGCTCGAGGAGACCTCGATCGCCGGCGCCCGAGGTGTGCTGATCAACATCACCGGTGGTGATGAGGTCACCCTCTCGGAGGTCAACGAGGCCGCCGAGATCATCACCAAGGGCACCCATGAGGACGCTCAAATCCTGTTCGGCGCGGTGATCAACCCCGAGATGGGCGACAACATCCAGGTCACGGTCATCGCCACCGGGTTCAACACCGCCGAGGACGAGGTCGCCGAGCCCGCCAGCGAAGTGATCCAGATGCCGAAACCCTCCGCCAGCGAGCCGGAGGAGTCCGACCGACGTCGCCGCAACCGGTTCTTTGCGCCTGCGACGACAAACCCGGAGTTCGCGATCAACAGCGACGAGCACGACATTCCGGCGATCATTCGCCGTCATCTCGACTGACCCGGACCTCCTCTCCGCCCCGAGCCGGAGTCCGGATCTGCCCGACCCCAGCCGCCTTCCCTCCCAGGCGGCAGAGGGGTCGGGCCCCTTTTTTTCTCCGAGGCGTTGGCGGCTCACAACCCGACATCTTCGAAAATTCGAAGCAAAGTTCGAGAGTTGAGTTCTAAGTTCTGAATTTTCAGTTCTCAATGCCGCCCACCCTCCCCGGAGCCTACTCCGGA
>CAZEJK010000028.1:0-8039 GCA_964512045.1 uncultured Thermoanaerobaculia bacterium
AGCCGGTCCCCGGCGAATGCCTCGGCTCCTTCGGAGATGCGGCGGTGATCAGTCGCTGCGTGCCACCCTCTCTCCCCGGAGCCTGCTCTGCGAGCTTCAGAGATTGAAGGATGCTGCGCAAGCTCGAAGCACGGACGGACAGGCGGAGGTAGAGCCTTCGCCGGCTTCTCGATCGCACGGTTCTTCGCGCCGCCCTCCTACGAACGGTGGATGCACCGCCTTCGTCCTGACGAGGCGCTACTCCCGCGAAGCATCGCGACATCCCTTGTTCTCATACATCCGGATGTCCGCAAGCCGGATCAGCTCCTCCTTCGAGCTGACCTCGTGCGGATAGGTGGCCACGCCCACCGATACGCCCAGGGTGGCGTCGATCCCCTCCTCCTGGAGAAACACGTTCTCCTCGATGACCTGTCGGATCATCTCGGCGACCCCGAGCGCCTCCGCACGGTCCGTCTGGGGCATGACGACCACGAACTCGTCTCCCCCGTAGCGGGCCGGAAGGTCTTGCTTGCGGACTGCTGTGTGGAGCAGGAAGCCGATCTCTCGCAGCACCCGGCTACCGCGAAGATGGCCCCAGCGATCGTTGATCGGCTTGAACCGATCGAGATCGAAGAACGCCAGGGAGAGCACCGAGTCGTACCGGTCCACCAGCTCGAGCTCACGCTCGAGGAACTGGTGGAAGTAGCGCACACTGTACAGCGGCGTCACCTCGTCGGTGATCGCCAGCTCCCTCGTCTTCTCGAACAGCCGGATGTTCTCCAGTGCGAGCGCAACCGAGTCGGTCACCGGCCGGAGGCGACGGACAGTCTCGTCGTTGAATGCACCGACCTCACACGATGCCAGTCCGAGCACCCCGATGGTCCGAGCGTCCCAGATCAGCGGCAGCAGCACGTACGAACGGATCCCCTCCTCCAACAACCGAAAGTCCTCGATAAACCGACGCCGTCGCAGAAGATCGGTCTCCACCACCGACGCGTTTCCCAGCACGACGGAGCCCGGACCGCTGCCAACGACCGGGATCACCGCGCCGAGACCCCAGTAGCTCCCGGCAGGGTACGAGACCACCTCGATGTAGTCGGCGGACTCGTTGAGGAAACCACAGGTCAACCTGTCAAACTCCTGGATGGTCGAGAACTCCTCCGCAAACCGCAGAATTGCAGTCTCCAAACCGTCGCCAGAGGTCAAGGTGGCGATCATCCGGTTGAGAAACTCCGCGCGATGCGAGGTCTCTCGGAGCTCTGCGATCGCGCGGTTCCTGTCGACCCCGGTCCCTATGATCTTTCCCGCGACCGTGACCAGGCCCGGATCGACGCTGGAGCCGTCCGGTCGGGGGTCCAACAGCACCATGCTGCCGAGCGTCGCTTCCTTGACCGTCATCGCTCCGGCGATGTACACGCCGCCTCCTGCAGCCGGCTGGTAGGTCACGGACAGCTGCTGCACTGCACCGCGGCCAAGCTCCATCACCTCAGGGGCATCGGCGACCACCAGCGAGTGCTCTGCAGCAACCCGGACCTCTCCCGCCTCGTCGAGCACGAACAGCGCACCTCCCTCGAGGTGCAGCTCCTCGACCAGGTGCTTCAGGCTCGCGTGCAGCAGCCCATCCTCGTCCCGCTGATCGGCCAGATCGTCGAGGAGCGGGACCAGCGATGCAAGAACGGGCTCCAGCTCGGGGTACAGATCATTCTCGCCCACAGTTGTTTCAACCTAGCCCGCTCCCACTCGACGGTCAAGCCATGCCGCTCGGAATCTCCGTGCAGATCCGGCGACCTCGACGCAGCCCTTGCAGCCGGACGTATACTCAGGGGTGAGGTGGAGGTGCTCGCATGCAGAACGAGACTGCGTCTTTGACACATCGAATCCCCAAGGATGGCGCCCTCGCAGTCGGTGCCGATGAGGTCGACGCGCTCCGCGAAGAGAGCCAGAAGATCCGAGAGGTGGATACCCGCTTCAATGGAGTGATCGAGGTCTTCCAGACAGCGGACGGAGAGTACATCCTCGCCGAGCAGACTCTCCAGCGACAGCCCGTCATCCGCAAGGTCGGGAGCCCGGCGCAGGCCGATGAGCTGATCCGCTCACGCCTCGAGGTGTACGACCGGATGTGGGACGGCTGCGGCTGCACGGTGGACTTCTTCGGCAACGTCAGCTGCACGCTCCAACGCGGCCGCGGGCCGCAACCACAGTGATGCTCAGATGGCGCCGGCTCCGGTCCCGACCCCGACAGCCGGATCCCGGCCATCCGGACCCCGGCGATCATGCCTCGCCTTGTCGCAGATGCACCGGTTTGCAGTTGCCAACAGGAGCTGTCCATGCACGCAATCACGATCGACAAAGGCACGCTCGTTGAGCGCGATCTCGAACCGCCCGAGCTCACCGCCGGATCCGTCCGGATTCGCGTGGCCGCCACAGCGGTCAACCGCGCAGACGTGCTCCAGCGGCGCGGTCTGTACCCGCCTCCTCCCGGGGCGTCTCCCCTGCCCGGTTTGGAGTGCTCCGGCGTCATCGTAGAGATCGCGGATGATGTACACGGCTGGCAGGTCGGCGACAGGGTGATGGCATTACTGACCGGCGGGGGCTACGCCGAGGAGGTCGTCACACCGGCATCGAGCCTGCTTCCGGTACCGGACACCCTCTCACTGGAGTCGGCAGCCGCCATTCCGGAAGCGGTGGCCACCGTCCACCTCAACCTCTTCCGCCTCGGTGGCCTCGCCAGCGGCGAGATCGCTCTCGTGCACGGTGGATCGAGCGGTATCGGAACCACCGCCATCACGATGGTGCAGTGTGCCGGCGCCCGGACTCTGGTGACTGCCGGCAGTGACGAGCGCTGCGCTCGATGCAGATCGCTCGGAGCGGAGCTGGCGGTCAACTACCGCCGTGATGAATTCGTCGCCGCCGTCACGGCGCACACCGACGGCGCCGGCGTCCCGGTCGTACTGGACTGCGTCGGCGGACCGTACCTCGAAGCGAACCTGCGTTGTCTCGCAACGGATGGCCGGTTGGTTGTCATCGGCCTTCTCGGCGGTACCGACGGCGCCCTCCCGATGGGTCGTCTGCTCGCCAAACGTCTCAGTGTGATGGGCTCGACGTTACGCAGCCGATCGGCGGCGTTCCGCGGCGAGCTCGTGGCGGACGTAGTGACCACCTGGTACGCGGAAATCGAGACCGGTTCGTTGACGCCAGTCGTCGACTCTGTCATGCCCCTCTCTGCAGCCGCCGACGCACACCGCAGGATGGAGGCGGGAGAGCACTTCGGCAAGATCGTGATGTCGGTCGCCTGAGCTGAGCGGTTCTGCCGGATGAGATCTGCCGAGATCCTAACGCGGCCGCGGCCGCATTGGGCGTCGGCATCAGGGCTCGAGGACGACCCGAACCGCCCCGTCCTCAGCAGCCAATGACTGCACAGCGACATCCTCCGAGCTGAGGTCAAGGACCACGTACAGCTGCGGTGGATCGAACTCTCTGTGCAAGCCAGCGCGGATCGCCTCGATCCCGCCACCACCCACCTCGGTCGTGTACGGACGATACTCCTCCTGGACCCCGATCAACCGGATGAGGACCCGGGGCGGATCGCTGAGCACCAGGTGGTTGAAGTCCTCGGACCCGATGGGCGCGTCCGCCACGATCCGAACCTCGGTCTGGCCCTCCTGCCGCGTCCACCTGATCGACTGCACGGCGCCGAGCCCTGAGACCTTCTCCGCAGCCGCACCCTCATCTTCCACCCGCGCCTCGGCCGGGCTCATATCGGCTGTCGGATCCTCGTCATCCAGCGCCAAGCCTTCGCCTCCTGTTACCCGCTGGGCGTACACCCCGGGCTCGCTCACATCGCCAGCATCGTCCCCATCCGTTGGGGGTGCGGGCTCCTGTCCCATCTGCTCTGTGCCGTCCTCGTCCGCGCTCTCGGACACCCCGGACACAGCATCGACAGGCTCGGGCGAGGTCGGATCGCCTTCGCCTTCCACCCGCTCCCCGGCATCGACAACCTCTGGCGGTGCGGGGCCGCCAACGAACCAGCTTTCGTACAGCTCGACGATCTGGTCTCGGTACCACCAACCAGCGGCGCCCAGCACCCCAACCAGCAGCAGCACGAGCACCACCCGGCCAGCAGCTCGCGCACCCCGCTTGCTGTGTCGTGACGCCGCCGCGGTGTCACCGAACTCGATCGACGGCTCGGACCCTGGCAAGCGCTGCGTCCCTCCCTCGCCGCTGTCCTCCTCATCAGGACCTCCGAAGTCGAGGTCGAGGCCCACCCGCGACGACCAACGATCGGCGGGCGCCTCTCGGCTGGAGGGAGCTGCAGCACCAAAGCCAGCCGGCGGCCTCTCGTCACCGTCTGCCCCGCCGGAAACGCTCGCCGGCGGAGTTGGTTCGAACGATGCTGGTGGCGGCGTGCTCGAAGGCCGATACGCCTCTTCATGCCGCCGTGCCGTCTCTGGGTCCTCGGGCGGCGATGGCGGCTGTTCCCCCGCTGGCTCTGGCTGCTCGGATTGGGACGCCTCCTGCTCAAATCGACCGTCAGAGCGGGGAGACGGCTCGGCCGCGGGCACCACGAGCGCCTCCTCGGAAAGCTCCTCTGCATCTTCGTCGTCATCGACAACGAAGCCGGCATCGCCCTCATCGATGTCGAGCGCGAGCGAAGGGCCGGGCTCCAGCTCCAGCTCCATCTGCTCGCTACCACCAGACGACGGATGTGCTAGCTCCAGATCGTCGCCCTTGTCGTCGCCGGCACCCGGGGCTTCGGGCTCGAGATCCAACGACCGCTCACGAACCTCGGCAGCCGTCCGAGCCCGCTGCTCCTGTTTCGCTCCCGCGTCCTCGAGGGCAACCGCCGCCTGCTCGTCCGGGCTCTCGCCCTGCGTCGGCGCCTCGTGTGCGGCGGTCTGGTCTTCTCCCTCCTGGCCGCGCACCTTCAGCTGAATCTTCGACGGCCTCGACGCCGTCTTGCGCGACGGAGCTGGCTTGGACAGTGATGGCGGCTCAGCAGCGACACCGCGGTTGACGTCCCGCTCCAGGTCGAACGGGACGCCCCCCCGGCGCACCGTCTCATCGACGACCTTGTCGATCAGCTGCTTGCTTTGCCGATCCAGGGATATGAACTGCACACCCATTCCAGGGGGAATCTCGGGGCCGAGTCGTCGTTCTCGGATCCACACCACGACCCCGCTGCCTTGCACCAGGACGATCCCCTCTCCATCCTGCTCGATCGCGATCCGGAAACGCACGACCGTCCCGGGCGGCTTCGGAGTATCGGAGGAGATGAACATCCCGCCACGAGAGATGTTCGTTGCGTACTCGTTGAGAAACCCCTGGAACGACGAGAAGCTGAGCTCGACCCTGGCCTGGAAGTCTACTCTGACATCGCTGCGTCGCCCACCGCCTTCGGCACCGTCGGTCATTCGGTTCCCCTTCCAGCTCCATCATATCCAAGGCGTCTGCCAGCGTCGAGGATTGACGCTCACCAGCGATCAGGCCACCATGGTCGCTGACCCAACCATCCGACCGACTGGCGGTCCCACCGTTCGCACGAGGAGGCACGACGATGACCTGGTCTGAAGGTACGATGCGCGGCTCGAGCAGCGCAATACCGACGCGAAGAGCCCATCCCACGCTCCTCGTGATCGCCGTTACGATCGTGCTTGCCGCAAGCGGCCTCGCAGCCGAGCTGAGCCCCGACCTGGTTCGAGCCGCAGGGATGGACACCGCCACGGTCACCATCGACCGGCTCGGCCGGTACGCGATCCAGGTCGGCGAAGGGCCCGGCGTCGCACTCCGGCTGGTGGACCGAATGGCCGGGCCAGGCCCGTGGAACGGGACCGCCGGAGAGCACAACGGACGCATCGACGTGATCCTCGACGAGGGCGCCTACCGTGTCGAGACTCGGGGGGCCACGGAGGCTACCGGTACGGCACGCCTCCGACTCGAGCCGTTCGTCGAGCGCAACACGACGCCCATTGGGTTGGACGATCACAGGCGGGAGCTCGTCCAGCTGCGCGATCTCGAGCAGCGCTCCTGGTGGTTGCAAACCGATGCCCGGACCACTGTGGTCATCCGGGCGGCGGGCCGCGCGCTCCACGACCTGCGCTTGTGGCGTGATGGCAACTGGCTTCTGGACGCCACACCGAGCGCTCAACGGATCGAACCGACCACGGGCCGTCCGCTGCGTCAGCTGCGGCTGGTGGCCACGCTCGAGCCTGGAACGTACCGGTTGTGTGCCTACGGGGGGCCGGCCCTGCCCTGGGCCAGCGGCGGCTCCGAGATGCCGCTGATCGTGGAGCGTGGAGTGCATACCCGGCCCGTGGCAACACGCACCCACCACGAGATCGGCCCGTTCGGAGCGGATGAGTGGTTGATCCCCGCCCCCGCGAGCTTCGTCCGCCTCGAGCTCCCGGAAACGGCGCGCGCCTCGCTCGAGGCCCATCCGTACGACCCCGACACTCCGCGGTTGGCCACGGGCGCGGTGGCACGCATCGAGGTCGACAGCCGCCGACCGGTGGCCGAGCTCGAGGTGTCCGCCGCCGGCGAGCCGTTCACTCGGGTCGTCGTGCGCGGCACGCCCGGGCAGCCGTACTCACTCCAGCACTTCGAGGCCAACGACCTGTACCGGTTCAACCGCAGCGGGCGCTGGTGGATCTCCACCGTCTCCAGCGGCGATCACCGGGATTGGATCGACGCGACCGCGGTGCTGCTCCGCACGGTGCCGGGCTCACGACAACTGGAGAGCACGCCGTGGCGCACCGTCGCGATCCGAGTCGGACCGGACAGAGGGTGGGTGCGACGGTGCACCCTCGCCGAAGAGCCCTCCAGTGTGTTCGTGGAGATCGCCGAGGACGGTGTCTACACGCCACTGGCCGAGGATGTCGAGGCCAGCTTCCAGATCCAGCCGTTCCTTCTGGAACCGCCACCGAGATACGAGCCCCCCGAGTTCCGTCCGGCGCGGGAGAGCTGGCAGCTTCAAGCAGGCCTGTACCTCCTCAGCGTGCGCGCGAGAACCTCGGGCGCCGCCACGGTGGCCCTCCTGCATGGACCCGCCCAAAGCCATCCGGAGACTCCGTCGGCCGAGACGCCCCCGCGGCTCGCCGAGGCACAGCTGGGAGCTGTCGAGCTGGACGCTCGCCGTTGGTACACTCTGGCCATCCCACCGCGGCCTGGGGTGCGGACTGGCGCGCTCCTTCGCGAGCTGCCGCTCGACCCGGCACGCTCCCTGCCGGTCCGGCTCGAGCCCAACGACCCCGTCACGATCTCGATACGTTGTGATCGGCCGGGCAGTCTCTCGGCAACCCTGCCTTCCGGCACGAACGTCGAGCTCGCGGTAGGAGACGCTCCCTGGAGCACGGATCCACTCCCGTTGTCCTCCGGCCGCCATGAGGTAACCCTCCGCTCAGACGCTCAGCAGACCGTCGTCGCCAACCTCGAGCTGGTGCCGCAGGCGCTGACTCGCGGTGCGCTCCCGTTTCCCGTTCCTGAGCAGGACCCGACGCTCGACTCCCCGCTCCTTCGCCCCGCGGCACCTCTGTTCATCGATCTGGCGCGAGATCAGACGGCGGTGTTCGCTGTAGAGGCCGACGAGCCCGCTCTGTACACCATCACCAGCAGCGGGTTGCTCGCCACATCCGGCACCCTCCGCTCGCGCACCTCGGCCGAGCTCGAGTCGGACTCTGGTAGCGGTGCAGGGCGCAACTTCTTGCTCGCAACATATCTCGTGGCAGGCTCGTTCCAGCTCCAGGTGCGCACCCTCGGCGACTCCGCCGGCCGCGCCGGGCTCCATGTCGATCGTTCGCCGCTCGCCGACGGCGGCGTCCTCGTCCCCGGCGCCCCGGCACGTCTCCAGCTCGCTCCTCAGCAGTCGGTGGCCTACCGATTCTCCCTCGATGCACCAGAGACGGTGCGCGTGCGCGCACTCGGGCCCGATGGTCCCGTCCGCTGTCGTCTCGAGGACACAGACGGATGGCCCCTCGTGCAGCCGGGCGTTCCCGCCGACCTCACACTCGATCTGGCGGCAGGCGCGTACCGGCTCATCATTCTCCCGAGCCCGGTGGGACACCGAT
>CAZEJK010000028.1:8049-10533 GCA_964512045.1 uncultured Thermoanaerobaculia bacterium
CCGATGCGTCAGCACGCTCGAGATCCTCGAGCCGCCAGCTGAGCGCGAAGGCCACGGGCCCCATCTCCTCCCTCTCAACACAGCTGCAGAGCACATCTGGACCGAGCCCGAAGAGGGAGAGGAGCGTCTGCCGGATGTCTGGCAGCTCGAGGTCCCTGCACCGGTGCACGGAACGGTCTCGCTGTCTCCAGGCATGAGCGGACGTCTCGTCCACCCGGACGGGGAAAGCTATCAGGTGGCGCCCGTCCGGGGATGGAGCGGATCGATCCAGGCGGGCAGCTGGCGACTCGAGCTGCGCGCGGTGCTACCGAACAACCGGCTACCGTACACCGTCGAGCTCGCCACCGAGGAGCTGGTCGCCGGAGCCTCACGAGCGGTGCGCGCACCCGCTTCGGTGCCGCTCTCGGTGGGAACGGCGCCCCTGACCCGCATCTGGTCCAGCGGAGACCATGACGTCCGCGCCCGGCTCCTGGATACCGACGGGCGGTCGATCGCCGAGCGCGATGACGTGCCGGGCGATTGGAACTTCGAGCTGGCCCGGAGCCTCGACGCCGGCCGGTACACCCTGGAGGTGGTGCCGGTCGATCGCGATGAGGCGACCACGACACTGCTCATGTCGGCCCCTGAGCCGATCTCCACGCCAGCCATGCAGGCTCCTGAGGAACGTGCTGTCGACATCCACGACGCCGTCGTTGCGATCCCGTTGGAGCTCACCGGCCGCGAGGATGCGCTCCTGGTCGTCGAGGTCACGTCCGAGCACGACGCCGGCTTCGCACTGCAACGCACCGTACCGAGCGGCCTGCAGACGCTCGCAAGCGCCTCCAGCTCGCGGCCGCCGATGGCGGTTCCGGTCGATCCGTCGACGGGTCCGTACACGCTCCTCGTCTGGCCCGAGGACCGCCGGGCGCGCACGGTCCGGATCGCGGTCCGCACGGCCCGTCCGACACCTTTCACTGAAGCTGATCTCGAGCGCGGTGTCGGCCTCGCACCGATCGCACACGCAGACTCGACGTTCGTTGCCAAGGTGACCTTCGACCGGCCGGGCTGCTTCGACCTGATCGATCCGCCGGACGGGCTGCGGATCTCGTCAGCAGCCGGCGTACCGGCACAACCACCGGCGCTCTCGACAATCGTCGTCGACGACACGATCTTGTGGTTGGTGGGCGACGTGACCGGCTCCGTCCGGGCGCACCGTCGCACGCTCTCGCTCCAGCGCCCGTCGGCCCGCCTCCACCTTCGACCGGATCAGATCGCACTGTGCGACCTCGACGGCAGGAACGAAGGGCCACAGCTGATCACAGCGGAATCGCAGGCATCCCGACCGGCTGTCGCCCTCTCAGCCGGTCCCGAGATCCCGACGGCCGCCATCATCCCCGGCCGCGAAGCTGCCGTTGCACTGGCAACCGGTGGCGCGACAACGGCCAGAGTGTGGGCCAGCGAGACCATCGCGGATGCGAGGGTCACCGTCGCGGTTCCGTCATGGACCGTCACCAGGTCGCTCTCGGCCGAGCCCGGCATTCACCGGCTCACGTTGGAACCGAAGAGCCGGTACGTGGCAACCCTGCCCGACCGTCCGGCGCTCATTCGCGTGGCCATCGGTGTCGGCGGCCTCGTCGGAGCGGTCGACAACGGCAGAATCCATGCGACCGTCTGGGCCCAGGACCGTGAGGAGGTTCTCGAGCGCTCGATGCAGGCCAGCGGCCAGCTCCTGCTCCTCAACCCATCCGACACTGAGGTCCTCGCAGAGATCGAGACAGTGCCCGGAGGTCGTGACATGCCGCCTCCGACACTCACCTCGTCGCAACCACTGGAACGACGGAGCGCGCGTCCGGCCTCCTGGACCGTTCCCATCACGCTGGACAGCGACGGCCTCCACGAGCTCCGGTCGAGCGGAATCTCCGAGCTCCGGTTCGTCGGCAGCGACGGGCAGCTCACCGTGACCACCGGCGATCCGATCTCGGTCGGCTCCGACGGCACTGCCACTGTGCGTACGGACAGTGGCATCGTCCAGCTCTGGCTCGACCCTCCCGGGCAGCCCGGGGCGGGGCTCTGGGGAGACCCCGGGTCAGCAGAGCCGATCGTCGTCACCCCGCCCGCCGCCGTGGAGCTCGAAGGTCCCACCACCACGCTCGTCGTGCCCGTATCGGACCCCACTCTGCTGCATCTTCGCGGATCAGAGCCGGTGGTCGCCCGCGTGGTGAGACGTGAAGGCCGGGAGGAGGTCACACGCCACCCGCAAGGCCTGTCGCTGGACCTCTTCAGCAAGGACCAGATCACCGTGCACCTCCGTGCCATCGCGCGAACGGCGGTGCAGGATCTCCTGTACGTCACCACTGCGACGCCTGCGATCATCGGAGACGGACCGGGCCCCGAGCAGCTCCTCGGGCCCGGGTCCGCGACGGCGTTTGCCATCCAGGTTGACCACCCCACCACCGTCGGTGTCGGCCTTCGCTCCACTGGCGGCACGGTGACGGCGTCGTTGCT
>CAZEJK010000028.1:10543-37865 GCA_964512045.1 uncultured Thermoanaerobaculia bacterium
GTTGCTCGATGGAGATGGACAGACCCTGGCCACCGGACCTGCACAGATGGTCGAGCTCGAGCCCGGGCGCTACACCCTGGTCGTCACAACGCCGTCATACGCCGAGCCAGCCGTGATCCAACCGGTCGTGGTCGGGCTCGAACGGCCGGAAACAGGACCGCCCGAGGAAGCTCTCCGGTCGTATCTCAAAGGAGACGCACGATGAACCGTTCGAGCCGAGCCGTCTGTCTCTACGTAACGATCGTCGCGGGCCTCTGCTTCGCCATCGTCAGCGCTCCTGTACACGCTCAGGCGCCCCCCGGCGGAACAGTCCACCGACCCGCCGGTGCCTCGGGCACCATTGTGGTCCCGGACCAACTGCTCCGTTCATGGGACCCGATTACCGTGTTTTTCACGACAGCTGTCGGGCCTGCCACCAGCGGTCCAGAGGACCGCCCGGAGCGGTACGTGCGGCTCGAGCCAGCGCATCCGGTCGGCGCTCGTTGGCTCGATGCACGAACACTCCAGCTCCGCCCGGTGGATCCCTGGACGCCCCTCGAGCGGTACACGGTGTCGGTGGACGGACGGACGGTCGAGCTCGCGACGCTGATGGCCCCGCCCCGTGCGACCGAGCCCGCCGACGGCACGACCGGGTTGGAGACCGTCGAGAGCCTCCGCCTCACCTTCGACGAGCCTCTGGACACAGCAGTGCTGGCACAGATGATCCGGCTCGAGCTGCGTCCATTGCCCGGCCTCGACGCCCGTTCAGCGCAGTGGGTTTCCGGGTCCGACATCGCTGTCAAGGCCCACGAACGCTCGAGCCAGGAGGCGCCTGCCACCTATACTCTGACTCCAAGCGTCCCGATCGGGCCCGGTACGCGCGCCATCGTCCACATCCGTCTTGCCGCCAGCGATGCTCTCGCCGAGGCCACGACGACCATCTCGTTCTCGACGGCCGAGGCGTTCAGGATCGTTGGCGCCGGCACCTGGTCCACCAGGCTTCCACTCCCCCACCGCGGCGCAGAGTTCCCAGCAGACCAGCCAGTGCGCGGTCCGGCAGACCGACGTGCCATCGTCCTGGAGTTCTCATCTCCACCCGCACAGAACGCTCTCGATCCCGTGACCGTACGCAACCTGGTACGGATCACGCCGGACGTGGACGAGCTGACTGCCCACCCGCACGGCGAGCTCGTCGAGCTCACCGGCACCTTCCGACCGGAGACCGCATACCGGATCACGATCATGCCCCAGCCGATCCACGATCAGCTGGACCGCCCGCTCACCACCACCGGTACCAGCAGCCTGTCCGTGTACTTCCCGCGCCGCTCGCCGTTCGTGCGCTGGGCGGTCGCCCACGGCATCGTGGAACGGTTCGGTCCGAACCGGGTTCCTGTCCAGGGTCGCGGGCACGAGCAGATCGACCTGCGCATCCACAAGATCGACCCGCTCGACCGATCGTTCTGGCCGTTTCCAGACGAGCCGATCGTTGTCGACGAGTCGTCTCGGCCGCCGGGTCCCGGCGAAGCGCCGCCGGCCTTCGCGGACAGCTCACGGACCATCTCGCGGTGGGAGCTGGAGCGGCAGCTCCGCACACTGGGAGCCCCAATTATCTCCAGCATTCTTGAGCTCCCCTTGCGCGAAATTGGCGGCGCCGCGCGGTTCGGACTCGATCTTTCCAACCACCTGGATCAGGCGGTGGGTCGCGATCGTCCAGGACACTACCTGGTGGGCCTGCGCCGCGTGCAGGCCGACACCACCAGAAGCTGGATACGCATCCAGGTCACGGACCTCTGTCTCACTGTCATCGAGGAGCCCCGACAGGTTCGGTTCGTGGTGACGTCGCTGGCCTCGGGCGCTCCGGTCTCCGGCGCGCGAGTGCAGATCCACGGCTCGGAGCAGCGACGTGACGGTGGCGTGACCAGCTGGCGGTCCTTCGGCGACCTGGTCACCACCGCAGATGGCCAGGCGGTGTGGCGCCCTCCAGGTGAGGACACACGCTACGCGCGACAGGTGCGACGGATCGTCGTCGAGCACGACGGAGACGTCCTCGTCCTGGACCCCACGCAGCAGATGGAGCGGTTTGCCAACGGCTCATGGACCGAGTCATACGGAACCTGGTTACAGTGGACAGTCGAACGTCACCAGTGGCGTCTCCCCGATCCCCAGGAGCTCGGCCACATCTTCACCGAACGGCCGGTCTACCGGCCGGGAGAACCGGTTCACATCGCCGGTTGGCTCCGCCAACGCGACGCTGGACGCCTCGACCGGCTCACCGTCGACCGACCGCGAGTCGTCATCCGGGGCCCCGGCGATCTGGAGTGGCACAGCACGGTGCAGCTCACCGAGCTCGGCGGCTTCTCCCACCGTTTCGAAGGCGACACCGCCGCCACCGGGCAGTACACCGCCTCGATCACCGACCACGATGGCAGAACGTACGCTCGAGCTGCCTTCCAGGTGGAGGCGTACCGCCTCCCACGGTTCGAGGTGAGCCTGCACGGTCCCGACCGGGTGGCACTCGACCGACCGTTCGACATCGAGCTCACCGCCACGTACTACGCCGGCGGACGGGTCAGCCAGCAACCGGTGCGCTGGCGGGTTACCCAGTTCCCCTACGAGTGGACGCCACCGGCTCGCGAGGGGTTCCGTTTCTCGTCCGATGCCCGGTTCTCCGGTCGACAACGGTTCGAGTCGACCTCCCGCCTGGAGCGCACTGACGTCACGGACGTCGACGGTGGGGCACGGCTCGAGCTCGACCCAACCCTGGAGCCGACCGCGCAGCCACGCAGCTACGTGGTCGAGGCCACAGTCACCGGAGCCGACGAGCAAACGGTCACCGCCACTCGCCAGGTGGTGGCCCTGCCGCCGTTCGTGATCGGTGTCCGCGCTCCAAGAGTGGTCGAGCAGGCAGAGCAGATCGTTCCTGAGATCGTGGTCCTTGGCGTCGATGGCGAGCCCGTTGCCGACCAGGAGCTGACGGTGCGCCTGCTGCACCGCCAATGGCACTCGCACCTGCAGGCATCCGATTTCTCTGATGGCGTCGCCCGCTACATCACCGATCAGGTTGAGACTCCGGTCTACGAGACTGCTGTCACCTCTGGCGAGGCCGCAGTGAAGCCGACGTTGCCGATCGATGAGGCAGGGGTGTACGTCGTGGAGGTCACTGGGCGGGACCGGCTCGGTCGAGCGCAGACGGTGCAGGTCGATCTGTACGCGAGCGGCGACGAGCCGGTGGCGTGGTCGCGCCCCGCCACGCGAACCTTCGACGTCTCCACCGACCGCTCCACCTACGAGCCGGGAACAACCGCCACTCTGGTGCTCGCCAGCCCATTCCAGCGCGCCGAGGCGCTGATCATCGTCGAAGGCCCGGCACGCAACCAGTACCAGTGGACGCCTGTGCGCGGCGGCGCTGCCACGGTCATGATTCCAATCGAACCGGCGTTTGCGCCGCGCGTCCCTGTGCACACCGTCCTGATGCGCGGCCGCATCTCAGGCATCGAGCCCCAACCCGGCTCGACCGAGGATCTGGGCAAGCCCCGGACAGTGGCGACGACAACGTGGCTCGAGGTGGAGCCGACCAGCAACCGGATCGATGTCACCCTGGAGCACCCCGACTCGGCGCAGCCCGGTTCGGTCATCGATCTCACAGCTCGGCTCGCGACCCCCGACGGACGACCGGCAACAGGAGAGGTGACCGTCTGGCTTGTCGACCAGGCAGTGCTCGCCCTGGGCACGGAGCAACGCCTCGACCCGCTACCGGACTTCCTGCCGCCACCCTCCTCGCATCTGGAGCTCCGCGACACCCGCGACCTGGTGTTTGGACAGGTTCCCACAACACTGGCGCCCGGTGGTGGAGAAGGCGCACCGGCTCGAGAGGACCTGCTCGACCGCGTGACCGTCCGCAAGAGCTTCGAGCCTGTCCCGTTCTATCGCGCGAACGTCCCGGTCGGTCCGGACGGCGTTGTGGAGCTCTCCGTGCAGCTCCCGGACAACCTCACGAACTTCAAGGTGCGCGCCAAGGCGGCAAGCGGCCTCGAACGGTTCGGCTTCGCCACCGGGCACCTTGCGGTCCGCCTGCCGGTGATCGTGCAGCCGGCGCTCCCGAGGTTCGTGCGCCCTGGCGACCGGTTTACTGCGGCCGCCGTGGCGCGGGTGGTCAGCGGTGTGGATGGGGCCGGCATCGCCCAGTGGCAGGTGGATGGCGCCGAGCCGATGGGCACCACGCGATCCGAGCTCACCCTCAGCAGGACGTCGCCCGCACGCACGACTCTGGAGGTGGAGCTGCCCGGCTCGAGCAGCGGCGCGGTGACCTTCCGGGCTGCCGTGGAACGGAACGCGGACGGCGCTTCCGACGGGTTCGAAGCTCAGCTGCCGATCCACGACGACCGCCAACCAACCGCACGCCGAGAGCTGCACCGTCTCGCCCCCGGAGAGTCCGTCGAGGTCACAGGGACCGCCGAGCGGTACCGGCCAGGAAGCGGTCGAGCAACCGTGACCGTCACCGGACTGGATGCGCTCGACAGGATCGGATCGGCCCTGGAGTTTCTGACAGGCTACCCGTACGGCTGCACAGAGCAGCGGGTGGCCCAGGCTCGCGCCCACCTCGGTGTCCGTCGGCTCCGCGAGCAGCTGGTCCTGAGCGGCTTCGAGGAGCGTCTGGACCGTGCCGTCGAGGAGACCATCGCATGGATCCCAGAGGCGCTCACCGCCGATGGCCTCGTGAGCTTCTGGCCCGGCGGCGACGGCTCCGTCACGCTGTCGGCCTGGGTGACGCAGTTTCTCATGGAGGCACGCTCAGCCGGCTATCAGGTTGACGACGAGCTGATCGACACGTTGCTGGACACCCTCGAGCAGACCCTGCGATCCGACGACCGACGTCTCGTCGATGGCCGCGCATGGGCCGATCGGACGTGGGCGCTGGTGGCGCTCACGGGCTCCGGTCGTCCGCAGGCCGCGTACGCCACCGAGCTGGCCCGGCGAGCGGAGATGCTCGATCTCGAAGGCGTCGCGCTCGTGCTGCAGGCTGTCGCCGTCACCGACGGTGCGCAGCCGCTCGTCGAGCCGCTCCGGCAGGAGCTCGTGGCCGGGATTCGTACCGCCCTCCATCAGGGCACGAAGCGCTTCGAGGGCCTCGCTGATCGCACTGCGGAGTCCGAGCACCTGCTGGAGTCCGAGATCCGGACCGTGGCGGAGATGGTGAACGCCTTGTCCAGCGCCGGCAGCGACGCCGAGCACGCCGAGCTGCTGGCAGAAGCCCTCATCCGGCTCTCGGGCCGTGACCGCTGGTACTCGACAAACGCGGCTTCGGCAACCGTGCTCGCTCTCGCGCAGCGGCTCGAGCCGCCGCTGGACGCAGCCCCACGAATCGATGTCAGCCTCTCGATCGACGGTGTCACGACGTCAACGCTCGCCACCTCTGCGAGCCAGCCGCTCGCCACGGTCGTCACCGAAGACATCGATCCGATGCGGATTGAGGTCTCCGCCAGCTCCGAAGCTCCAGCGACCGTACGTGTCGACGCCCGCTGGACACCCGCAGAGCCCGGCAGCCTGGCGACGCCGCTGAGCCAAGGTTTCGTGGTGACTCGGAGCGCCGTCGTGCCAGGCTCCGCCCGCAGCGACCGTCGCTGGAGCCTGGAGACGGGCGGCTCGGCTATCAAGCTGGAGGTTGGCGAGGTCATCGAGGAGCGCGTCGAGGTCGTGAACCCCGCGGATCGTCGCTTTGCGGCGGTGTCCATCCCTCTCGCCGCCGGCCTCGAGCCACTCAATCCGAACCTCGCGACCGCCTCCAGCGACGCCAAGCCGTCGCTGCCGCCATCGCTGCCGCCGACGTACGTCGCGTTCTCCGACGAGCGGGTCACATTCTTCTTCGACACACTGCCGAAAGGGACCCTCCAGGTGGCGTTCCGCTGCCGTGCGAGCGTCCCGGGGCGGTTCATCCAACCTCCCGCCACCGCCGAGCTGATGTACGACCAGACGGTGAACGGGCGCTCCGCAGGGGCCTGGGTGGAGGTACTTCCAGCGCCATGAGCCGTCGTATCGGCCCGTGGCTCGCCGCGATTGTCCTCGCCGTCCTCACGGCGGGGGCCGGAGGAATCGCATGGCTATGGGCTTGGAGCGAGCTCGGGCCACCCCAACCCTCGGTGCACATCGTGGATCGTCACGGTCGCTTCCTGGCTGCGGCGCCAACGGACGACGGAGAGCTCGGCTACTGGCCCCTGGACACCGTACCGCCACGGGTGGCCGCGACTGCCGTGGCCGTCGAGGACCGTCGGTTCCGCTGGCACCCCGGCGTCGATCCCATCGCCATCGTCAGGGCTGCAGTCCAGAACCTCCGTTCCGGGCGCCGGGTGTCGGGCGCCTCCACACTTGCAATGCAGTGTGCCCGGATGCTCCACCCCGGGCCTCGAAGCTGGGGACGCAAGCTGCTCGAGGCGCTCACCGGATGGACCATCACTGCTCGATACGGGCGGACGGAGGTGCTTCGGCACTACCTGACGGTAGCGCCGTACGGTCACAGAGTCCACGGCATCGCGTACGCTGCACGCTACTACTTCGACAAGCCGCTCGAGGACCTCTCCTGGGCAGAGGTGGCCCTGCTCAGCGCGCTCCCGCAGGCGCCAAGCCGGATGGATCCGTTCCACTCCCTCGGCCGCCGTCTGGCGATCCAGCGAGCACGGCAGATCCTCGACACGTTGCTCGCCGCCGAGGAGCTCACGCCGCTCCACCACCGAATGGCTCAGGAGCAGCTCGGCAGGATCCGGCTCGGCGAGCAGCCCCGGCGACCGATCAGCGCCATGCATGCGATCGTGCAGCTGACTCGGATCACGCATCACGCACGAAACCGGTCAGCGCTGGTGACCAGCACGCTCGATCTGTCGCTCCAGCGGGAGGTCACGTGGATGGCCCGCGAAACGCTGTGGCGATGGCAGGATCGAGGTGCCGGAAACGTCGCGGTCATCGTCCTCGATCCGCACAGCGGCGAGGTGCTCGCATGGGTCGGCTCCACCGACTACTTCGAACCTCGGACTGCCGGCGCCATCGACTATGCGCGTGTACCGCGCTCCCCAGGAAGCACCCTCAAGCCGTTTCTGTACGCTGCGGCCCTGGACTCGGGTCGCCTGTCGCCGGCGCGACCGCTCGACGATCTCGGGCGGGGAGCCGGCGGTATCGGCAACGCCGACGAGCGTTTCCTCGGGCCGATGCTGCCGCGGTACGCTCTGGCCAACTCTCGCAATGTTCCCGCCGCCAACCTCCTTGCCGAGGTCGGGCTGGATACGACGTTCGACCTCTGGCGCCGCCTCGGCCTGCACGATGGCGCCACACCAGCCTACCGTTACGGCTTAGGGCTGGCGATCGGTGGCATGCCAACGACGCTCGCCCGCCTCGTGCAGGCAACCACCGCCCTGGCCACGGACGGGCGCACCCGCTCCCTCAAGTGGCGGCTCGACGGACGCACCGAGATTGGTCCACACGTCATCTCGCAGCCCACTGCGCGCCTGATCACGCTCTTCCTGTCCGATCCGATGGCGCGCCTGCCGAGCTTCCCTCGAATGGGAGCCACCGAGTACCCATTTCCGGTCGCGGTCAAGACCGGCACCTCCTCGCAGTATCACGACGCATGGACCGTGGCATGGTCGCGTTCCTACCTGGTGGGGGTGTGGATCGGTCATCCGGACCACCGTCCGATGCACCGCGTCACCGGCGCCGGAAGCGCCGCCGCGCTCGCCCACGCGATCCTCTCGCACCTCCACCCGGAGGCCCACGGCGGCCTCAGGGATCTCTCCTTCCCACCCCCCAACGATGCGCATCCCACCAGGCTTTGCACTCTCACCGGCCGGCTGGCGGGACCGGCGTGTCCGACGACCGTGATCGAGTGGCTCCAGCCCGGCCAGGAGCCCACCGAAAGCTGCACGGCCCACGTCGTGCACGCCGTCGACCGTCGAACCGGTCGTCGTGCCACCTCAGCAACCCCACGCGACCAGATGGACGTGCGGACGTTCGTCGACCTCCCGCCACGTTATGCAGCGTGGCAAGCTCGTAGCGGTCTGCCACGCCCGCCGGCGGCGCCAGAAGGCTCACCAACCGTGCGTACAGCACTGCTCGGACCACAGCATCAGAAGCGCGACGGCGCGATTCGCATCGTGAGTCCCACCGATGGAGCAGCATTCTTGCGCGACCCTGAGACGCCGCCATCGCTCGCCACGGAGGCGCTCGAAGCCGTCGCGGAGCCACCAGCGGAGCAGATTGTATGGTACGTAGACGGTCGCCCGTACCAGATGACGGACCCTCCGCACAGCACGCGCTGGCCGCTTGAGCCTGGCGTCCACACGTTCGAGGCGCGAGCCCCCTCGCTGGGATTCCGATCAGCAATCATAACTGTTACGATCAAGTAAGACCCGCGGCTGATGAGCCAGATGGGTCTGTACGACATCCGCCACTGCTGTGGGGGGGCCGCGAAGCGCTGACGTCCACGGGACCAGCAACCCCCCCGAATGCCGTGATATAGTCTGGACCAAGTCTATGAACCTTGTGCAGCGCTTCCGCTCGAGCATTTCGTACCCGATCATCGCGACGTTGGTGCTGCTCACTGTGGTGCCGGTGTCGCTGGTGGGGTATGCGTTAGCGCGTCTGAACCGCAACCACCTCGAGACCCTCGAGAAGCAGTTCCTGACCCGGCAAGCGTCCAGTCTGTCGAGTGAGCTCAAGATGATCTTCTCGACCAACCGCGCGCAGCTCGAGAGCACCGCCCGGGCGCTGGTCGGCGGCGATCGAGAGCCGGTGGAGAACCACACAGAGCTGCTGCAGTCGATCATGCACAGGGCGCCGAACCTGCTGCAGGTTCAGCTGCTCGATCGAACCGGGACAGGACCGTTCGTGCGACGTCGGGCTCTTTTAGGAGACGAGGAGCAGGCGATCACAGCAACGCTGGTCGACCTGTACAAGCAGGCCATGGAGGCTGATGCGGTCGATCCCAGCTCTGGCGTGATACGGGAGGTCCCGGATAAGGGTCTGATCCTGCTCTCTTTCCCGCTGAGCACGAGATCAGGGACACCGTGGGGCGTGCTGCAGGGGGTGCTGGACTTCGGCGATCTCGCGAAGCAGCTCACATCTGACGATGCGTTTCGTCGTCTCATCGTGAGCATTGTGAACCGCTCGGGACTGGTCGTGCTGTCCTCGCGGGCGGGTCTGGTGGGCGTCGACCTGAGTGATGCGCCAACGGTTGGTCGACTGGTGCACGTGCAGCAACGACTGACGACCGAGTACGCACACCCCACCCTGACCGATGTCGGCAACGTTCTCGGCTCCGTATCGCCGATCGAGGCGCTGCGCTGGACAGTGCTGGTCGAGCGGCCCACAGCGGAAGCATTCGGTCTGGTCCGCTCCGTACAACGCAACACGGCACTCCTGTCGGCAGCGACCGCCCTCGCAGCGCTACTGATCGGAGTGGTGATCAGCCGCAGGTTGATCGGACCGATCCAGAGTCTTGCGCAGGCATCCTCGGAGATTGCGGACGGCAACCTCGAGGTTCGCACCCAGAATGTCGGACCGGACGAGATCGGCCGCCTCGCCGAGAACTTCAACCATATGGCGTCCAGTGTCGAGGATCTGGTGCGCAGGCTTCGGCAAGCCCTGCGACAGAACCAGGAGCTGTTCCTCGACACGATCCGGACGCTGGCTGCCGCGATCGATGCGAAAGACCCCTACACCAGAGGCCACAGCGAGCGCGTCAGCTCGTACGCCCTCGCCATAGGCCGGCATCTGGGGCTGCCCCAGGAGGCGATCTTTCGCCTTCGGATCTCGGCAATCCTGCACGATGTTGGCAAGCTCGGAATCAAGGACGGCATCCTCAACAAGCCGGGTGGTCTCGACGATCAGGAGTTTGCTGTCATGAAGAAGCACCCCGAGATCGGCGCACAGATCATGGCGCCGATCCGAATGCTCAAGGACATCATCCCGGGCATTCGCAACCATCACGAGGTCTGGCAAGGTGGCGGCTACCCTGACGGTCTTGTTGGCGAGCAGATTCCGATGGTGGCCCGAATCATCGCTGTGGCGGACACGTTCGACGCGATGACCACCAACCGCCCGTACCAGGAAGCGATGTCGCTGGACTACGTGGTCAGCAAGATCCACAATATGGCGGGAAACCGTTTCGACCCGACGGTGGTCGACGCGTTTCTGAAGGCGGTCCGTGCGGGCGATATCACGCCGCCGGCGCAACGTGCGAAGGAGGCCTCATGACCAGCTGGTGTCGAGTCGGACCATTTCGATCGCTCGCGGGCTTGACGCTGACTGCGCTGCTGGTGGCCAGCGGAACGCTAGCAGTCGGTGGATGCACCAGCTCGGGACGGCAACGGCCAACCACTGCCGAGGAGGCCCTTGCATCCAACCCGCTCTACCCGCTCTCGGTCCAACGCGAGGGGTCGGTGTACTACCAGCAGGGGAAGTACCATGAAGCCCTGAGGAAGTTCGAAGAGGCCCGCCAGCTGCAGCCCAGTAACGCCACGGTCTACAACCTGATCGGCTCGTGTCATCGTCAGCTCGGCAACTACCCAGAGGCTCTGGAGGCGTTCAACATGGCGCTCGAGCTCGCCCCGGCGTTCTCCGATGCGCGCAACAACCGCGGCGCCACCTACATGGATCTCAAGGAGTACCGTCTGGCTGAGGTGGAGTTCGTGGCCGTGCTTGCGGATCACAGCTACCCGCACCGCTGGCAGGTGTACTACAACCTCGGGATGAGCTACTTCTTTCGCGACGACTATGCCTCCGCGGAAGAGGCGTTCCGGAGAGCCGCATTCTCCCCGCGGCCTCTCGCCGCTGCATTTCTCGCTCTGGCCGAGATCGAGCAGCGGCGCGGCAACATCGACGAGGCTCTGTCGTACCTCGAGCAGGCGCGCATCAAGTTTCCACAGACGCCACTACCGACCTACCGTCTCGCGGAGCTGCTGTACAACCTGGGTCGCGTCGACGAGGCGCGCCCGCTGTTCGAAGAGGTCATCGCCGACTTCCCCTCGTCCACCGCAGCGCGCCAGGCGCGACGGATGCTCCAACCGAACTGATGCCGTTCAACTACCTGCTCACCAACCTCTTGGTGGACGTGCCGACGGCACTCGGCGCCATCTTCCTCGATGACGAGGGGGAGGCGATCGAGTTCGTGACCCGGCACGGCGATCCGTTCGAGCTCAAGGTGGAGGGCGCCTACCACAGCATCTTCAAGCGGCAGGTCCAGCAGATGGCAGATACCGCCAGGGCCGGCGCGATCCGCACGTACGTCCTCACCGGCACGAAGCTGTGTGCGTTGACGTGCGTTCTCCGTGAGGGCTACTATGTCACGCTCATCCTCGAGCGCGGGGGGCCCATGAGCCGAGCGGTGTACCACCTCGAGCGCGTGGCAGCCGTGCTCGAGCGCGAGATCGTCTGAACAGATCCAGACACCCGGTGTGAGCCCGGACCAGGCGCTGCAAACCGTTGAACGCCGGTGCTGCACACCGAGGCAACCTGCAGATCAAGGAGTCGACAGATGGCCAGCGGCACGTTTCTGAAGAAGCTCAAGCGTGGGCTGTTCATGACCCACACGGAGTTCCTGGAAAAGGTCGGTGAGGCGTTTGCGCGAACAGGCCCGGTGGACCCGGCAACGCTCGATCGTGTCGAGGAGGCGCTGATCTCGGCCGATGCCGGCGTCGCACTGTCCTTGCGGTTGATGGACGAGCTGCGCCAGAAGGTCCAGAAGGGCGACATTCAGGGTGCCGAGGAGCTGCGTCCGGCACTCAAGGAGCGCCTCCTCTCTCTGCTCACGAGTGCCGAGGCGACCCACCCGGAGCCGACCGTGGCCACTGGGCCGAGGGTGACGATGGTGGTCGGCGTCAACGGAACCGGCAAGACCACCACGGTCGCCAAGCTGGCGAAGCGTCGCCAGGACGTGGAGCGCTCGGTGGTCATCGCGGCTGCGGACACGTTCCGCGCTGCTGCAGTGGAGCAGCTGCAGATCTGGGCCGGCCGCATCGGTGCGCCCGTCATTCATCAGAAGGAGGGAGCGGACCCGGCCGCAGTAGTGTACGACGCCATCGCAGCCGCGAAGTCACGCGGGACTGACGACGTCTTGATCGACACCGCAGGCCGCTTGCACACCCGGACGAACCTGATGAAGGAGCTCGAGAAGGTCCGGAAGGTCGCGGGCCGGGAGGTGGACGGGGCCCCCCATGAGGTCCTGCTCGTGCTCGACGCCACCACCGGTGCGAACGGCATCGAGCAGGCTCAGCGCTTCGGCGCCACGGCCGGGGTCACTGGAGTGGTACTGACCAAGCTGGACGGCACCGCCAAGGGCGGCGTCGTGCTTGCCATCGCAGATACCTTGCAGCTGCCTGTGCGGTGGGTCGGCGTGGGCGAAGGGATCGACGACCTGCTCCCGTTCAACAGCGAGGAGTTCGTCGAGGCGCTGCTGGAAGGCTGAGCGGCCGGTGGCCAACCGCGCACGCGACCTGGACCTCATGCGGGAGGCTCTCAACCTCGCCGAGGAGGGACGGTACGGGGCGTTACCGAACCCCCTGGTGGGCGCGGTGGTCACCGACCAGAGCGGCCAGATCGTCGGGCGCGGCGCCCATCGCTACTGGGGCGGAGACCACGCAGAGGTGGAGGCCCTCCGCCAGGCTGGCGACGGTGCACGGGGGGGCACCCTGTACGTCACACTCGAGCCGTGCACGCATCATGGCAAGACCCCACCGTGCGCCGATCGGATCGTTGCGGCTGGCGTGAACAGGGTGGTCATCGCGATGGCGGATCCCAACCCTGCAGCGGGTGGCGGTGCTGACGTACTCCGTCGGCACGACATCGAGGTTGTGGAAGGCGTGTGTGCCGGCCCCGCCCGGCAGCTCAACCGGCGGTGGCTGACCCTCATCGAGCGCCACCGACCGTGGATCGCCCTCAAGGCAGCTGTCAGCCTGGATGGCAGGATCGCCACGCGCACCGGCGAGTCCCAGTGGATCACCGGTGAGGCAGCGCGCAGGCGCGGCCTGGAGCTCCGTGAGGAGCTGGACGCGATCCTTGTCGGTGTTGGCACGGTGCTCGCCGATGATCCGCGTCTGACACGTCGGTTGCAGCTGAACCCCGCTGGCAAGCTCTTGCGAATCGTCCTCGACAGCGAGCTGAGAACACCGGAGAGCTCACGCCTGGTGCGCGAGCATCCGGAGTCTGTCCTGCTCGTGCACACCGAAAGGGCACCCGAAAAGCGGCGACAGCGGCTCCAGGCTCTCGGTGTGTCGTGTGAGATTGTGAGCCAGCACACCGACGGGCGGGTATCTGTGGCACACTGTATGAGAATGCTTGCCTCCATGATGGTGAGTGCTGTCCTCGTCGAAGGGGGCGCGTCGGTCCACGGAGCCTTCGTCGACGCCGGGCTCGTCGATGAGGCGTTCTGGTTCGTGGCACCGCGCATCATCGGTGGCACTGCCGCTCCGGCGGCGGTTGGCGGAACAGGGCACGGTCATCTCGCCGAAGCGCTTCAGTTACAGATCGAGGGTGTCCACCGCCACGGAGACGATTTAGAAGTCCACGCAGTGGCTCAGGAGAGCAGCGGTGTTCACGGGACTGATTGAGTCAATCGGCACGGTGCGGACGGCTCGGGGCTCCGGGGGGGGCCGTCGGCTCGCCATCGACGCGCGCTGGCCGGACTCCGAACGGATCCACCCCGGAGACTCGATTGCAGTCAACGGCGCATGTTTGACAGTCTCGTCGCTGACCGACAACGGTTTCGCCGCGGATCTCTCTCCGGAAACCGTCCGCCGCACTCTGCTCGGCAACCTCCAACCCCAACAGCCGGTCAATCTCGAACGCGCACTCCGTGTCGGCAGCAGGTTGGGCGGTCACATCGTTCAAGGTCACGTGGATGCCGTCACCCGGGTGCGAGACGTCCGTCGGCATGGCGATTTCTGGGAGATCCGTTTCGAGCTGCCGGTGGCACACCGTCACGAGGTGGTCTCGAAGGGGAGCGTGGCTGTGCACGGGGTCTCGCTGACCGTATCGGCCCTCGGCGACGACTGGTTCGACGTGGCAGTCATCCCGGTCACCATCGAGGCCACGGTGCTGAAGGCGATCCGACCCGGTGACTCCCTGCACCTCGAGACGGACATACTCGGCAAGTACGTCGCCCGCCAGCTCTCGACAACGCAGCAGACCTCCTCGATCGAGGCGCTTTTCGGAGGGGGAACCGATGCGACGAGCTGAGGCGGCCTTTCCGGATCTGTTCCCGGTAACGCACCTCTTGCGACCGGGATACCTGCCGCGGCAGCACGTGCAGCTGGACCCGCTCCGCATGAGCGTGGTATGGGAGGACGCTCCGAAGCGCACCCTCCCGGTGCGCAACAACATCCCGCGGCAGCCGGTTCGCGCCATGGTCTTCGCCTCAGTCGCTGCCCAACGCGAAGGTACGGTCTCCACGCTCATCGAGCGCGGAAGCTCCGTTGCGATGGTGCTCGACGACCCAGAGGTCGGTCCCGAAGCTCTCGGTCTCGATCCGTCCGCTCCGACCTCCAGATTGACCGTACTCGTCCCGATCCTGCCTGCCCCACTTCTCGAAGCACCGCCCCCACCGCAGGAGTGGAGCAGCTGGACCTGGGGAGCGATCGTGGGGCTCTTTCCATTTCCGAACGGCAGCGAGTGGTTGGATCGTGTCCTCCGCGACGTGGCCGACTCCGGCGGCACCTTCGCTATGACGGCTCCCCTGCTCCTCACACCCCAGGACCGCCACAAGATCATCGATCGCAACGAGTCAACGGAGCCTGAGCTGGAGGCCCTCACCGATGCGCTCTTCCACTCGGATATCAGCGCGGGATTGGCCTCGCTGGAGCGACGGGCAGGCAGCATCGTCCACGCCCTTGGGCTCCACCCGATCGTTCCGAACCAGTGCACCGTAAAGATGGACCCGCACGTTGTCCACACAGTCTCGCTCCTCCGACTGTGGGCTCGCCGCCTTGACCAGTCGTTCGCAGAGAGCTCCTGGGGATGGCGGCTTCGCCGCGCCGCCATCGCTCTCGAGGCGTCGAACCGGAACCCCCTGCAGCTCATCGAGGATGACAACCTGCGGGTCATCCCCGGCTTCGACAGCTGGGTCCAGGCGTTCACGATCGCCCTGTGGCAGGGCGGCGATCCCCTGCACGCAGCGTGGAACCGCTGGCTCGCCGTGCGCGACGACCACGACGAGCCGGTTCAGTGACCTCCTGGCGCCTGATCATCGATCCGGACCTCACCGGCTCCCGCAACATGGCGGCCGACGCCGCTGCATTCGAGCTCCTGCGTACAGGCCTCGCACCCCCCACGCTCCGCCTGTACGGATGGGACCGTCCGACGGTGACACTTGGCCGGCACCAATCGATGACGGTCGTGGACTCGCCTTTCTGCCGACGCCGCGGGATCCCCATCATCCGCCGCCCAACCGGCGGACGAGCGGTTGTCCATCACCTCGAGCTCACATACGCCGTGACCGCACGCCTCGCGCCCCCGTTGACGACCCATGTACAGCTGTCGTACGGGAGACTGTGCAGCGCGCTGGTGCGGGCGTTCCAGCTGCTCGGGATCGCGGCCTCTCTGACCCCCGGCGAGGCCACCAGGTCGCTGCCCAGGCCGAGCTCCCCGATCCCGTGCTTCACAACACCTGCTGGCGGCGAGGTGGTCGTCGCGAACCGCAAGCTCGTCGGCTCGGCGATGCGCACCCATCACGGCCACCTCTTGCAGCATGGCGCCATCCTCCTCGACTGGGACGGAGAGACGCAGGCACGCTGCCTCGGCCTCGCCGACGACAGCGGGCTCCGCACCCTGGTGACGACCATCGCAGAGCAGCTCGGAGATGTGCCTGCACGCGCGGCACTTATCGAAGCGATCGTGACCGGTTTTGCGGACGAGCTGGGAGTCCATCTGGAGCCGGCACAGAGGTCCCTCGCAGAGGAACGAATGATCGAGAAGCTCCTCGAGACCTTCGACGATCTCGCGGACGTACAATAGCTTCGGAGGCCACCATGAAGCAGCTGGCGTACACCTTCGAGCCGGGAGCTCCGTTTCGTATGGACGATGTCGACGCCGACGAACGCGGGGGTTTCGACAAAAGGACCGGCAAGGAGCTCACCGAGACCAACCTCGAACGACTGCGCGAGCTCCAGGAAAGGCTGTGGGCCGACGGTGGGCACGCACTGCTCGTCGTCCTCCAGGCAATGGACGCCGGCGGCAAGGACGGAACCATCAAGCACGTCATGGGCGGCTTCAATCCCCAGGGGGTCCGGGTCACGTCGTTCAGGGCTCCATCGGAGCTGGAGAGGTCACACGACTTTCTGTGGCGGGTTCATCGGGCAGCTCCAGGGCTGGGACAGATCGGCATCTTCAACCGCTCGCACTATGAGGAGGTGCTCGTCGTCCGGGTGCGCCAGCTCAAGCCGGAGAGCGTCTGGCAACGCTACTTCGACCACATCAACGCCTTCGAGCGGCTACTGGTGGACGAAGGGGTGACCATCGTCAAGCTGTTCCTGCGGATCAGCGCAGCCGAGCAGGCCGAGCGTTTTCTGGACCGTCAGCAGCGGCCTGACAAGCAGTGGAAGTTCAACCCGGAGGACCTGGACAACCGGCGCCTCTGGACCGACTACATGGCCGCCTTCGAGGGTGCGCTGACACGCTGTAACACCGAGTGGGCGCCGTGGTACGTGATCCCCTCCAACCGCAAGTGGTTCCGCAACCTCGCCGTCTCCCAGCTGCTGGTGGACACCATGGAGCGGATGCAGCTGAGCTATCCGGAGCCTGTAGCCGACATCTCGAGCTACACGATCCCGGAGGTGGCAGAGAGGTGACGGCCGAGCCCCGGCGGATCGTTCACATCTCGACCGAACGCAGCTATCGCGGCGGGGAGCGGCAGGTCGCGCTGCTCGCTCACGGCCTCGTGAACGAGACGTTCACGCAGCTCGTGGCCGCACCCGCTCGCAGCCGCCTGACGAGTGCAGCGCGCCGGATCGGTATCGATGTGACCCCTCTGTCGTCACGGCCGTACCGGCCGATCAACCTGCTGCGACTCACTCGGGCCGCGCGGCTCGCCCCAGCGCGCACCGTGCTCCACACGCACACGTCGCCGGCGCTCAGCCTGGCACGCCTCGTCCGGCGCTGGACACCTGGCGTCCGGATACTCCACACCCGTCGAGTGGCGTTTCCAGTCCGGCCTGCGTCGAAGTACCGCACCGGCGCCGACCGGTACGTGGCAATCTCCGAGGCGATCGCTCGGCAGCTTGCCAGCGGCGGCGTCGAGCCAGATCGACTCGACGTGATCCACAGCGGTATCGATCTGACAGCTCTCGATCGTCCGCACCTCGGCTCCATCCGGGAAGGTCTCGAGCCTGGAAGCGCGGTCGTCGTCTGTGTCGGTAGCATTACGGCAGAGAAGGGCCATGCCGTCCTCCTCGAAGCATGGGACAACGTGATCCGTCACCGTCCGGACGCCGTCCTCGTCGTGATCGGTGAGGGACCGTTGCGCTCCACTCTCCAACCTGACGCGGGGCCATCGGTCCGGTTCTTGGGTCAGCGCGATGACGTGGTGGCGTGGCTGCACGGAGCTGATCTGTACGTCCAACCCTCCCTCGCCGAGGGCCTGGGCACGGCGACCTTGGAGGCAATGGGCTGCTCCCTCGCTGTCGTTGCTAGCGCCGTCGGAGGCCTACCAGAAGCAGTGGACGATGGTGTCACCGGCGTACTCATACCGCCGGCAGACGCGGGCGCACTGGCGACGGCGGTCGTCGGTCTGCTTTCGGATCCAGCCCGTCGCGCGGCGATGGGCGCCGAGGGTCGCCGGCGCGTCGAACGTCTGTTCCAGGCTGCGCGCATGGTCCACCGGTACGTCGAGGTGTACAGACGGGTGCTCGGCTAGCGGGCTTCGCTGTTCGGACGCCACGGCCATGAATGGCGATTACACGCCTCTCAGCAAAGCCACCGGCCCCAAGAGCCGGCGGTGCTCTGATCGGCGTCGTGGTCGAAAGGCTCGTGACCCACCCTCCCGGCCCGCGAGACGCGGGCCACTACAATCCGCTACCCGACGTGCGGGGGGCGGCGGGGAGCGAAGCCGGGTTACGATACTCCCGGAGGTGCCATGGTCACGATCACAGTGCTCGGGGCAGGCCGGTGCGTCACAGGGTCGAAGTTCCTGATCCGGTGGAAGGAGTACACCCTGCTGGTGGACTGCGGCCTGTTTCAGGGACCGAAGGCCAACCGCCAACGCAACTGGGACCCGCTGCCGTTTCCGGCCCACGAGATCGACGCGGTAGTGCTCACCCACGCCCACATCGACCACTCCGGGTACCTGCCCCGGCTCTACCGGCAGGGCTTCCGCGGCCGCGTGCACTCTACCCGGCCGACGCAGGCACTCCTCAAGGTCCTTCTTCCCGACGCCGCGCACCTCCAAGAGGAAGAGGCGCGCTACGCCAACAAGGAAGGGTACACCTCGCACGAGCCCGCCCTTCCGCTGTACACGGTCCAGGACGCCAAGTCGATCTTGAAACAGGTCAAGTCGGTCCCGTTCGACGCCTGGAAGGAGCTGCACCCCGGCATCCGGGTTCGATGGCGCCGGCAAGGACATATCCTCGGCGCAGCGTCTGTCGAGATTCGTACGAAGGACAGCCGCGGAAAGCACCGCACGATCCTGTTTTCGGGGGATGTCGGTCGGTACGGCGTCCCGATCTTGCGCGAGCCACATCCGTACGAAGGCTCCGACGTTCTGTTCCTCGAAAGCACCTACGGCGACCGCCGACACGGGCTCAAGGATCCGCGCAGCGCCTTGATCCACGAGGTCAACGCCGCGGTGGATCGCGGCGGCATGCTGGTGATCCCTGCGTTCGCCATCGACCGGACCCAGGAGCTGCTGTACATGCTCCACGAGCTCACCGTGGACCGTGAGATCCCCGAGATCCCGATCTTCCTCGACAGCCCGATGGCGATCGAGGCGACGGCGGTGTACACGCGGTTCATCAGCGAGCACGATGTGGAGATGCGCGAGTTCTTCAAGGACGAGGAGAACCCGATCTTCTTGCCGAACCTACAGGTCAGCCGTACCACATGGCAGTCGAAGCAGATCAACGCCATGCCGGGCCCGGCCATCGTCGTCTCTGCCTCCGGCATGGCCACGGGAGGACGTATCCTCCATCACCTGAAGCACAGGCTGCCACGCACGCAGGACACCATCCTGTTCGTCGGCTACCAGGCGGAAGGCACCCGCGGTCGAGAGCTCGTCGAAGGCGCCGAGGAGGTCACCATCCATGGGCAGACAGTTCCCGTCAAGGCGACCGTCGAGCAGATCACGGGGCTCTCGGCACATGCCGACGCAGATGAGCTGATGCTGTGGCTATCGCGTCGTGAGCGCGACCCCGAAAAGGTGGTTCTCATCCACGGCGAGTACCCGGCCCAGCAGGCGTTCGCCGAACGGCTTCGCGACGAGCTCGGTTGGGACCCCTGGATCCCCGAGCTCGAGGAGTCGATGGAGCTGTGAGCACCGAGAGGCTCTCAGGGAGCCAAGGTCGTCGCCGGATCTTGGTGCTCACGCTGACCGGGACGATCCTTGTTTGCAGCGCCATCGGCCTGACGCTGACCGCGCTCGAATGGCACCAGATCGGCTGGAGTGGTCTCTCATACGGCACCGCCATCGAAGAGGTGCTGCGATTGTGCCGGTCCTTCGCCCGCGTGGGTGTCATCTTCTCGCTGTCGGCGCTGGGATCACCCACCCAGTGTCAATTGCAGGGGTTACGACGCCGCAGCCCGGATCTGGCCCCAGATCCGGTGCCCGTCCCGACCCCGGCAGCCGGACCCCGGCTATCCGGTCCCCGGCGATGATGAGCTGCTCTTTCGAAGATCTGGATCCTCGACTCGCTGAAGTCAGCGATCGCTATCACATCGCCAACGTCCACGGGCGATATACTGGGATAGAAGCAAAGGGGATCCCGATGCGGAACACAGCGATAATCATCGTTCTTCTCGTCGCCACCGCACTGACCACTTCGGCCGAGCCACCATCATGCCCAGGACCACTGATCGCACCAGAGATCAGGCCAGCGCCGGCGCAAGCTCCGCGCGATTCGAGGAGCGATGAGACCGAAGTCGTGGCGCTGGTCAACCAGGAGCGCTGGGACAACGGTCAGCTGCCCCCGCTCAAGCATCACCCGCTCCTCGACGACGCGTCCGAGACCCACTCGGATAACATGGCAGTCCGCGACTTTTTCGCCCACTGCGACCTGGACACAGGAACCCTCCCCGGGAATCGGATGACTGCAGCCGGCTACACATGGTCGTCCGCAGCAGAGAACATAGCCGCCGGTTACTCCACACCGAGCGCCGTCGTCAACGGCTGGATGAATAGCCCCGGCCACCGCGCCAACATCCTGTCCACCTCGCGCCGAGATATTGGGGTCGGCTACGTCTATCAGTCTGGAGATCAGGGCAACATCCGGCAAGACCCCGACGGCGACTGCACAGCGGAGGATCCAACCATCGGCCCGTTTTACCACTACTGGACCCAGAACTTCGGGGCCGAGATCGGCCAGTACCCACTCATCATCGACCGCGAGGCCAGCGTCACCACGACCAGGACGGTAGAGATCTACCTCTACGCTGCCCCGAGTGTCACGGAGCGACGCTGCCGGAACGAGGGTGGATCATGGTCCGATTGGGAAGCCTTCGCCAGTGATTTCTCCTGGTACCTTTCCGCAGGTGATGGCACCAAGACGGTGGAGTGTGAGTCGCGTACCGGAACCACGGTCTACTCTGCCGAGGACACGATCCTCCTCGACGCCGAGCCGGCGATCCCGGGAGACGTCAACGACGACGGAGCGTTCGACGCGGGCGACCTGGCCGCAGAGATCGCCGTTCTCGATGACCTCGCATACCCGGTAGCTGGCGATCCAGACTGCGACGAGAACAGCCTCGTGCAGCGTGCGGACATCGAGTGCCTGAACGGCATCATTTTCGCTCCCTGAGCTGACTGCGGCGGGAGCTCAGGGAAGGATCACCTCAGGAGAAGCCTCGCACCTCGTACGCCGTCTGGATCAGGCGAACGGCGCCCTCGTCGCCCAGCCTGGTGGAGTCGATCACCAGGTCGTACGGCAAAAGGTCATTGACGGACCTGCGGAACAGCCGGTGCACGAACTCGTCACGGCTGGTGTCGATCTCATCGAGGCGTTCCTCGGCCGCTTGGCCGTCGAGACCGGTCTGGGCCTTCAGACGCTCCAACCGTACCGCACGTTCGGCCACGATCCGCACGTGTAGACCCCTTTCGGCAGGCAGGATGTACTGCGCCCCACGACCGACGATCACCACCGGACCATCGTACGCCGCGAGGATCACGATCTTGCCCAGCATCTGCGCGTAGGAGTCCTGAACCATCATCCGCGGATCCACGAGGGTGATCAGATCGTCCTGCAGCCAGTTACTCTTGGTCTCGTCGATCAGCTCCAGAAACCGCGGCGAGAGATTGCGCTCTTCGGCGATCGTCTCCACGATCTCCTTGTCGAGCACCGCGCAGCCGAGCCACTCTCCCAGCCGACGTGCGACCTCGTGACCACCGGCAGCTGCCTGACGGGAGATGGTGATGTACGGTCCCAGCCGGTGCTCTCGCTCGCGCCTGGCCTCCTGAGACACTCGCTCGCCGATCTCCTGCATGCGCAGCTGAAACGAAACAGCATGCTCTTGGATATTGCGAACCATCACCCAAACCCCTTTCGTCCGCTGATTCTCACACCGCACCTCTCATGGTAGTGGAGATACTGCGTCCTGGAAACATCATCTCTGCTCGGAGCGGGCGATCTCACTCAAAAGGAGATACTTCAGATAGGTTCCTCGTGCCGCGAGCCGCGCCATACGCCAGCCGAGAGGCCCTCCGAGCAGATAGCCACGACCGATCAGATGTCGCAGCCAGGTGGCCATCGGGCGAAAACTGAGATCTCCGATCCGCGGTGAGCGCCCCCCTTCGTGCGCCTGGCGAGCACCGAGCTCGGCGTAACGAAGCTGGCGGTGCAGATAGTCCCTCCAGCCGCGATAGGCCTCGTGCTCGAGCGCACCGGACAGCTCCCCCACGGTACCGTAGGCGTGCACGCTCTCGTGCACCGCTGCGTCCGAGAAACGGGCCTGACGCCGGTCGTACAACCGGATGCAACGGTCCTTGACCCATGGCCAGTGCCGGATTGGCCGTCCCGCAAAGCGGTTCCGTCGACACACACGGAACGCGGCCTCTGCCGGCGCTTCCGGCAGCGCAACGATCGCAGCGACGAGCTCCGGCCGCATCCGTTCGTCCGCGTCGAGGGAGAAGATCCAGTCGCACGCCGCCAGCTCAGCCGCCAGGTTCTTGGTAGGACCGAACCCGAGCCACGGCGCATGCTCTACTCGAGCGCCGGCCGCAGCAGCCACATCGGCCGTACCGTCCGCCGAGCCCTCCTCGAGCACCAGCACCTCCGCGGCCCAGCGCGCACTCTCGATCGCCGGTGTGATGCGATCGGCCTCGTTCCGCGCAATGATCGTCACCGTAATCTGAGGTGGCATACCTCGAGTCTACCCCCTCCTTCCTTGATCGAACAGCACGCTCTCGGTACCTTCTCTGCGTGCACGTACTGCTCATCGTCTCCGCCAAACGGTACACTGGCGCCGCCGCGGTTGCGGAGCATCTGACACGAGCTCTGCACTCCGCTGGGACATCTGCCGAGCTCTTGTTTCTCGGCGGCGACAACCTGCAGTCACGGCTCGCTGGACAACCATGGGCCAAGCCCCTGTTACAACGGGAACGAACCCCTGGCCGCGCATGGCACAACCTCAGAGCCATCCGTCAGCTCTCGGCCCGAGCCGACACTGTAATCTGTCATTTGCCGCACGACCACATGCTCTGTCGGGTTGCCGGCGTCCAGCAGCACAGCGTGCTCGTCCGCAACATGCGTCATCCACGACACCTGCGTTCCGATCCGTACCACCGCTGGGTTCACCGTGGCGCCTCCGGTCTCCTCCTCGCCTACTCCGCGCTGCGCCACAACCTCGCGGCGCTGGGAGCATCTGATCTTCCGGCCACCACTGTTCCAGTTCCGCTGGAGAACCGGTTCCGACCGGGTTTGGACGGCTCTGGTTGGCGACAGCAGCTCGGCATCCCGCAGATCGCACCGCTTGTGGGGATGGTCGGCAAGATGGCCCGCGGGAGGGGCTTCGAGCTGGCCGTTGACGCCATCTCCCACATGGTGGCCCAGCCTCCGCCCCATCTGTTGCTGGTGGGTCACGGTGAGCTCCAGGAGGCCATCACTGCTCGCGCTCGCGCGGCGGGTCTCGGCAATCGCGTCCACTGTGCCGGCTACCAGGAACGCGGGCTACCGGAGCTGTACGCGGAGATGTCGCTCCTCCTCGTACCGGCAGGGGGCTCCGACTACGGTCATCGAGTGGTCTCGGAGGCCCAAGGCTGCGGTACGCCGGTCGTCGCGTGCCCCCTCCCTGGTATCGAGGATCTGATCAGCGACGGGTTGACCGGTGTGATCGTGGCTGCGGCGCCCGAGGCCATCGCCACTGCTATCGACGAGCTTCTTGCAGCGCCCGCCCTCAGGCAGCGGCTGTCGGCCAGAGGTCTCGAAGCGGTTGTCGATCGGCGTCTCGAGCCGGCAGGCCGCCGGCTGGCGGAGTTTCTGCACACGCTTCTCAAACAGCCAGCGCGCACGGTCCGATAGTCAACCACATCAAAGCGGCGCAGCGTGCCACCTCTGATGCGGCGTACAGGACGTTGGCGCGCTGTTGGCTCTCCGTCCTGCTCACGCCCACGGAAGGCGGTCGAGGTCCACGTTGCCCCCCGAGAGGACCAGACCGACACGCTGCCCCGCAAACTGCTGACGATGCTCCAGGATCATCGCCAGAGGCACCGCTCCCGACGGCTCGACGACGATCTTCGCCCGCTCCCACAGAAGCCTCATGGCCATCAGGATTCCGGCCTCGGTGCACGTCAGGATCCCGTCCACCCGCTGCGAGAGAATGGCGAAGGTCAGTTCACCCAGCGACGTCCGGAGCCCGTCTGCGATCGTCTGCGGATCCTCGGACGGAACGATGTGGCCGGCGGCCAAAGAACGGGCCGCGTCATCGGCTTGCTCAGGCTCCGCACCGTATACGGATGGCCGTTTCCGCACCGTCTCGGCGGCGAGGCAGCTCCCCGAAAGCAATCCGCCACCACCCACCGGGGTGACGATGGCATCGAGCCGTTCCACTTGCTGCAGGAGCTCGAGGGTCGCCGTACCTTGCCCCGCGATCACACCCGGACTGTTGTACGGATGGATGAACGTGGCGCCGGTGTCCCGAACGACCTCGGCACAGCCAGCCTCTCGCGCCGCGAGCGTGGGCTCGCACTCCACAGCTCGAGCCCCGTAGCCCTCCACAGCAGCTCGCTTCACGACCGGAGCGGTGCGCGGCATGACGATCGTCGCCGTGATCCCACGCCATGCGGCCGCCCACGCCAGGGCCCCTGCATGGTTGCCCGAGGAGTGGGTCACCACGCCACGTCGTGCTGCGTTCGCATCCAGCAGCTGAACGGCGTTGGTTGCGCCGCGCGCCTTGAAGGCCCCGACCTTCTGCAGGTTCTCACACTTGAAGAACAGCTCTGCGCCGGACATCCGGTCCAGCGTGGTGCAGGTCAACACCGGCGTCCGATGCACCAACCCGGCGACGCGCCCTGCAGCCGCCAGCACATCGTCCGTCGTTGGAAGCTCGGCCTCGTGCACTACCGCGCACCTCCCAACCGCAAGCCTATCGCATCCACCGAGGTGACAGGTGGACGTGAGGCGCCGCCTCCCGCTCTCCCAGACATGTGACGACCAGGGCATGCATCTCTCTGGCGCCAAAAAACGGAATCGGCTACTCTGACATCTCGAGCTTGCGTTGGCTCTCACAGGGTCGTCACGCGGTGAGCTTTCTTGGAAAAGAGGAGTACGGCATGCGTTCAAACCAGCTCGTTCGGGGTCTTGTCATCGGCTTTCTGACCGCCACCTTCATCTTCGGCGTCGTCGGGTTCAGCAGTGCGTGGCGTAAGGGTGGCGGCGAGCTCCCACGTCAGTACGAGCGGCTTCTCGAGTCTGCCGACCGCCTGTGGTCCGAGTACAAGAGCGCCGACGCGGCCTACTTCGACCACGGACGTACGGACACCCGCACGCATGCTCTCCGCCTCGCAGACATCCAGGATCGTCTGGCGAACGTTCACGGCGAGTGGATGGGAACCGACGCACCCCCGGGTCTCGAAGCTGTCGACATGAAGGTCGGCCTCGCCCTGGAGCTGCAGATGGCGGCAATCGGAGCGGAGCTGGTCGCCCTCTTCAGCGACGATCAATCGTATATGGAGCTCTCGGCAGAGCTCGACAGCGAGTACGAGGTCGTCGTCAACGATCTCTGAGCCCCTCTGACTGTATCAGCGCAGGGCGCCAGACCCGTTACTCAGCATCCCACTTCCCCTCGCCACGAAGGCGAGCAACCACCTCTCCGGCACGCTCTCGGAGCACCATGTAGTCGGTCTTCGCGACGCGGTTGAGAGGAAACTCACCTTCTCCGAGAAGCTCCACGTGACTCGGCCGCGAGTACGCGGAGATGCTCCGGCACGCCTCGTACACGTCGACAGCCGTGAGGCCATCGCCGGCCACCGGCTCGACGAAGGCGATGATCCCTTCACTGAACACCTCGTGCTCCGCGCCCACGACGGCGACAGAAGCGACCCGTCCGGCCAGCTCGGTGGCGATGTGGCTCTCCACGGTATCCGGGAACACCTGGTAGCCCTTGCACTTGATCAGCAGCTTGGAGCGACCTGCGAAGTGCAGGCCGTTGGCGTCGTACGAGCCGAGATCTCCGGTGTAGCAGATCCCATCGGAGGAGACCGTTCGCCGCGTGGCCTCCTCGTCACCCAGATAGCCCAGGAACAGCTGCGGCCCGGAGAAACAGATCTCACCGACCTCGCCGGGCGCCTTCTCGGCCCCAGCGGTCCCATCCTCCTGCATCGGTTCGCGGATCGAGATCGGACACAGCGGCATGTCGAAACCGATCCCTTCGGCCAGCTCGTCCACGTCCGCATCCACGTTCGTATACGTGCAGAAACCGGCAGTCTCCGTCAGCCCCAGCCCCGTGCCGATCCGCGGCGCCATCTCCTTCATGCGACGCAGAAACTCCTTGGAGACGGCCTGTCCGCCGTAAATGGCAAAGCGCAGGGACGAGAGGTCGTACTCACGATAGTCCGGTAAACGCCATTCCAGGTTGAACAGCGCGGGGATCTGCCCGAGGATCGTGACCTCGTGCTTCTGGATCGCATCGAGGCTCTTGGCCGCATCGAACACGTGCACGATCACGCTGACCCCGCCGCCGAAAATCGTTGTCGCGAGCTGCTCGGTGGTGCATCCGACGTGCGACGGCGGCAGGTTGATGAGCATCCGGTCGTCCGCATTCATCTCGAAGCCCACCGACAGCCCGATGTTCTGTACCAGGATGCTCTCGTGACAGAGCAGCGCCGGTTTCGGCGCACCGGTAGAGCCGGTGGTGAAGATGATCAGGCACGGATCTCGACGCTCTACCGGACGGCGCGCGCGGCGCACCGAGCCGAAGATCGCGCTCTTCAGGTACTGCAGCTTGATGTCCTTCGCGAACTCGGTGATCCCGACCGCACCGTCCATCACCAGGTCCTGCTCCTTCTGAAACTGCACCCAGTGCTCCACGTACGGCGCGTGCTCCATGACCTCCGCGACCATCGGCCGGAAGTCGGCTACCGGAGTATGGCCGAGAAAGAAGTACGCCTTCGGTCGCATCCTCTCGAAGCAGTAGCGCACCTCACCCGCCTTGAGGCGAAGATCGAGCGGCGCGATGATCGCACCGATCCGGAAGCAGGCGTACATCAAGTAGATGTGCTCCTTGAGCAGGGGCAACGTGGTGGCGACGATATCGCCTCTACCGAGCCCGATCGACAGCAGCTTGGCGGCAAACGCACTCACCGCACGATCGAAGTCACCCCAGGTCACCTGCTCGCCGGTGTCGTACTCGATGATCGCTGTGGAGCTCTTCTTGACTCGCGCCCAGTGCGCCGGGTAATCCGCCATGTTCGCGAGCAGCGTGGTGTACATCTCCCCGCAACGGCGATCCTTGTCCGCGTCCTTCATCGTCCGTGCCCCCCTCCGCATCGACCAACCACAACGGAGCCTACAGCGGGTCGCTGCATCACCTGCTCATGGTGCCGACGGTCTTCACCATCCATTCTCCACAAACATCCGACACGCCGCAAGATACGCCGCCACCAGAGCGCCTTGGCGACTCAAAACTCCGTATCTTCGAAAATTCGAAGCATCCGCCGGGGACCGGATGGCCG
>CAZEJK010000029.1:0-17941 GCA_964512045.1 uncultured Thermoanaerobaculia bacterium
TCGGCTTGTCCTCGCGCTCGGCGGTGGCGAACGCCTCGTCGCCCCACGGGTACCAGTCCACGGGGTTGTTGGCGTGCTGGAGCAGGTACGGGCTCTGCTCGGCCGCGAGGCGGTTGGATCCGTTCGGGGCGGTGGTCTCGGACATGCAAGCTCCCATCAATGTTGCGAGAATGAAAAGACTTCCGCAGACGCGCACGGCTCGGACAACGTCGGAGAAGAGAGGGGGATTCCGTGAGGCTGTGGTGCGGCACGGGCAGACGACCTTGCGGTGCACCGCGACGGCGCACGCTCAGCTCGGGCCTATGGGCGGGGCGAAGGGATGGCGAGCGATGGCGGATCGGGAGGAACCACGATCGGAGGGCTCTTCGGTCCCGCCAGACGCTCGAAGTCGCGAGCGTTGAACGTGACGAACGCTGTGGCGCCGGTGTGCTCGGCACACACGAGATGGAGCGCATCGAAGACCGCGCCGGAGGTCACGGCGCACTCGGCGCAACGTTGGAGTGCGTCTCTGTAGTGTGTGCGCGACAGCTCGGCGACTGACATCAGCTGCTGAACGCGCTCAAGTGCCAGGGTTGCCGTCGCGGGAGAGATCGGCGGGTCGATCGGCAGGCGGGTCAGCACCGCCCAGGTCTCCGCCAGCGCGTGCGTCGACAGCTCGCCACACACTTCGCCCGCGTGCAGGGCGTGGAGCCAGGGCTGACACCGTTCGTGCCGTGGATGAGGCTGCACCAGTGCAGCCACCATGAACGAGGTGTCGAACGCGAGCGTCGTCACAGACCTGCCACTCGATCCAGCCGCTCGTCCCGAACGCTGCGATGGTCGAGATCATCATCGAGAAGACGTCCCTGAAAGACCAGCAGTCCGTCTCTTTCGGCCAACCTGCTGTGTTGTTGGCGTGGGATCAAGAGCAGACGCTCACCATCGTCTACCAGGAGCAGGCGCGCTCCACCGCGAAGGTGATGCCGCCGGCGGATCTCCTTCGGAATCACCAGGCGCCCTGACGCGTCAATGGTAATTTCACGTTCCATTATGCCATTATAGATGGCATTCGGCTCACCGTCAACGATCTCATGCCTCCGGTGACTCGAGGCGGTCTGCGATCAGCAGCTGCAAGCGCTGCCACTCGTCGAGGTACAGCTGCAGGTAGGGCCGCGCGCCAGAGGTGATCTCGCGCTGCACCAGCTGCTCCACCAGCGCCTGCTCGGCGGCGTACTGCTCGCCTGAGAAGTGACCCGTCATGTGGGCCATCCGCAGCCACACGAGGTACGTTGTGAGCGCGTCGAACTCGTTGTACTCGACGATCCGACGCAGATCATCGTTGAGCCACAGCTCGGCGACCTGCGCGCCCTCGGTCTCCATCTTGCCGGGGATGCCGGACTGGACGGCGAGCTCGTGCAGGCTCGGCGATCCCTTGCCCCAGCCCGCCACCAGGTCCTTGAGATCCACGTGCCACTCCGACGAGCGCGCGAAGTAGTCGATCCCTTCCCATGGCTTGTCCGGACGCCGGCAGAAGCCGGGCGCCGAGAGCCCGTGGATCAGACCCCGCTGAAGAAGGATCGGCACGTCCGAGCGGAGCGAGTTGAAGCCGACGAGCTGCGGCTGCCGGGTGGAGAGCGCGTCCAGGAACGTGCCGACGACAGCGTGCTCGCCGACCTGCTCGAGGTCCTCTGGATCGCGCGGCAGCGACATCAGGTTGAGCACCACGGAGCCATCCGGGGTGCGACGGCGCTCGATGGCGGCCACCGACACGATCCGGCACACGGAGGTCTTCAGAAACGGCTGCGGATCGTCGTCCGTGGCGCCGCCCCGCCGCCACATCTCGGCCAGCACCTCGATCTCGGCCAGCTCTTCATCGAGCCCGTACACCAGCCTCCCGGCCAGCGGATCCGGTACCCACTCGAGGTCGAACGCCCACACCCGATCGTGCACTGTCTTGAACATCGTGGCCTCCGTTGAACCCAAGGGTACCGCAGCCGTGGCGACGGGCCGGGGGAGACTGCCTGCACGGACCGCGGACCTCTGGTCCGCATCGGTCCGTGCTGCAGGTCATGCAGGGAGCGCGGACCTCCGGTCCGCATCGGACGCCGCCGCAGGCTCGAACCTGGGGATGGGGATGGGAGCCACGTACACACTTCCACCTAAGCTGAGCGGTTCTTGCCGGCGATCTGCACCAATCTCCTGCGCTCCAGCGACTTCGGAAAATGCTCGACGTACCTCAGGGTATGCCTGCGCTTTTCCAAAGCACTGTAGCATCAGGATCTTGGCACATCTCATCCGGCAGAACCGCTCAGCTTAGGACAAAGCAGTGTCAGGCACTGTTCTGACCCCCCAATCCACAACATCTGACAATGCCTCTTTTCGTTGGGCCTGGCACTCCTCTGCTGTTGAACTCGGGCAGCCCGATGTATGCTGGTTCCGTGGCGAAACCCGGTGTCCGGTATCGGCGCCGAAAAGGAACTTCCTACTCCCGTCCAGGTGAAACAATGAAATCGCAACCGAAGTCTCTCCTTTTCATGTTGTTCTCCGTCTGCTTGATGTTCTCGATGTGGAGCGTACCGCTCCAAGCGCAGACCTGGAGCGGGCAGGTAGTCGATGCCCGTACCGCAAGGCCCATTAAAGGCGCGAGTGTCAAAGCCGGAACTGCTGGACGGGTGGATGCTTTCAAAGGCTACCAGGTGATTACCGGCGACGACGGGCGGTTCCAGATCACGTGGCCGGAAGAAGACTGGCGGCGGGTAGCAAGTGCCGAGTATCCAATCAACCACTACCTTCGCGTTGATGCACCCCAAACCTGGGGAGAGATTGCCGGAACCGGACATTGGCAGGTCATCGTCATCCGCCGGACTCCAGGCCAGGTCGTCGTCCGTATGATGCCCAGGCAGGTCTACGTCAAGGGCCGGGTGCTCTCGGCCGAGAATAACGAACCTGTGGAAAAAGCATGGGTCAACCTGGGTATTCGAAAGCCGGGCGACACGAACGCAAGTTTCTCCATCAAGGCAGGTGTGAACACGGACGCAAATGGCGACTTTTCTTTGAAACCGATCCCTGGATTCCCAACGGATGGTGCCGGATATCCATCGGCCTGGCATGATATCGAGAAGGGACTTCCGCGAAGGACGGGCGTTGACCCCGATTACAGCAAGCTGCTCCAGGATTACGGACCCATGTGGGACTTTGCCGTCAAAGTCGGGAGCATCTGGTATCCGATTTCACCGGACCGCATCGTGACGTCGGTCGACGAACAGATTCACACCTACGTGGTGATCCGTCACCCGGCGAAAGACAAGCCGCCCCATGCGAACCCCGTCACGGTGGAACAGCGCGGGTTACCGGGAGCGACCGCACCGCCCTCAGAACGGACGCCTTCCGGCGCCGTCGTCCTGACCGGCGAGTGGAACATCAACGCAAACAACCATCGCGGGCAGATGACCATCAACCAGCAGGGATCGCGTTTCACCGGCACCATTCTTGGCGATCAACTGATCGAGGGCACGATCACGGGGAATACCGTCACCTTCACTAGGAAGATCTCACAAACACAGCACTACACCGGAACGCTGACCGTAGCCGCCGATGGAACAGCGACCATGACGGGCACGTTCACCCAAAACAGGGGCGGATCATATAAGTGGACTGCGACAAAGACAACGCCGTCTCCTCCGACGGCACCGGAACCTCCTCCTGCCACGACTCCCACACCGGCGCCCGCCGGCTTCACCGTGCAGACCGACAAGCGCAGTCTCCCGCAGGGCGGCAGCGTGACCGTGCCCGTCAGCCTCAATAACGTGGACGCGTTGGCCAACATGAACGTCAATGTCCACTACGACCCCGCAGTCGTGCGACCGGCTCAGAACGCCGCCCGAGGCAACCTCATTTCTCAGGCGCTCTTCGAAGCCAACATCCGAGACCGGGGCGTGGTTCGATTGGGTTTCGCTCAACGGGACGACATCCGGGGAACGGGCACCCTGGCGCAGATTCCGTTTGAGGGCGTAGGCCGGCCGGGCACTCGAACAGCATTGCGCCTGGAGCTGACCATGGCCGCCACATCGGCCGGGAGCCGGGTGACGCCGGCACAACTCATCCATGGGGAGATCGTGATCGTCGGGGCCGATGGCCGAGTTCCCGGAGACACGACCGGCACGGGCACTCTCACCGCCCTGGACGCCATGAACGCCCTCAAGATGTCCGTCGGCAACCTGTCCGTGGATATGATTGCCGACAGCGATCAGGATGGCCAGGTGACCGCGCGCGACGCAACCTTGATCTTGCAGGCAGTCGTCGGCCGGTGAAAAGGAGACGATGATGAGGAAGCGATCTCGTTTTCCCGCTCCGCTGTTGCTTACCGCAGCGTCGCTCTGCTTCCTGTTCGCCGCGCAGAGCACGGCCTCTACGCTCTTCCTCTTTCCTTCTCCCGATGCCCGGGTTCGGGCCGGGGCGGTGGCGACTCTGCCCGTATATATTGAGGGTGCCAGAGACCTGGGCGCCCTGCAGTTCGATCTGGTTTTCGACGGGGAGCTCATGGAGATCGTTGAAGTCACGGCCGGCGCCTCCATGCCGCCGGTGCTGTTGGATTTCCACGTCGTCCAACCCGGGCTTCTGCGCGTGGCTTTGGCGGGAAGCGAGGCTGTTGCCAAGGACACTCGGTTGGACATACAAGTCCGCGGCGTTGCAGCCGGCAGCACCGCTCTGACGTTGCAAAACGCCCAGGCATGGGAGCTGAGCACCGGCTACGATCTTCTCACCCAGACCCGGCCCGGACAGCTTACGGTGACCGGCGGACTGCCGATTAGCGGCCTTCTGATCGCGGTGATTGTCGCTCTGGTGCTGCTCGCAGGCCTCGGGCTGCTGCTGGTGCTGCGCAAGCGAAAGCCGAGGAGCATCCAGGCCCCTCCGGGGAGTGGCGGCGGTGCACCGTATCCCTCGCCCGGCCCGCCGCTGCCGCCTGCCGGACAACCGCCACCCCTATCCGTGACGGCCCAACCGCCTTCCAAACCCAGGGGTTGGTACCTGGTGCGAGCCGGAGAGCGGTACGGCCCGTACGACGAACAGCAGTTCGCCGCCCTGGCCCGCGAGGGAAACGTCCTGCCGAGCGATCTGGTCTGGACTGAGACCATGGCTGAGTGGGTGCGGGCAGACTCGATCAAGGGACTGATGAACGGTTTTGAAACGGACGGATAATCGGAGCATCAGTTGCTCGAAAGTGTCTCATCGCGCTCATCCTAGTTGCAGGTCTCGGGCTGGTGGCGGTGCTGCGCAAGAGCAAGGTGTTCTGGACAGGGTGTTGGCCTGAAGCGCGGTGCCGCACGTCATGAGGCCCCCGATGAGCGGCCAACGACCTGCTGCAGAACCAGGGTGGCGTCGCGGGCGGTGACCTGCTCGTCCCGGTCCACGTCGGCGACCAGGTCGACCGAGAGGTTGCCGACGGACATCTTGAGGGCGTTCATGGCGTCCAGGGCCGTGAGGATGCCCCGCCCGGTGGTGTCTCCGGGGAGACGGCCGTCGCAACCGACGATGACGATCTCACCGTGGAAGACCTGAGAAGGGACAACCAGGTCGCCGGCGGCGGTGCTTGCCATGGTCACTTCCAGGCGCAGGGGCGTCCGGGCGCCCGGCCGGCCGACGGCTGCGAAGGCGAGTTGGGCCAGGGTGCCGGTGCCACGGAGATTATCCCGTTGGGCGAATCCCAGGCGAATCACACCTCGATCCCGGACATTCGCCTCGAAGAGCGCTTGGGAGACGAGGTTGCCCCGTTGCGAGTTCCGGACCGGCCGGACCACCGCCGGATCGTAATGGACGTTGAGGTTCATGTTCGCCAGGGCCTCTACGTTGACCAACCAGACGGGGACGTCGACGGTGCCGGCGGGCGCGAGGGCTCGTCTGCCCGCCTGGACCGCGAACGCGGTCGTCCTGGCCGGCTCGGTGATGCCGGCTGCGGGCAGCGGCTCATCGAAAGGGGGGCCGCCCGGCGGCGTCGGTGACCGCTCCTCCGGAAAGCCCGGTGCGGCATCGACCCGACGCCCGTCATGCATGACCAGCGGCTGACGCAGGTCGTGCGACTCGAGCGCGAGGGTGGCCAGCTCTCCGGCTCGGATCCGCTGCTCGCCATAGTTGACGATCTCCCGATCCGTTCCGGTCACCAGGTGAAAGGCGCCGTCTCCCGTGCCAGCGATTCGAACCTGGTACCGACCGCCCGGGACGGAGAGCATGCTCACCAGTGTGCCGTCCTGTCGTGTGTTGCGAAGGTGTTCGGCATCGGGGATCTCGTCCAAGAATGTCCCGTCAGGGAGGCCTCCGGACCGTTGCCCCCGGTCGTCCACGACGAGGACCTCGACCGGTGAGTAGGTCAGGACGCGAACCCGTCCCGGGGTCAGCTCCAGGTTGACCCCCTTCGAGGGGTAATAACCACCGTCGCTGCCTGTGGTTGGGTACTCTCCGTGCCATGGGCCTTTCAGCCATCGGCTGCCGGGTCCGAAGGCGCCCGGGAGGGAGAAGACCGCGACCCAATCGGCGGCGTTGACAACCTCCTTCTTCTGGTTCCACCAGGATTCGAGGACGTATCCGGTATCCCAGGGCTGCCCGCGGGGGAAGATGGCCACGGACATGTGACCCAGCCCGCGGCCGTCGCCGACCGGTCCGTAGTCCACGCCGGCCATGAGGATGCGGTCGGAATGGCTGGAGCTGAACCGAAGGCGGTCGAGGAAACGCAGGGTGTTGGACGTAAGGGCCGAGTTGGTGTAGGGGTCGAACCGCGGGTCGATTCGCGACCTCATGTTGACCTTGGGCCCCTTGGGATACCACAGGGCGTCGATGAAGGGTTCATCCACGCCGTTCTTCGGATGACGCGGGTCGACGAGGGTGGTTTGCCACCAGTTCATGATTCGGAGGAGGTTGTGCGCGACCTGAGCCGTGGAGACCACCAGCTCGACGACCTCGAAGTTGCGAGTGAGGCTCGCCTGCTCCCGGCCGATCCTGGCGTCTGCCACTAGCCTCCAGCTGCCAACCGCCGCGCAGGCCGTGAAGTGAGCCGGCCACCACGACAGGTGTGGCGTGATCCGGCCCTGCCCGGTCTTATCGGTGGACATCACCGGGGATTGACCGACGACCCTGCCGGTCGGGCTGATGACCGACAGCTCGACGCTGGCTCCGGACACCGGGTCGCGGTGGCCTCGCTTCACCCAGACCTTGACCGGGAGACGATCACCCTGGGTGAAGACCTGGCCCTCCTTGAGGTCCACCTCGATGGTCAGCTGGTCTTCTTCGTCCTCCATGACGCGTGTCACCTTGTCGAGCCACAGCCGAGCGACCCGCTCGACGCGGTCCACGCCCGAGCCGCTCATGGTCCATCGGAAGCGTGCGGCAACGTTGCGGTAGCGGATGGACACACGGTCGGAGCCGACGAACGAGGCGCCCACACCGGTCAGGCGCGGGTGTCCCAGGTCGTTCGCGGTTGCCCGGGCGCCCTGAAGATGCCAGCGCTCAGCCCAGGCCGCCGCACGCTCGGGGGTTTCGAGCACCGCCACCACGACCTCTACAGCCATCCGGTCCTCGATGCTCCCACGGATGACCTGCTCGACCTGCAGCCAGAAGGTCTCCTCGGAGCTGACATGGCCGTCCGCATCGGAGACGCCTGCCCCGACGGCCCTGCGATGGACCTCGAGGTCGCTGGTGGTCATGGGGGAGGGCAGGTCGGCGGCGAGCAGCGCGTAGTCTGCGGGGTCGACCTGATCGATCCACTGAGGAACCGTGGGTTCGGCGAGCACTGGCCCGCAGAGGGCAAGGCATATTGCGACAAGCTTCCAGAGCCTCGAGAAGAATGGAGGAGGGATATTCACTTCGCCACTCCCGGGGGCGAGTCGCTCGCCGAACGGCTCTCAGCCCAGCGAATGGCTGATGAGATCAACGCCTGAAAACAAACCACATCTTCGTTCGGCCTGGCACTCAGGGGCTCAGTCATCTCCTTATCCTAGCGCGATCAGGAGGTCAGCGCCGCCAGCAACGCACTCATGCTCGATCGGCTTTGCGGATACCGACTATCGTGGACACCGAATCCGAGGGAACGCGGACGCTTGGGCGCTCTGCTGAGCGAGGACCCTGGTTGATGGAGTGTCCGCCTACGCTTGTTATCTCGTTCTTCAACAGCCAGGTATGTCACAAGAGCAGTAAGGACGGTTTGTCGGCAGGCAAGGTGGCGCAGCGGTTAATTCCGTTGATTGTCTCTGGAATCATGTGGTGGCGATTTGCGAAACGGAACGAAGACCTCGTAGCCGAAACGAGCGAAGGAATAGGCGAGGGGCCAGATGCCCAACCCACTCGTTCCACGGGACCGAAACCCGCGCGAGCGCGGCTCTCGTCCCGTGAGCTCGGCCCGTTGGCGCGGCGCTTCGCGCCAACGGGCCGGGAGTCCGGCGCCTGTCAACGAGTTTGAGACACCTGCCATGCGAATTTGCGGTAGCGCTTCGAGGCTCGAGGGGGCCGATTCTGGGCGATTGAGCTGGTTGGCGGATAGGCGGCCGGGATTGACGATTTGCTCCGAGTCGGGGTTTGGACAATCACCTGGATCATCCTCGGCACTTGGGGGATCGAGCTGGGCCGGTGGATTGATCCAGACGGCATCGGGAAGATGTCGGACCTGGGGCGCGCCACGGACGAAGCGCTCGGGATGCGCCGCATACGCTGCCGCCATCACCGACTGTCTCCTGGCCAACACCGAGTCGGCCTGACCGTAGTGCACGATCGCTGGCGTCAGCATGCCGATTCCGCTGTGCCGATGGTGGAGGTTGTACCAATCGAAGAAGGCCCGGCAGAGCGACAGGCCATCCTCGAACGAGCCGAAGCGGGGAGGGAATTCTGGCCGACACTTGAGCGTCTTGAACTGGGCTTCGGAGAAGGGGTTGTCGTTGGACACGTGGGGGCGGCTGTGGCTCGTGGTCACGCCGAGGTCACCGAGGAGCTGGGCGACAGGCTTGGACTTCATGGATGAGCCGCGGTCGGAGTGGAGCGTCAGCCGGTCTCCTTCGACCTGCTGTTTTTCGCATGTTTCGGTGATCAGCCGTTTGGCCAGTGCGGCGCTTTCACGCCGGGCCAGAAGCCAGCCCACCGCGTACCGGCTCAAGATGTCGAGGATCACGTAGAGGTAGAAATAGGTCCACTTCACCGGCCCCTTCAGTTTCGTAATGTCCCACGACCAGACCTGGTTCGGGCCCGTGGCCAGGAGCTCGGGCTTATCGTACTTGGGGTGCCGGAGCTGATTGCGGCGTTCCCGCACCTCGCCCTCCGACGACAGGACTCTATACATCGTGCGCTCTGAGCAAAGGCACTGGTCCTCGTCGAGCAGCGTAGCCACCACCTCGCCGGGCGCCTGGTCCATGAAGCGATCACAGTGCAACACCTCCAACACCTGCTGACGTTCCGCAGGCTGAAGCGCCCGGGCAGGTGTCGGCCGCGGTCCCGCAGTGACGTGCGGTTCTCGTTGAGCCTGCCGCCGGCGAGCAGCACCGCACTCGCCTCGACCTCCGAGCCGTCCTCGAGCACGACGCCGGTCACGCGGCCCTCGACCACGGAGAAGCTCGCGACGCGGGTGCGGAAGCGGACCTCGACACCGAGCTCTCCCAGCTCCTGGATGAGCAGGTGGATCGCCCGCCGGATGCGGCTCGAGCCGAGGTGCGGGTTGGCGAGCCAGCGGATTTCCTCGGGCGCCCCGAAGCCCACCAGGGTCTCCATGATCTCCGGGATGTGGGGCGAGCGGATCCGGGTCATCAGCTTGCCGTCGCTGTAGGCGCCGGCGCCGCCGGCCCCGAAGCCGAGGTTCGAGCGCGGGTCGAGCACGCCCGAGCGCATGAAGCGGGCCATGGTGAGCACCCGCTCGGGCATCGCCTCGCCCTGCTCGAGCACGAGCGGCGGCACCCCCGCCTCGGCCAGGCGCAGCGCCGCGAACAGCCCGCCCGGCCCGGCCCCGACCACCACCGGCCGCGGATCCGGCGCCCGCCGCCGTGGCGGCGGCTCGCGACGCTCGTCGTCCTCCTCGGGCAGCCCGACCGCGTACACCCAGACGATGCGGTCCTTGCGCCGGGCGTCGAGACTCTTCTTGAGGAGCCGCCAACGAGCCCCCGGAGCGAGCTGCGCCACCGCCCGCTCGAGGTCCTCGGGCGAGTGGTCGAAGGGCAGCCGGATCTCGGGAAGTCGTCGCATGGTCGGAAATCACCAGAACGGGAGCCACTATCGCCGCCGGCGGCGACAGGCGTCAAGCGCGCGGAGCGCAACCCGTCCGGCACGACGATCCGGGCCACGGCGGGCCCGCAGAAGGGCTCGCGGTGGCAGGTCGACGCTCGACACCGCCATCGGTTGCCGGGCCCGGCGAGCGTACGGCCTCGGAACAACGGTCGACGGCTCGACCGCACGCCCCAGGCCGAGCCTGCGGCCGACCCAGCGACGGCAGAGATCCAGGGCTGCTCGAGTCACCTGAGATCTCTTGAGATTTCTTTGTTGACACAGCTCGACACTTGAGAATAGCTTCCCGTCGGAAGCGAATCCTGGGCTCCGGAAGAAAGATCAAAATGACCTCAACTCTCAGGGTGGTGGTGAGGGCCTTGACGTGGATCGGCGCTGCAGTGTCCGGCGCGAGCCTGATCGCCTCGCTCTCGTTCGGTGGCGAGGCTGCGGTGAGTCGCACCCCTGACGACGGCTCCGAGCTTCACCACGACGCCGATCCAGCGACTCGGCCTGTCGGGAGACGAGGGCGGCCTCGTGCTGTCGTATCACGTCCGGACGACCCCGTTCGGGAGGGGCAAGGTCAAGCTCGAGTGGGAGGCCAAGCCGCTGGGCGTACCGTTCGACGGCACGGGAACCGGGTCGAGCGCGACCTGGATCGACACCGGAACCGAAGGAGTGACACTCGACGAGCCGGTGACCACGCTCGCTGACAGCACGCTCTATCACTGGCGCGTCCGGCTGCGGTATCACCCCGTGACGTGCCCGTTGGCGCAGGTGAGCCGATGGGAGTCCGCGTTCGGCAACGGGTGGCAGGAGGCCGACGTGCGCACCGGACTGGCACCGATCCCGGTCGAGCTCGTGTCGTTCGTCGTCGAATAGGGCGTCACCACGGTTCTGATCGGACCGGATCCCGAGCTTTCGCGGCGGAGTGTGTCGGATTCCCATACCCTGCGTGGCCGATCGACTCTCCTGATCGCCCAGGCCCAGGTCCAGGCCCCGGCCATCCGGTCACCGGCGATGATGCCCCGCCATCTCGAAGAGACGCAGGTCTTCAGTCGCTGAAGGTGGCGGGAGGACCCTCGGTGATCGCGCCGAGCACAGCCGTTACCGGGTCCTCGCTGCCCTCCAGATCGATGATGGTGGCGGTGGTCGTGGTCAGCTGCGCGAGGAGCACCGGGATCAGATGCCGTCTGACGGTCACCACCACTGCTGCCGGGCTCTTTGACAGCGCTCTGCGCAGCGCTGGCATATGGCCACCGCCCCGAAGCTCCACGGGCCCGAGCTCGTCGACGATGACCACACCGCCCGATCGTGCTCCCCTCAGCGCCCGGTGTCCGAGCTGGAAGCCCTCCGCGTGGAAGCGGAACCCGGTGCCATGCTCGCCCCGCTCGTGTCCGACCCGATCGGCGAACTGGACCTCGCGGGCGGATGCGATATCGCGGAGCCGGAAGCCGACCTTTCTGCCATCCTCGCGCACGGACAGCTGCAGGAACCCGACCAGGTGCCGGTCGGTCTCGTGGAGCCGGCTGACCACCTGCTCCAGGGCAGTGGTCTTGCCGCTGTCCTGGGCGCCGGTGATGACGACCATCTGCGGTACGGGGGGCAATGTCGGCCGGCGCAGCGTCAGCGCGGCGTGGCCGCGCAGGGCGGCCGCGGCCGCGGCGTCGTCGGCGATCCGGGCGGTGTGGGCGAGGATCACCTCCGCGAGGCGTGCCAGGTCCCGGAGACCAGGGCGCCGGTTCGGCCGGCGCACGCAGAGGGCGATCCAGCTGTCGCGGGCGGCATCAGCGAGGTGCGGCAGGCAGTTGAGGGCCAGCGACAGCACCAGCCCGAGGCGCTCGAGCCCGAGACGGCCGGTGGCGGCGAGAATCGCGTCGGCATCCATGCGACGGGCCGCGAGCGTGGCCAGCACCAGCAGCGTGAGCATGCGTACGAGCAGCGCCGAGCCGATGGCGAGCCCGCGCTCGGGACCGGCCGACCAGGCCACCACCGCGCCCGCCAGCGCAGCGGCGAACACCAGCGCCAGCACGAGACCGGCGCGCCACGCCAACCACAGCACCTCGCGGTCGAGCACGGCCGCGGCGATCAGCGCCGCCAACAACGCGACCACGGTCCATGGCATCGGCAGGAAGCTGGCGGGCACCGCCGCCAACGCCAGCAGCAGTGCGCTCCGCCTCACCGCTGTCCTCCCACCCGTTGCCGTACACGCCCGGCGATCCGCCACGCAATCTCCCCGGTCGCGGCGCCGACGCCGGCGCAGGTGCCAACGACGATGGCCAGCACCTGCCAGCCGTGCACCGGGTCGACGCCGGTGAGCTCGACGATTCTGCTGATCGCCCTCGCCAGTGCCTGGAGCGCTTCGGGACCCGCAACGATCGCGGTCACGATCACCATCTGCACCGGGGTGATCGCCACCGCCAGCGCGCCGCCGAGGGCTGCACCGAGGCGGCGGCTGCCGGTCACTGTCATCGCCAGCTCGAGCAGTGCGGCCTCGAGCAGGATGCCCGCGACCGAGTGGAGCGACAGAGCGCCCATCGAGAACAGCTTGACGAAGGCGGCGGTACAGCCGGTGATGAGGCAGACGCCAACCACCGGCTGGAGGCGGCGGGCCGTCACCAGACAGACCACGCCGATGGCGGCCATGATCGCCCCGAACAGCGGTACCTGCGCGAGCTTCAGGGTGGTACCGACCGTCAGCTCGAGCACGCCCCATAAGCTGCCGAACAGCGCGGCATGGGTCCACGGCCGGGGATCCCTCACCGCGCCTCCACGATCGTGCCGTTGCGCACCTCGAGCTGCCGGTGGCCGAACGCCGCCAGCTCGGGCCGGTGGGTGAGCAGCAGGTACGCCCGGCCGCGCTCGCTGCGCCGGCCGAGCAGCTCGGTCAGCTCGATGAGGTCGTCCGGCGCCAGCCCCTGGGCCGGTTCGTCGACGATCACCAGGTCCGGCTGGGTGGCGTCGACGACCGCGTGCACGAGCCGTTGGCGCTCGCCGCGTGACAGCGTCCACGGAGCGCGGCCGGCGAGGGCTTCCAGATGGTGGCGGCGCAGGATACGCGCCGCCGAGCCGGGGTCGATGCCGGTGGTGGCCAGCTCGCCGGCCACCGTCGGCGCAAACAGCTGCAGCTCGGCGATACTGAGCACCAAGCCGACGCCACGGGCACGGCGTGCCGGTCTCCCGGCGACCGAGACCGTCCCGGCCGTCGGGCGGGCGAACCCGGAGAGCACGCGTGCGAGGCTCGTCTTGCCAGCGCCGTTCGGCCCCGTGAGGGTCACGATCTCACCGGCGTACAGGGCGAAGGCAACGTCGCTGAGGATCGTCGTGCCGCCACGGTCGACGCTCACGCCGGTGGCGCGCAGCACCGTCCGTCCATCGCCCGGCCGGTCGTGAGTCTCCAACCGCGGTGGCTCGGGCGGAGCAGCAGGCTGCAGCGTGCGATCGACGACCTCGTGCCAGCGGTCGACCGCGTCGCCCAGCCGCCAACCGGCCTGCTCCGCGATGATGATCGAGCTGCCGAGGCCGGCGGCCTTGCGGAGCAGCTCCTGCAGCGCCCGCTGGCCGTCGCCGTCGAGGTGGGCCGTGGGCTCGTCGAGCAGGATCGGCTTCGGTGCGGCGCTGAGCGCCACCGCCAGCGCCACCCGCTGGCGCTCTCCGGAGGACAGCTCGGTGATCCTCCGGTCGAGCAGCCGGTCGAGCCCGAGCAGCTCAACGGCGCTGTCGAGCAGGACCGCCGGGCGATGCAGACGCCGCGCGGCCTCGATCTCGTGGCGTGGCGTGGCGAGAAACAGCTGCGACTCGGGCCGGTCGAGACAGGTGGCGAGGAGGTGGGCGCGCTGCCCTGGATCCAGCTCACCGAGGGGGTTGCCGTCCAGGGCCATCCGGCCGTGCACATGGGCCCAGCGCGACCACGGGAGGAGTCCGGCGATGGCGGCCAGGAGTGTGGACTTGCCCGATCCGCTGGCGCCGTAGATGCCGTGCACTGTCCCAGGTCGGACGTCGAGCCGGATGCTGGCGAGCACCGGCGTTGCCGTGCCGGCGCGGCGAACCGACAGCCGTTCGACCACCAGGCGTGGGCCGCAGGCGGAGCTCGTCGTGACGTTCACACAGCAGTGGTACCCGGTGGTGCGGTTTCCGTCAAGCTGCCGCAGTAGAATCGGCAGTGATGGATCGTCACGGATGGTGGTCGGGAGGGCTCGCGCTGAGTGTCCTGGCTTTGTGCGGGCCGTGGCCCGGCTGGGAGCTGCCATGGTGGGCTCCGGTCGTCGCTGTGGCGGTGGCGCTGGTGCTCGCGAGACCTCGTGGACGATGGACGTGGCTTTGGGCGCCGGTGGGTCTCGCAGTCGTGCTGGCAGCGTGGCCCGCACCGTCGCCACCGACACAGGCGGAGCTCGAGACCCAGCTCGGTCGGCGCTGTGCCCGGCTGCTCGAGATCGCCACAGGCGTGGCCAAGGATGGCAGGCTGCGCCAGATCTTCTCGAGCACCGGCGAGGTCCTCGGCCGGGGCGTGCCGGAGCCTTTCGAGATCGTCGAGCAGTCGGTTGCCGGCGAGGAACGGCGCTCCATCTACCTTGCCGATGACCGCGGTGAGCTGGTGGCGTGGGCGGGACAGCCGGCCCCACTTCCGGAGGTGGTCCGCCTGCTCGGCGACCGTCAGTGGGCGGTGGAGTGGTGGGTTCGCCAGGCGCGGCTCGTTGTTCGCGAACCGATTCTTCTCGAAGGCCGTCTGATCGGCGCCGTGATGGTTGTCGAGGCTGCACCTCTGACGGGCGGCGCGTGGGGCATGAGAGCGCCCCGGGGCTGGCAGTTGGTGCTTGGCGAGGCGGACGGCGCGATGCACGTTCCCGCGGGAGATGTGGCGCCGTTCTCGGTTCCGGTGCGCATCGAGCGGACGCCTGCGTCGCCGACGCCGGTGCGGTGGCTTCCGTGGCTGGTGGCTGTTGTGCTCGGGCTCTGGCTTTCGCCGCCGTTGGCGGCGGCCATGGTGGCAGTGGGCAGTGGCTCGGTCCTGCTCTTCGGGGAGCCCGCTTTGGGGATCATGGCGGTGGTCATCCTGGCAGTTGCTGCGGTGATCTGGCGCCTGTCCACCATGCTGCCTCGTTCAGCGGCTCGAGCGGTCATACTGGTGGCTGTCGCAGCTGCCGCTGCGGCGGGTGCGGTGTCCTCATCGCCTCTGTTCTCCAACCACTTGCCGGCGCGGTTGCTGGCGCCCGGCTGGGGGGCGTTGTGGATGGTAGCGCTGGCATGGATCGTCGCGGGTTGGCCGGTTGTGGCCGGGGACCCGCAGCGGAGGCTCGGCCGTCGACTGCTCGCCGGTTTCGTGGTGGCGGTCGTCGGGCTCGCGGCCGATCTGGTTTCAGTACCAGTGGCGTTGGAGCGATCGTTCAACCGGGTATCGAGCGGCCTGCTGCGACCTGGTGCCGTGGACTTGGAGGAGCTGACACCGGTGTCGGCGATGCGGTGCCGGCTCGACGATCTTGCACCCGAGGTGCTGGCACGGTGGTCAGAGGATGGACAGCAGCTGCCCGTGGCGCTGATGGCGTCGGGGCCGGACGGAGCGGAGCTGTCGCGTTGGGGCCAGCTATCGCCGGCCGGAGGCGCCGTGGTGTCGCTCGGCCAGTGGCCGATCGAGGGGCTGCCGGGGGGCCGCGGAGCGATGGAGGTGTTTGCGGCCACAGAGCCGTGGAGCTGGTTGTGTGATTGGGGAGGGCCAGTGCGTGACGGCGGTGTGGCGCTGTGGGGCGCCGTGTTCACGCGCTCCGGTGAGGTTGCCGCCTCGCTCCACTCGGAGATACGGCCACTCGAGACGGTGGACGCTGCCGACCTGTTCTACGCCGGCGAGGGATGGGTGCGGGTGCAGGTGGGCTGGCAGTCGCAGCTCGCAAAGGTGTGGCGCAGGGGAGACTGGTTGGTGGCGGTGATCGCGATGCACCCGGGCACCTCCGGTTGGGTCGTGCAGGTGGCGATCGCCACGGTGTGGGCGATGATCGGTTTGCTGCTGGTGACGCCGCCGCAGCCGCGTCCGGACCGCATGCGGACCTTCGGTGGACGTTTCCGGATCCTCGTGGCTGGCGGAGTCGTGCTGCCGCTGGTGATCTTGACGCTCTTCTTGCATCGGAGGGTGCAGCTCGACGAGCTCCGCTTCGAGCGGGTCGTGGGTCTGGACGCGCTGCGTGCTGCCCGCTGGAGCGTGGTCAATCTGGGAGATATCCCGCAGGTGGACACCGTGTTCGCCGGCTGGCTCGCTGAGCAGATCGGCGGTGAGGTGCTGCTGTTCGATGGCGCTCGTTTGCTGGCGGCATCACGGCCCGATCTGGTCGCCATCGGCGCCTTGCCGGCGCTGCCGGAGCCTGCGGCGTGGGCGATGTGGGCGATCGGAAGGGACGATCCGGTGGTGGTCCAGGACAGTGGCCGTTCGATCGCTGCTGCCGGCGTTCGGCTAGGAGACGAGCGACTGCTGCTCGAGCTGCTGCCCAAGGCGCCGATCCGTGCTGGCGATCTGGCCGGTGTCGTGGACTGGCTGTTGGCGGGGGCGACCCTCTCGGCCCTGATTGCCCTCGTGCTGACGGCTCGGATCGAGGAGCGGTGGAGCCGTTCGCTGCGTGATCTGGTGGATGTCGCGCGTCGCATTCAGCGTGGCGATTCTCCCCCGGCGATGCACGAGCCCGCGGAGCTGGACCTGGCAGAGGTCGTGCGGGCCGTGCGGCTGATGACCGACGAGGTGCGGCGTCGTGAATCGAGCCTGCGCAACCAGCAAGAGCTGCTGCGGATCACGCTGGAGACGCTGGTACCGGCGGTCGTGGTCCTCTCAGGTGACGGCGAGGTGCGGTTCGCCAACCCGAGTGGTGAGCGGATGCTCGCCGAGCACCGTGGGGCAGTCCTGGACGTGGTGGATCGACTCGCAGCGCAGATCGTCAGTGATGGTGGTCGCCAGCACGAGACCGTCAGCCCCTACCCGGGACGTGATCTGACCTGGCACGTCGGAGTGGCCCGGACACCGTTCCCCGACGCGTCACACGGCGTTGTGGCGGTTGTGGACGATGTGAGCTCGTTGGTCCGCGTCGATCGCTTGCGCCAGCTGAATCAGATGGCACGGATCGTCGCGCACGAGGTCAAGAACCCTCTGACGCCGGTGCGCTTGTGGATGCAGGAGCTGGAGGAGGCACGCCGGAGGGGTGACAGCGAGCTGGGAGAGCTGGTCGATGAGGCATGTCGTGAGGTCAGCGAGCAGGTCGATCGACTCCAGGCGACTGCTCGCTCGTTCTCGAACCTGATCGCGCTGGAGCAGTGGGAGGCGGTTCCGATCGACTGTGCCGAGCTTGTGGAGGACGCGGTCAGTGGCTTGCACGTCCTTTCCCGGCGCGGGATCCGGGTGCATCTCGAGCTTCCCGAACCGGGCTCGTGCTGGCTCGCCGGCGACCGTCAGTGGTTGCGCCGGGCGCTGGCGAACCTGATCGAGAACAGCGTGGAGGCGATCGCAGACGCGGAGGGAGATATCTGGATCCGGGCAGGCTCCGGCGACGACGGGGTCTTTCTGGAGGTGGAGGATAGCGCTGGTGGCGTTCCGGAGGCTCGTCTCGAGGAGCTGTTCCAGCCGCACTTCTCGACGACCAGCGGGGGCAGCGGTCTCGGCCTGGCGCTGGTGGGGATGGTGGCGTCCCGGGGAGGCGGCTCGGCGAGTGCCGCCAACGGGAAGCACGGGCTGGTCGTTCGGCTCGACCTGCCGGCAGGCGGT
>CAZEJK010000029.1:18041-36587 GCA_964512045.1 uncultured Thermoanaerobaculia bacterium
CGCCACGTTGCAGCAGCTGGTGGCCGTCGGCGTGGATGGTGTCGTGGTTCCGCGAGGCTCCGTGAGCCTGGGTGACCGGCTACCGGTGGTCCGCCTGCAGCCCGGCCCGCAGATTCCAGCGGGCGATGTCGGTGTCCTTCTGACGCTTCGCTCGCCGGATGGCACCTTATCGGAGGCCGACGCTGACGGCATGTGGTACGCCCTGGCGCGGGATCTCGACAGTGGTCCGCGGGAGCTTCTGCTGGACTTGCCAGAGATCCCCGAGGGTCTGGCCGGCTTCCTCGTGCGCCTTCGCGAGGTCAGCCGGGTGCCAGTGGTACCGGTGATCACTGCGGAGCAGCTGTCCCACGAGGATGCTGTTGCAGCTGTGGAGGCTGTCGGGACCTGTGTGGTCCTGGCGTTCGGCAACCTCGAGCCGTGGCGAGAGGGAGCGCGGACGTTGCAGACGCCTCTGCGCGATCAGCTGGCGCCGTTGGTGGGCACCGCAGTGCGACCCAGGGTCGGGATCAGCCTGGCGCCGATGACGGATCCTGAGCTCGAGCAGTGGCCCGCCTCCCTCGACCCGCTGACACTTCCCGAGGTGGCGGAGATGTCGACGGCGGCGGTGTTCGACCGGGTTTTCACCCTGCGAACAGCTGTGCAGTGGGCGGGACGGGAGTGGCAAGCTGGGGAGCGGATCGCGCTGAGCTGGATGGATGTTCCGAGGCTTCACGCAGCGTTGGAGAGTGTGGTCCACCTCGGGTTGCCGGACCCGGGCGGCTGGGACCTGATTCCGCTCCCGCCGCAACCGGCTGCCGGAGTGAGCCGTGAAGCTCTGATTGCCTATCTGGGAGGCGAAGGACCGAAGCTGCAGCTCGATGTGGAGGTGAGCGCAGGCTCCTCGTCAGTTCGCCTGGAGGTCGCCAACCGGACACCGTTCTCTTCGGCGGTATCGTCCTACTCGAACTGGGTCCAGGTGTGGATTGAGGACGGTCTGCTGGTGACGGACGAGCGGGGTTCGTTCGACCGGGTCCTGCTCGGCCGGTACGAGGATGGTGAGTTCGAGTCGACCTCCGGGGGATCGTTCAACGCCGTCCGGTTCGTCGAGCATCTGGTGGCGCCGAACGAGGTGCTGCACTCCGGCTCCGTGCGGCGCGTCACGCGGACGGGAACGGTGCACATCAGCTGGCACGTTGTGCTCTCGACCGGCGAGATCGTCGAGGACATTGTCCAGTAGGACGTTGGCATTCGGCCGGGAGCGTGTATCATGCCCGCCGTTCCCGCGCGGGGAGCAGATGAGGACAGACACAACAGCGACAACGGAGGCAACATGCAGCGTACCCTGACCATTCTCAAGCCGGACTCGGTGGAGAAGCACAACGTTGGCAACATCATCGCCCACCTCGAGGGTGAAGGGTTCACAATCGTGGCAGCGCGCATGCTGCGCTTGACGGGGACGATGGCGGAGGAGTTCTACGCGGTGCATCGAGAGAGGCCGTTCTACGGCGATCTCGTGGCCTATATGACATCCGGGCCGGTGTGGGCGATGTGTCTGGAGCGGGACAACGCCGTCGATTACCTGCGTGAGGTGATGGGGGCCACCGACTCGGCGAAGGCCGCGGAGGGAACGATCCGCAACCTGTACGGCGAGTCGATCGAGCGCAACGCCATCCACGGATCGGACAGCCCCGAGAACGCAGCTCGCGAGGTCGCGTTCTTCTTTCCGGGTTGCGATCTCGTCTGATCGGTGGGTCGTTGGAAGCCCGGGAGTGGACGATGGTGCGGGTGAGCTGGGAGCAGTACTTCATGAACCTGGCGCGGCAGGCGGCCACGCGGTCCACCTGTCCGCGCAAGCATGTCGGCGCGGTGATCGTACGCGATCGCAACATTCTCTCCACTGGCTATAACGGTTCGTTGCGCGGAGCGCCGCACTGCGATGAAGCGGGCTGCCTGATGGAGAACGGTCACTGTATCCGCACGGTGCATGCGGAGGCCAACGCGATCATCCAGGCCGCGCGCCACGGCGTACGTCTCGACGGTGCGGAGATCTACGTGACCGCGTCGCCGTGCTTTAGCTGCTTCAAGCTGATCGTCAACGCCGGCATTACCAAGGTCTTCTACGGAGAGTTCTACCGCGACGAGCGGGTGCTGACGTTTGCCGCGGAGCTGGGGATCGAGCTGCATCATCTCGACGTCCAGCAGGACGAGGGTCCTCTCACCGGTGAGTGAGCTCGACCTCAATGCGGTACGCGTTCCTCTTCAGATGGAGGAGGTGTTCCGGCGGTCAGCGCCGACGGATGTGGAGATCGGTGTCGGCAAGGGCCGTTTCCTGCTCGAGCTGGCGGAGCGCGAACCGGAGCGGAGCTTCCTCGGTGTGGAGCGCGCGGGGAAGTATCACCGGCTGGTGGCGTCCCGGGTGGCGCGCCGCGGGCTTGGTAACGTCCGGTTGATCCATACGACTGCGGAGGATCTCCTGTTCCGACTACTGGCGGATCGCTCGGTCAGCCGGCTGTTTGTCCTGTTTCCCGATCCGTGGCCGAAGAAGCGCCATCACAAGCGTCGGCTGATCTCGCCCGATGTGGCCGTGCGGATGGCAGAGGTCTTGGAGCCTGAAGGTCAACTGCTGATCAAGACGGACCATCTCGGCTACGCCGAGGTCATCGATGAGGTCGTGAGGACCGCTCCGCTCGTCCGGCTGGATGCTGAACGGGTGTTCGCAGAGCTGCCCAGGACTGGGTTCGAGATCAAGTACGAGCGCGATGAGCGGCCGATCCGCGCGTTCGCGCTCACGCCGCGACTCTGATGCCGGCGTAGCCGACAACGGCGGAGCGGTCTCCGGAGCGGTCGCCAGACGTCTCGTACGCCACCAGCTCGGCAGTGTGCGCGGTCAGCTTGCGAGCGGCCACCAGCAGAACGGTCGCCGGAATCACGCCGCACATGCTGATCCGTTCTCGGTGCACCGTCGTGTACAGGGCGCGCGAGTCGAGTGCCAGTGCCGCATCGATCGCCAGTCGGTCCCGCTGGCGTGTGATCTCATCGGGCTCGTAGTGACTCATGTCGGAGGATGCCACGATGAGGACCGGTTCGCTCGCCCTGCTGACGATTGCGGCAAGCCCGTCTCCGATTGCTTCGCACTCTTCGAATTCCATATGACTGAGACAGATCGGTACCACACGAACCTGCGGGTTGCGAACCTGCAGAAATGGCAGGATCACCTCCAGCGAGTGCTCGCGCTGATGGGCCGCACTGTCCGAAACGGCTCCGGGGACGGACTCCAAGACCGCATCGGCCAGATTCCTGTCGACCGGTACCGAGCCCAGCGGCGTGACCCAGGCGGCGTGGGGCGCGACGGCGACGCGCTGGCCGATACCGGTGTGGTTGGGCCCGAGCAGAATGACCTGGTCAGGCACCCGAACCGATCCGAGCACGGCCCCGGCCACCGGCCCCGAGTACACGTACCCGGCGTGCGGAACGACGCAGCCGATCGCCTCGCGGGCGGCAACCGTGGACTGCAAGAGCTGATCCACCTGAGTGCGGAGTGCCGATGCCGACCCGGGGTAGAACATTCCCGCCACGACTGGTGAACGCTCGCTCATGAGAGCTCCTCCAAACTGCCTGGCGGCACTGGCACGAGCCGGTCGAGCCGATGGCTCGAGGCAATGAAACCGGCTCGGGAGTTGCCTTCCAAGCCTCCACCTTCCATCATACCAACGGTGGCCGTGCTCCGCTCCGAGGGGTGCTGGCGAGAGGAGACGCGATGGCGTACTGGCTGTTCAAGACCGAGCCGAGCACGTTCTCGTGGAACGATCTGGTGGCGGCGCCGGATCAGACCACGGAGTGGGAAGGGGTGAGAAACTACCAGGCCCGCAACATGCTGCGCGACGATGTTGCCGTCGGCGATGCGGTGCTGATCTACCACAGCGTGGTCCAACCGCAGGTCGTTGTCGGGATCGCGACGGTGGTCCGCGCCGCCTACCCGGATCATCACTCGTGGGATCCTGCCAGCCGGTACTTCGATCCCAAGAGCACGCCCGAGACTTTGCGGTGGATGATGGTCGATGTTCGGGCGGTGCGGCCGTTCACCCCGCCGATCACCCGCGACGAGATCAAGGCCTGCCCCGAGCTGGCGGGGATGGACCTGCTGCGCAAGGGAAACCGGCTGTCGATCCAGCGGGTCACGCCGGAGGAGTGGCAGGCGTTGCTGGCGTTGCGATGAGGTCGTCTCTCGACACGACTGAAGTGCGGTACGTGGTACGGTACCCAGATGGAACGCGTGCTGATCATCGGCTGTGGCGACGTCGGCTCGCGCGTCGGGGCACGACTTGTCGAGCGAGGGGTCGAGGTGTGGGGTATGCGGAGGTCGAGTGCGGCGTTGCCGCCGGGGGTCCAGCTGCTGCAAGCGGATGTGACGGATCCGACCTCGCTGGAGACAATACCTCGCGATCTGACTGCGGTCGTGTATGCGGTCTCAGCGGGTGCGTTTGACGACGAGGCGTACCGGCAGGCGTACGTCGAGGGGCCACGACAGGTCATCGCGACACTGAAGGCGCGCGGAGAGTCCCCGCGGTTCGTGATGGTCTCGTCCACTGGCGTGTACGGCGACCACGGCGGCGGCTGGGTCGATGAGTCCACCGAGACGGCGCCGGCGACGTTCTCGGGTCTTCGTTTGGTGGAAAGCGAGACGATGGTCCTGGCGAGCGGCATGCCGACTTCGGTACTGCGGTTCGGAGGGATCTACGGGCCGGGTCGGATGCTGTTTGTCGACTCGTTGCGGCGGGGGACGGCGGACTGTGTCGAGACGCCACCGGAGTGGATCAACCTGATCCATGCCGACGACGGGGCTGCCGCAGTTGTGCACGTGCTCGGTCTCCAGGACGCGGAGACGGTGTACCTGGTGGTCGACTCGGAGCCAGTGGCCCGCTGTGAGCTGCTCCGTTGGGTTGCCGAGAGGATTGCAGCGTCGCCTCCGCAGGTCGTGGCCAGCCGGCCACGACGTCGCGGGAACAAGCGCTGCTCGAATGCGAGGTTGCTGGCGAGCGGTTTCCAGCCGGACTATCCGACGTTCCGCGAGGGCTTCGCGGTGCTGCTGGATCAAGATGGCGCCCTGTGAAGGTCCACGATCGAAAAGGAGGACGCCGAGAGCGAGGGGTTAGGGCTCGCGGTTGGTGAGATCGAGTGGCCCGCCGACCACCGAGGGGCGCCGACGCCATCTCCACTGTCTGACGAGTGACCCTTCGCTGTCCTAGTGCTTGCGCCGTAACCCCAGCAGGAAGGCGGCTGCCGACAGCGCCAATGCGGCCGTTGCGAGGGGGTCCGTCGCTTCGTTGATGCGGAGCACAGTGCCGCTGATGAGCAGCGCTGCGGCAGCTACCATCCAGGAGAGGCGGTCCACCGATCGCTCGAGCCCGTCCACCTGCCGGGACGCATCGGGGCTCAGAGAGGTCTGGACGCCAAAGGTCCCGCGCTCCACCTGGCCGAGGAGCCGGTCGAGCTGCGGAGGAACCTTGAACATCGCCTGGGCGAGTGTGCCCAGCTCGTCCAGCCAGCTGCGCAGTCGGCTGCCGTGCTCCTCCTGGGCAAACCGCTCCGCGAACGGGATCGTCTCGGCCCACGGGTCGAACTGCTGATCGAGGGTCGTGGTCAGACCAGCGAGGATTCCGACGGCGCGGAGGGCGAACAGCATGTCAGCCTGGACCTGGAGCGGGCCGTTGAGGAGGATGTCGCGATACTGCAGCATGAGGTCGGAGGCATGCTCCAGCGCGACCTCGCGCATGGAGCCCAACGAAACCCCCCAGAACCGCTCGAGGAGATCCGCGTGGGCGGCCTCGAGCCGGGACAGGTTGGCGCCGGGGAGGACGACGCCGGCGGTGACGTAGGACTGCACCATGCGACGAGCATCGCGGGTACCGAGGCCGATCGCGAACTCGCGCAAACCGCGTCGGAGCCGCTCCGGAATCTCGGTCACCATCCCGAAGTCCACGAACACGATCTCGAATGGCGTCCCGCGATGGTCGGAGGCGTGTCCCTCTTGTTCGTCCTCTGCGGACCGTGGCCGAGGTCGAACGAAGATGTTGCCGGGGTGTGGATCCGCATGCACGAAGTGGGTGATGAAGAACTGCCGCATGTAGATCCGGTAGAGTCGTCGTGCGAGGGCGTTGCGGTCGACTCCAGCGGCATCGAGGGCGCCGAGGTCACCGATCTTGATGTGCGCCACGTCCTCGAGTGTGAGCACGTGGGTCGTGGTGTGATCCCAGTAGATCTGTGGGACGACGACATCCGTCTCCTCGCGAAAGTCCTCGGCGAACCGCTCCGCATTGTGACCTTCCGAGATGAGGTCGAGCTCGCGACGGGTGACGTCCACGAACTCCCGGTGGATCCATCCGACGTCCACCCGGCGGCTGATGGCGCGCGACAGAGCGAGCCACCGTGTAGCCTGCCGGATCGCTTGCAGGTCCGTCTCCACCACGACCTCGATGCCAGGCCGCAGCACCTTGACCACGACCTCCTGGCCGCCGATCAGCCGTGCGCGGTGGACCTGTGCCAGCGACGCTGCCCCGCTGGGAATCGGCGAGACCCACTCGAACACCTCGTGGATCGGCTGGCCGAAGTCCGCCTCGATCCGAGTGACGATCTCTGGGAACTGCTCCGGTGGGACCTCGTCCTGCAGCCCCGACAGCTCGCGGGTGATCTCCAGAGGGAGCACGTCCACCCGGGTGCTGAGGAACTGTCCCAGCTTGATGAGAACCCCGCCCATCTCCACGGCGAGGCGTCGGTACTCGCGGGCGAGCCGACACCACCGCTCGATGGCGGGAGAACGCCACCTGCGCAGAACCGGCCGGGCGAGCACCAGATCCCACCAGAACGCGTGCAGGATGACGCGGTAAAAGAAACGGCGGACGCGCCGGTAGCGAGAGCGGTCGATCGTCACAGCCAGCGGCTCGGCGGCCGGATCCGACGCGTGTGCTCCGGGCGGAGGCGGTGCGCCGGGCTCAGGAACCTGGTTCGAAGCTGCCATCCTCGAGTGCTCCCCGGATCCGGTCCAGTCGCCAGAGGCAGCGGTCACCGGCCTCGAGAATACGTTCCACGATCGACGTGGGCTGAGCCGTTGCCGCCCGATCCTCCGTCGAGCGGGCCGGTTCGGTCTGAGTGTGCGGTCGTCGCGCAGAGCCCGTGGCGTGCTCTGCGCGGCGAGCGTCATCGAGCCACCGCAGGGCATCGACCATCTTCTCGCGGTCGATCCAACGGACACCTTCGAACGCGTTGACGCCGCATGCATGCTGCCAGGCGGCGTCCGTCTGCAACCTCCCCAGGACCGTTGTGGCGAGCTCCTCCATGCTCGGGGTCGCGTCCACGGCGACAAGCGCACGGAGTAGCTCTGCGGCCCACTCTGCCGCGTCGCTTCCATGGCCCGCACGCCGCAGAGTGCGCTCAACGGCAATCTCCAGCGCGTGCTCGTCCACCAGGCCACGACGCTCGGCCGGAGTCGTGTCTGGCAGGTGACGGAGCACGCTCCAGGCAGCGAGCACGCCGGGCGCGGGATCCTTGGCGTCCTCGATGGTGAGCGCGAGGGCGCGGGCGAGCGTGGCCGTGGCGCGTGCGGCGTGGTCATGGGAGCTTTGGCTGATGGCGTCTCCGACGGTCTCGGAGTCGTCTTCGAGGACGGTGGATGCGGTGTCGCCCGGCTCCACGGCGGTGTCGCCCGCAGCTGCGCTGCTGTCCTCGGGTTCGCCGGTTCGCTCCGCTGTCGCCGTACTTGGTCCCGGTGCTGGTGTGGCGTCAGCCATCGATGTGTCGGTTGTGCCTGCAGCGGGGCGAGCAGCGCCGGTGGCCTCTCGAGGAGCTTCTGAGCCGCCGGATTCGATCACCGTTGTGGTGGCCGAGAGCGCAGCGTACAGCGAGGCGATCTCTGTCTCGATGCTCGCGAGGTCGCAATCGTCTGGGTTGGTCGTGGCGGGTTGTTGCCGTGTGATTGACGATGCCAGGCGACGGAGACGCTGTGGCTCGAGAATCTGCTCGAGCAGCTCCACGTGCTCCGAGTGGACGATGGCGCGTACCAGCCGTTCGACGTCGCGAGCGCCTTCTGGAGGCAGCTGGCGGGCCGCCTCTGCCCAGACACCGGTGGTGTCGTGGTGCTGGCGAATGTCCAGGTAGACCTGAGCCTGGTACGGGCCGAGCCGTACTGTGAGACCTCGCTCGGCGAGCGCGTCCGAACGGAGGAGATGCTCCCGTCCGGTGCGGTGATCGCGCCACACGCACCAGGCGGTGCTGTCGCGGCTCAGTCCGAGCGCATCGACCAGCTCGCGTCGTTGGCCGGCTGCGCGCTCGAGTGGGATCGAGTGGTGGATGGTCACCTCGGTGTCGGCGTACCGGTTGTGGTACAGAACCAGTGCCCGGTCGTCCTGACGGCCGTTGGAGTAGGCGAACACATCGTGGTTGACGTGGCCCTCAGCAGTCCTCGCTTCATACACCACGAACTGCTGCACCTCGGAGAACGTCGTGCGCCGCCGGATGAGCGGGAAGATCTCACGCTCGTGGCGAGCGATCATGCCGTGGTCGGGGTGCTCGTCCCAGTACGGCCGGCGGTACTCCATGCCGTACTTCTCGGCCAGCCCCTCGACCTGTCCGTGCCCGACCATCGGCAAGCCCGGCAGGGTGACCATGAGCGTGCACACACCGAAGTACTTGTCATCGCGCCCGAACTGGGCGACCGCGGTGTCTTCGTCCGGGTTGTTCATGAAGTTCACGAACCGCTTGAGGATCTCCGGCTCGAACTCGAGAATGTTGCGGATCACGCTGTGATACTTCTCGTTGTCCTCGTCGCGGAGCATGTTCATGAAGGCGCTGTTGTAGACCCGGTGCATACCCAGGGAGCGGACGAAGTAGCCCTCCATGAGCCAGAACGCCTCGGCCAGCAGCAGAGTGTCCGGAGCCTCGGCTGCCACCCTGTCCACCACCTCTCGCCAGAACTCCTCGGGCATCTGGGCATCGAACTCCGCTCGCGTCAGTGGATGGTCTGAGCGCGATGGAATCGCGCCGCCGGTTCCGGGCTCGGGAAACCACAGCCGTTGGTAGTGCTTCTTGGCCAGGGTCATGGCGGCGTCGAAGCGGATGATCGGGAACCGTCGAGCGACCGCCAGGATGGTCTGGATCATCGCCTCTCGGACGTCATCTCGAAGGTAGTTGAGCTGGGCGGTGTCGTTCCACGGCATCGATGTGCCGTCGTTGCCGTGGTAGATGAACCGCTCGCGTCCGCTGGTTCGTTCCACCAGCTTGAACACCACAGCGGCGTCTGTTCGGGAGTAGTAGTGGTCTTCGAGGTAGATGCCGATCTCGGACCGCGGCGACAGATCGGTTCCGTCGAACGTGTACGACGGGAACGGACACGTGTCTCGTTGCACGAACCAATCGGGATGCTCGAGCACCCAGCGCGAGTCGATACCCATGTGGTTCGGGACCAGGTCCGAGGCGAGACGGATTCCGTGCTGCCACGCCAGCTGGCGGAGTCGGTCCAGTGCGGGTTCTCCACCGAGGTCATCAGCGATCTGATAGTCGTGCAGTGAGTAGGCCGAGGCGACCGCCTCGGGGTTTCCGCACATTCGCTTGATCCGTTCCGATGCCGGGCTGCGTTGCCACAGCCCGATCAGCCACAGACCGGTCACGCCCCAACGCGCCAGCCGCTGCAGCTCCACCTCGGGGATCTCGTCGAGTCGAGCGATCGTGCGACCGTGGCGAATCGAAAGCTGGTAAAGCCAGACATGGGCGTTCTTGGCCATCAGCACCACGTTCGGCATCCAGTCGAGGTCGGTGGAGAAGTTCTCCGGCTCCTCCGCCAGGTCGGCGAAGTCCAAAACCGGCGCCGGACCGGGCCCGCCGAACCGCGGCGCGTGCTCCTCGCGGAGCATGTCGAGGCCGCCGAGGAGCTTGTGGATCGCGTCCCCAATCCACGCGCCGAATCGGCGCATCAGGAAGCGGAGCTGGCCCTCCAGCGAGTCCGGGTCGGAGCGTGCGATGCCGAGGAGCAGCTCCATCAGCTGCTCTCCATCTCCCTCAAAACCGGGCTCCAGACAGAAGAACTGATACATGCCGGCGACGACGGGCAGGTAGGCCGTGGTGACCTGGAGCTGCCGATCATCAAACAGGTGGCGGTATGGACGGAAGGCCGGGTTGTCGTTTGCCAACCACAGCACCAGCATTTCCTCGAGGGCACGTTCGCGGTTGCTCACGCCTTCGCTGCGACCGGCAAGATACTCGTCAATCGTCAGCTCTCCGCGATACACCGGAGCCGGGGGGAACTCTTCAAGGAAGCGGTGCAGGGTGGCATCGAGCCGATCACGGCCGAGACGGCGCTCCAGGTGCGATGGGAGTGCCGGCATGACCGACTCGCCGGTTGAGGTGCGGTAACGGGCGATCAGAAGATGCAGTGCCTCGTGGATCAGCGCCATCGCGTAGAGATCGGAGGCGTTGGTGGCAACCGGATCACCGGCTGCATGGCGGGCACGGGAGATCCGATCGGCGATCTCGCGCGCGATCTGGGGATCGGCGATCACCGTGCGACCGTCGGTTGCGAACAGTCGCTGGTCCAAGCCGTATCGATCGCGCGCTGCGCGGGCTATGTGAAGCTCTGAGAGAGCGAGAGCAGGTTCCGGCATCGTCACCCCATCTGGAAGGACAGCAACGGCTCGTGGCGGTCCTCTCCTGAAGATGTCGTGGCCTACCTTAGCGCGATCGCCGGGTTTCGCGAAATCGGGGGGAAGAGCTGCAGCGCTTGAGTGTTGTAGAGTGGCAGCACGGTTCGGGAGGGAGATATGACTCAGGATCCATTCTCAGCTCGACGTCGCTTGGCCACCGTCGGTGGAGAGGTGGCGTACTACGATCTTTCACAGCTGGCGCGCCAGGGAGTCGGTGATCCTGATCGCCTGCCGGTCTCGGTCAAGGTGCTGCTCGAAGCAGCACTCCGCACGGTCGACGGGTTCGTCGTCGAGGAGGACGATGTCCGCCGGCTCGCCTCCTGGCAGCCAGACGGAGAGGTGACCGAGGTTCCGTTCAAGCCCGGTCGCGTCGTCCTGCAGGACTTCACCGGCGTTCCCGGGGTCGTCGATCTGGCGGCGCTGCGTGAGGCGTGTCAGCGTCTCGGTACGGATCCGAAGCGGATCAATCCTCTGGTGCCGTGCGATCTGGTGATCGACCACTCGGTGCAGGTGGACTACTTCGGCCGCCCCGATGCGCTGCGCCTGAATGCCCGCAAGGAGTTCGAGCGCAACCGGGAGCGGTACGAGTTCCTGAAGTGGGGCCAGCAGGCGTTCGACAACTTCTCGGTGGTGCCGCCGGCCACAGGAATCGTCCATCAGGTGAACCTGGAGTACCTGGCCACGGTCGTGATGCAGCGAGATGGCGTCGCGTTCCCAGACTCGCTGGTCGGGACCGATAGCCATACGACGATGATCAACGGGCTCGGTGTCGTCGGCTGGGGGGTCGGTGGCATCGAGGCCGAGGCCGTGATGCTCGGCCAGCCGATCTTCATGCTGTCGCCCAGGGTTGTCGGCTTCAAGCTGACCGGACGGCTCAGCGAGGGGACCACGGCCACCGACATGGTGCTGACCATCACGCAGATCCTGCGCGAGCTCGGTGTCGTTGGCCAGTTCGTGGAGTTCTTCGGGGACGGGTTGGATCATCTCAGCTTGCCGGATCGGGCCACCATTGCCAACATGTCGCCGGAGTACGGCGCCACGATGGGGTTCTTCCCGGTGGACGACCTGACGCTGTCGTACCTGCGGATGACCGGCCGGGACGAGGCCACCGTCGATCTCGTGGAGCGGTACTGCAAGACGCAGGGGCTGTGGCGACAGCGAGATGTGCAACCTCGGTTCAGCCGGACCGTGGAGCTTGACCTGGGTACCATCGAGCCGTCCCTGGCTGGCCCGAAACGGCCGCAGGACCGCATCGCGCTGTCCGGGATGCACCCGCAATGGCGCGATGACCTGACGACCACGTTCGGCCAGGCCGAGCGAGCCGACGCCGCCGTGCCAGTGGAGCTGGACGGAGAGCAGTTTGAGCTGTCGCACGGAGACGTGGTGATCGCCGCAATCACCAGCTGTACGAACACCTCCAACCCGTCGGTGATGCTCGCCGCTGGCCTGTTGGCCAAGGCTGCCGTCGAGCGCGGTCTGAAGGTGCCGCCGTGGGTCAAGACCTCGCTCGCACCAGGTAGCCGGGTCGTGACCGATTACTACGAGAAGGCGGGGCTGACAACGTCACTGGAAGCGTTGGGGTTCCATCTGGTGGGCTACGGGTGCACCACCTGTATCGGTAACTCGGGGCCGTTGCCGGACGCGATCTCGGAGGCTGTCCGTGCTGGCGATCTGGTGGTGGCCAGTGTGCTGTCTGGCAACCGCAACTTCGAGGGCCGCGTCAACCCGGATACCCGTGCGAACTATCTCGCGAGCCCCCCTCTGGTGGTGGCGTACGCGCTGGCCGGGACGGTGAATACTGATCTCACACGGGATCCGATCGGTACCGGAAACGATGGCGAGCCGGTGTATCTGCGCGATCTGTGGCCTTCACAGCAGCTCATTCGCGAGACGGTGGAGGCTGCGGTGAGCCCGGAAGCGTTCCGCGAGAAGTACGCCGATGTGTTCACCGGCGCCGAGGAGTGGCAGGAGATCGAGGTGACCGGGGGTGAGCTGCACGACTGGGATACGGAGTCGACGTATATCCGACATCCGCCGTTCTTCATGGAGGTCACCCCGGAGGTGCCGGACCTCGAGCCGATCCGCGGAGCACGGGTGCTGGCGATGCTCGGAGACTCCGTGACCACGGACCACATCAGCCCGGCTGGTGCGATTCCGCTGGACTCGCCCGCAGCCAGATATCTGCGGGAGCACGGGGTGAGTGAACGTGAGTTCAACAGCTTCGGATCGCGCCGCGGCAACCACGAGGTGATGGTGCGTGGGACCTTTGGCAATATCCGTCTGCGCAACCTTCTGGTGCCTCAGACGGAGGGCGGCTACACGAAGTACGTGCCGACGGGCGAGCAGATGTCGATTTACGACGCGGCGATGCGCTATGCGGCCGAGTCGACGCCCCTGGTCGTGCTGGCAGGCGCCGAGTACGGAACCGGATCATCGCGGGACTGGGCCGCCAAGGGTACGGCGCTGCTTGGCGTTCGAGCGGTGCTTGCCACCAGCTTCGAGCGGATCCACCGGTCGAACCTGGTCGGGATGGGAGTGGTACCGATCCAGTTTGACGAAGGGGAGAGCGCCTCCAGCCTCGGGTTGACCGGTGAAGAGCAGCTCGACATCGACATGCCGGCGAAGCCGGAGCCGCAGCAGCGGGCGACGGTGCGGGCGCGCCGAAGCGATGGGTCCGTGATCGAGTTCCAGGCCACCTGCCGGATCGACACCCCGGTGGAGGCGGACTACCTGATCAATGGTGGCATCCTGCACACGGTTCTCCGCCAGCTCGCCCGTTGAGGCCACCGGGCACGCAAGGCCGGTGCAGGGCGCAGGGCGGCAGGCGCGGCGTCGGACGTCCGATGGTGACGGATCCAAACGCTGACGGTTCGGTCTCCGAGCCCGGGTGGATGCGGGTCGCGGCCGCTGTGGCTGTGGCCTGGTATGCCCTGGCCCTGTTTCCGGGCCGCTTCGTGGCCTTCGGTCCTCGCGGTATCGATCCTGCCTGGCAATGGGTCGTCAATGCGGCGGCGAGCCAGGACATCACCTTTGGCACGGAGCTGGTTTTTACCTATGGCCCGTTGGCGTTCCTGATTGCGCCGCTGGACGTTGCGAGGAACCTTGCAGTGGCGACAGGTCTTGCGCTTGTAATCCACTCCCTCGTGATCGCCTCGCTGGTGATCTGGTGGCGACGCGCCGAGCATGCGGGAGCGGTGCTGAGCGGCGTGGTCGTGCTGGTCATGGCCCCTGCGCTTTTTCTGGAGACCGAGGGCCTGTGGTTGCTGACGTTGGCGTGGCTCGCGTTCACCGCCGTCGAGCTCCGGTTGCGATGGCCAGGGGTTGCGAGCGCGGCGTTGGCTGGGGTCTTTGTGCTCGTGAAGACGTCGCTTGGGGTGGCCTCGGTTGCAGTGGTGGGCCTCGCGGTGCTCGGAGAGCGCATGCTCCTGAAGCGTCCGGTGCGGTGGGAGATGATCGCTACTGCTGTGCTCGCTTTCACTGTCATGGCCGGCGTGTGCTTCGGCTCGCCCGGTGTGGCGTGGATCTGGGCCCAGCGTGCCCTCGAGGTGGTATCGGGGTACAGCGTGGCGAACAGCATCGTCGGACCCGCCTCAGGGCTGCTGGTGGGGGTGGCGGCGGTGGCAGTGTGGATCGGTGTCGCGTGGGTTGGGTGGAGCGACGGTCGCGTGCGTCGGTGGGTCCTGCTGACGGCGCCGCTGGTGCTCATCCAGTTTCGGCTCGCGTACGTGCGTCAGGACGGCCATGAGCTCCAGCTGTTCGGGTTCTTGTGTGGTCTCGTGGCGCTCACCGTGCTGGTGTCGACACGCTGGCGGAGCGTCGCTGCCGGGGTCGTTGCGGGCGTGATGCTGCTGGCGGGCTCTGCTGTCGTGGCGCAGCGGACGGCTGCAGAGGCGGGCTCGGCTGCTTTCCGAGCTGCCACCGCTCGGGAAGGTGTGCGCAACCTGAGCGCGGTGCTGCGCTGGTCCGATACCCGACGTGAGCTGGCGGCCAGGAGCGCCGAACAGATGCGTGAGCTGGTGCTTCCGGAAGAGTGGCACGCGCGGCTCGGGCCGGCGCCAGGCCCGGTGGGGACGTTGCCGTGGGAGTGCCAGATCGCGCCGGCGAACGGCCTCCAGTGGGCCCCCACGCCAACGCTCCAGCTGTACTCGGCGTACACGGCCGAGCTCGATGCGTGGAGTGCGCGCCGGTACGCAGCGGATGGCCCGCGGTGGATCGTGAACGAGTACGTGCCCGTGGGCAAGCGGCATCAGATGCTCGACGCCCCGGCCACGTGGCGGACGCTGTTCCGCTACTACGAGCCTCGGACGACGAGGTCGGACCCGTACGCGGTCCTGCTGGAACGTCGCGCGCTGCCGCTGGAAGAGGATCTGGTCGAGGTGGGCCGGTCTCGGCTGGTGATGGAGACGCCGGTGGAGGTGCCGTTCTCTGACCATATTCTGCTGGGGTACTTCGATCTCGAGCTCAACCTGCGCGGCCGTGTGCAGAGCATGTTGTTCCGGGTGCCGCCGGTGATGCTGCGGATGGACCATGCCTCCGGTCGGACCACGGTGTACCGGCTCGTCCCGGGTACGGCCGCAAATGGCGTGGTGATCAACAGGTTCCCGGGACGGTTCTTCGAGCGTTACCTGTGGTTGTGGAGCGGTCGGCCGATGGATGAGGTGGTGCGGATCACACTGACCGGTCCGGGAACGGCCTGCTTCGTTGCCGAGTCCACGCTGATCTGGCGAGAGCTCCGGATAGACAGCCCGAGCTCGAGTCTCCCGATCGGGAGCTGACATCGCCAGCGTTCTCTCGTCACGGTACGAACGCGGTGCTGCGTTGCGTCGGGTGCTGGGCGAGGGCGAGGTCGTACACCGGATCGTATGCGTCACCGTTCGGTCCGGGGGCAAACTCGACACCGACAATCGGTCCGAGCACTCTGCGCACGATCACCTCCTTGCGGAACGTCGTGAGCCGTGGCGCACCGAGCGCAAACTCTACGATGAGGTGATCGTCACATGCCAACGAGTCCGGCTGGTCCAGGTGCAGCAGCATGCCCGTTCGCGACACGTTCTGTACGGTGAGGCGTTGGCTGACCGACTCATCGGGACGAGTCCATTGCCCGCGAAGGTTGACCTCTTTGCGGACGTACAGGCGCCGCTCCACGAACACCACGTGCGTTCGCGAGCACTCACACTGCACGCGCATTCGCAGTGGTGTGTCACTGCGAACCGGCCGGTCGGGGTCCAGGATGAGGGTACGACCACACTCCGGACAGACAAACTCGGCCGTTCCATCATCGTTGAGTACTGCGTGCTTTCTCGTAGCCATCGGCTCATCGCTCCGCATGCTTTCGGCTCGTGGCCCGCACAGGTGCTGCTCGAGTCGTGAACGTTGGTAGGGTAGCAGAAGTTGTGGCCACGTGCTGGCCAGACCGGCTCCATCGGAGCGTCACCTCGGTTGCGGTCCGCGGCCGCGTTGGCGGTCATGCTTCGGGTTGTTCCGGCTGTGTGGTGAGGGTACGGTGAGCAGATGACGTCCGTGGTTGGAGCTGGAGCGGTTGTCGCGGCTGCGGTCGCGACTGTTCTGATCGGTGAGTGGAAGCAGCTGCGGTGGATGCGATACAGCGCCAAGCCTGTTGCCTCGTTGGCGTTTGTCGCACTGGCTGTCGTCCGGTTCCCCGGCTCAGGTCCGTTCGGGGCATGGTTACTGCTCGGGCTTGTTCTGTGCGCGGTAGGCGACGTGTCGCTGCTCGGCGAGGGAGTCGCGTTTCGTGTCGGCCTGACGATCTTCCTTCTCGGTCATGTTGCGTACGTGCTGGCCTTCCTTCATCTGGTTCCAGCCTCTGAATGGCCGTTGCTGCTGGCAGCGCCCGTGGTGGTGGCGAGCGTGTTGGCAGCACGCTGGCTGTGGCCCCATGTTGGCGTGCTTCGGGTCGCCGTTGCTGCGTACATCGCCGTGATCACGGTGATGGTCTGGGGCGGTCTGTCAGCTGGCTGGAGCGTCGGAGCGTGGACGGTGATGGGTGCGAGCGTGCTCTTTTACGCGTCGGACCTGTTCGTGGCGCGACAGCGGTTCATCCGGGCTGAGATATGGAACCGAGTGGCGGGTCTACCGATGTACTACACGGCCCAGCTGCTGTTTGCGTACAGCGTCGGGGCGAGCTGAGCGCACAGAAGCCGGGACCGGCACCTCCGGAGGATCCCTCCCTCTGGTTGCGGCGTGCGGCCGCGTCAGGGGAAGATGCCCAGGTCCTGATAGCTCGTGGCGATCTTGTCGATCGCCGAGATGAATGATGCCGTCCTCAGATCCGCCGCTCCGCTGGAGCGCTTGTGAATCTCGCGGATCTCGTGGTACGACTCGATCATCGTTTGCTCGAGGCCAGAGTTGACCAGGTCGAGCTCGTCCGGACCCTTTGCGAGCGCCGCGATGTCTGTTTGCGAGAACGATGTGCCGGTGGCCTTTTCGATCGCCTTGACGAGCTGTCGAAAGGCGGTCTCTTCGAACCGTTTCTCCATACGGCCGAACCTGACGTGCTGAAGGTTCTTGAGCCACTCGAAGTAGGAGACCGTGACGCCACCCGCGTTGGCATACGCGTCCGGCAAGACCAGCACTCCGGCTTGGGACAGCATGGCGCTGGCATCCGCCGTCATCGGTCCGTTGGCGCCCTCGGCGATGATCTTGGCATGCAGCCGAGGAGCGTTCTCGCTGGTGATCTGGTTCTCCAATGCAGCCGGGATCAGGATATCGCACTCCAGCTCGAGACCGGTGGCGTTGTGCTCGAGATCGGTGGCCCCTGGAAAGCCCAGGATCGAGCCGGTCTCGCGGCGGTGGCGCATGAGATCCTCGACGTCGATACCGTCGGGCTTGGAGATCGAGCCTTCATACTCGCAGGCGCCCACAAGGACGGCGCCCCCTTCCTCGGTGACGAACTTCGCGGCGTGGTAGCCGACGTTGCCGAGGCCCTGGACGACAACGCGCTTGCCGACGAGACCCGGGTTCAGGCTCAGGGCCCGCATGTCTTCGGCCACGGAGCACGCCTCCGAAAGCGCGTAGTACACGCCCCGACCGGTGGCCTCCACCCTCCCGTTGATGCCGCCCTGACCGACAGGCTTCGCGGTGACACACGCCATCGCGTTGAGCTCGTTCGGAGCGAGTGTCTGATAGGTGTCGGCGATCCAGGCCATCTCGCGTGGGCTGGTTGCGAAGTCGGGCGCCGGCACATCCGTGCCCGGCCCGATGAAGTTCTTGCGCATCAGCTCGAACGTGAACCGCCGCGTGATCCGCTCCAGCTCGGGCTCGGAGTACTCGGCGGCGTTGATCTTGATGCCACCCTTCGCGCCGCCGAACGGGACGTTGACGATGGCGCACTTGTACGTCATCAGTGCGGCCAGCGCCATCACCTCGTCCTCGTTGACGTGCTCGGCGTAGCGGACGCCGCCTTTGGTGGGCAGCTTGTGCTGCGAGTGCTCCGCTCGCCAGGCGTGGAGGACCTCGATCCTGCCGTCGTCACGCTTGACGGGGAACGTCATGTGGTACACAGCATTGCACTGCTTGATCTGATCGAGCAGGCCGACGGGGTGGTCGGTGAGCCGTGCGGCCTTCTCGAAGTTGCGGTTCACCTGTTCGAAAAAGCTAAGGTCACTCATGTCGGCTGGCTCCTTTGGCAGCGAGCTGTTGAGGGCAGATCGATACTGCCACAGCCGCGCCGTGTTCGGGAATACGATCTCGGCACGATGACGTCTGCCCGATCATAGCAGAGGTCGTGATCGTGACGGTGTGCTTGTGGTCTTACCGTCCAACGCGGCCGCGGGCCGCGTTAGCGGTTAGGTATGAGCTCCCCCGCCCACCCAGTCTCACTCGCAGAACCGACGACGCCGCAGCCCGGCTCCGGTCCTGG
>CAZEJK010000030.1:0-36184 GCA_964512045.1 uncultured Thermoanaerobaculia bacterium
CGCCGAGAAGCAGGCGGTGGTTGTCGCTGCCGGCCAGAACGACACCTTCGCGTGGGCGTGGCTGTCCGAGCTGTGCGACGTCGTGGGCCACCGATTGGCCGGCTCGCGGTCGATGGAGCGAGCGATCGACTACTCCGTGAGGACGTTGCGCGAGGCGGGGGTGCCAGGGATCGGCTACAGGACTCACAACGAAGGTTACTTCGATCTGCACCATAGCCCGGCCGATACGCTGGACAAGGTGGATCCGAAGGTCCTCGCGGACAATGTGGCCGCCGCCGCCGGTCTCGTCTGGGCGATCGCCGAGGCCCCTGACTCGTTACGGGAACTCGGAGTCGCGCCATCAACGACGTCCGACTGACGCGTGTCCAGTGGGGCGTCGTGGTGCGCAACCACGTCGGCCACGTCGACGTTCGCGACTCTTGAGAGAATCGCCCGTGCGCAGCTCGCCGCGATTGGCAGGCTACGGGCTCCCGCTCGGTGGCATCTGTGCTGGCGGGCCACTGACCGGGGGCGAGTCCGAGCCCCAGAACTTCAGCGGCACCGGTAGGGGTGGCTGATTGTGGTTGGGGTCGTGGATGAGCAGGAGGTTGCTGGGACCCCTGTTTCCGTCCCCTGGTCGCCACAGCAACCAGCCATGGGTGAACTTCATGTACTCGTAGGCGAGGGCGTCGCCGATCAGCACCTGCACCCATCCGGTCTCGAGGAACTTCGTTGTGTACTTCATGCTTCGAGCGTACCGCGTTCCGATGAATCCGGCTACGGATGGGTGACGTTGGACGGTGCAGGGCATGCCGCTGGACTGGACTCAGGCTGTACTGGCGGCGTTGCTGCTCGTCGCGTGCAGGAGCTCCGGGTGGATGAAGGCACGAGCGCGCTGGCGTTGCTCCGAAGAGGGCCGGATGCCGAGGAAGTCCACGATCTGCTCCACTGTGCCATCTGCGTCGTCGATGAGCGCGGCCAGCTCCACGTGGAGTGACGGTTTGTCGGCAAGGAACTGCGCAACACGCTCCTGGCCCTGCTGAATCACCTGCTCGAAGAACTCCAGGTCGACATAGCGGCCGGGTCGAGTCACCAGCAGCCGAAGGGCGCGGCCGATCAGCCGGATCCGGTTCGAAGGCGTGAACAGCGGGAACTTCGCCCGCATCTCCGGTAACCAGTAGGACGGCCGCATCGTGCGGTAGAGCGAGCGCGCAGTGGCTGCCCTATCGCGAGTCAAATGGATGTAGACAGGGTTGCAGAGCAGGTGATGGAGGTGAGGTAGCGCGTAGATGATGCCGGGGTCCTTGAACCCCCACAGCGACCCCGTGTTCCGCCGAGCGAAGCGCTCGATCTCGTTGCGGTGGCGGGCAACCGCGGTAGCCAGCGACGCCTCGTCAAGGTCCAGACGCCGCGTCAAGTCGAGAAGAAGGCGCGCCTCGAACAGGATATTGAGGCTGATCCGCTGGAACTCCTGGTCCTCGTAGCAGCCGAAGCGGTTGAGGTGGCTGCCTTTGGCGAGATCGTCCTCTGAGCCCATTGGCACACCGAGGTGGTGGAGCATTCCGGCCAGCAGCGAGGAACCGCTGCGCGGCATGGTGACAACCACGACAGTACTCTGCGACATCCTGCTCTCCTCGACGGGTACGGTTACGCGAGCTGACGGGCTCTGGCAATCAGAGAGTAGAGGAGGATTACACCGGTCACCGACCAGCAGATGATCTTGCCGGTGTGGCCAGTCAGGGCGATAAGGTGCTCGAATCCGACACTCCACGTGAAGATGCCAACCCACATGGACGGGACTACGAGGTACATCAACCGTCGGTGCGGCATTCCCATCAGCAGACCGATGACCGCGCCGACGACCGCGCCGGTGAGTGGGAACGGGAGCCAGATGAAGACCGGTAGCGCCCAGGTGCCGATTCGATCGATCCGTTGCCGCTGGGTGGATGCCCGGTCGGCTGTGGACGCCACGAACCTGCTGAGGATCTTGCCCCGGCTGACCCGTTGAGAGAACACCACGAACAGCGGGAATGCGATGAACAGCCATGCGGTGTTGATGAGCATCATCAGGAACGCCGTGGTGTGGGCGCCGAGCTGCAGCTCGAGGCCGGTGAGAATTGCCGGGATCCGTCCGCCGACGACGCTTGCCGTCATCACACCCAGGGCACGCAGGAAGAGATCTCGATCGAACGCTGCGCAGATCCCGAGAAGGACGGCTATACCCACCAAGAGCCCGGCACCAGTGATCAGAACATTCCATGGGTTGACCGGCACCCCCGCCGGTACTGATGGGCGCGAAACCGCGACGTGAAAGCGATCAGCGGAGTCGCCGCACGAAATGTGCACTGCCGTGCCCTCCGATGGACGGGTCACGTCCAGCTCAGCGGAGGTGTCGTTAACGCGACTCGCCGACATCCTCGTGTGACCAATCGATCGGCTCGGGTCGTGTTCGGGCCGGAAACGATATCAGGGTGCCGCGATCGCTCCTGTCCGCCAGCGCTCCGATCATGGATCGCGCTACGAGGTCGGGCCGGAGTGCCTGGTGGCACGCGGTGGTTGGACAGGTAGCGGTGATGCGCTGCACCGAGCAGGTGAGGTTCTTACAGTCGGGCCTGGACTCGAAGGTGACTGCCGGGGCGTCCTGGGAGGAGTCGATCATGTCGCTTCGCAGGGTATCATACCCGTAAACTCGCGGATCCGTTGCCTTGAACACTCCGGTCACCACGGTCTGGTTCCGGTGTGGTCGTCTGTCGACGGGACAGTACTTGCGGGCTGCAGCGACGTGCAGCGGGCCAGTGTCGCCGCCCACGTAACCGGCGCAACAGTCGACCAATGCGGCGAAGTCCAGAAGAGGGAGTCGCTCAGGTGTAGTCACGATCTTGGTGGCATCCAACGCTTCGAGAATCTCGCGCTCGATGCCGCGGTAGCGGAAGGCATGGGCGAGCACGATACCGTCGACGGCGCCGCTGGCGAGGAGCTGTCGGATGAGGGCGACGTGAAACCGGACGCCGAGGAAGGTGGACGCGTTGGAGGTGTCAGGGTTGACCAGAACCAATCGCTCGTCTGCCCCGCATCCGTGCTCCTTCAGATAGGTGGCCATCGCCCGCCGGCGTGCTGTCGGAACGAACACGACTGTGTCGGTGGTCGGCTCAGCGGTGATCGGGTCAGCCGGTGGAGAGCGGTGGCCGCTCACGAGACGGTCAACGAAGGCGAACGCGTGGTAGGGGAGAGCTGCGATCTCGCCACGTTGATACGCCCTGAGGAGCTCGATCGCGAGGGTGACCGGGGTCACGACGACGCCGCCGCCGTGCCGGAGCTCCTCCGGAGTGAAGAACGGGCAGAAGTTGACGACCAGGTCGTAGCTGCCATCAGCCATGCAGGCCCGTAACGCATCGAGGTTGGCAAGGTGGTGCTCTTCGCCTCCGCGCAGAATCGGGAGTGCTCTGTGAAGGCGCGGGTCCGCGCTCAGCAGCTCGCCCATCTTGTCGTTGAAGGCGTAGTCGACCTCCACCTCCGGGAGGTGCCGCGCCAGTGCAGCCACGGCCGGCTGCAGCAGGATGGAGTCGCCGATGTTCGTGTCCGCAATCACAAGGACCCGCGCGAGCGACCGAAGCTCACGGAGGCTCGCTCGTTCACGCCGGTGAACGAGCGATGCGACGGGGCTCGACGCGGCACGCAGGATCCACCGTTCGACGAACGGGGAGTTCAGGAAAGGGAACTTCCGCAGTATGTCGGTCGCAGCCTGCATCACTCTCCAGTCACTCGATTCCTACGAAGGCTGGTACCCCAACACGGCGCTGCACGGGGCTCGAGCGATCCTCTTCATGATCCTGAGCCCCACAGATGAAGCCCGTGTGATCCAGCAGTGGACCAGCACTGCGAGACCGAGCGCTCGCCCGTAGTGTACCGTGGCTCGAGACCTCCCTGCGACTGCATGGGCAGCCAGTCGTGGGTCTGCACGTGCTGAACGGACGTTCGCACCGGTCATCGGACCACTGGAACAGTGGTCGGGTCGCCAGTCGCGTTATCCACTACGGATCCGTAGACGAGCACTGGGCCCTGTCCCTCGCTGACGTGCACGCGGACGAACCCGGAAGGTGTCTGCGTGCCCAGCACCTTTCCGAGCTGTCGCCACTCTCCGGGATCGAGGGTCACCAGATCGGTGTCCAACTCTATGCCCTCTGCAGTTCGGTACGACAGGCGCACCCGCTGCATCATGTCGTTCGGGTTAACGAGACCGACGTTGGTACGAAAGCCCTCGGATCCTGCCAGCATCGGTAGCCAACCAACCTCGTTGCCCCGCAAGCCTTCATTTGCCGGTACCGCCGGCATGACTTGACCAAAGGTGCCGTCTGCGGCCTGGTTATACACTCTGGCCAGCGAGATCACCGGCACCGAAGCCGTGAGTCGCAGTGCACCGGATCCTTCGATCTGGAACCCACCGTCGCCGACAACGTCGGTGATGCGCTGCGAGGCACCTGCGCCGACGCTGAGCGAGATTGGAGCAGCGGTGATCTCACCGATCAGCTCGACGTTCACCCGTGCGGTTTGGGTCGTGGTGTTGACCACCACAAGGTCGGTGCGCCAGACGGTGCTGTTCAGACCGGGTGCGGCGGCCGCGGCTGGGACCCATAGCTCGGTGACGGTGTTGTCATGCTCGGGGCCCGCAATCGCGGGGATCGTCGTGGGGTCTCCGGTGGTGTTGTCGACCACCGAGCCGTACACGTGCACACGATCGCCACGGTGCAGGCGGACGGTGGCGCGTCCCGTATCGACCTGACGTTCCCCCCACGTAGCGAAGATGCGGTTGATCTGCCGTGCGGCCTTCGCAGGCAGGTGCACCAGACGCTGGTCAACGACGGTGCCGGAGGCGTCGCGCAGCACGACCTCGAGCACAGCAGGTTCCGGACTGGCGTTCACCAGGCCGAGGTTCGTACGGAACGCGTCGTTCTCTGCAAGCCCGATCAGCTCCACGGGCGAGCCGCTGCGAAGCGTGGCAGTCGCGCGTTCTCCAGGCAGATACTGACCGTATGTGCCGACATCGGATTGGTTGAAGGTCCGTGAGGCAACAATGGCCGTCCCCGGGGCCTCTATCGTCAATGGCGACGTTCCTTCGACTCCCAGGATGCCGCCGAGGACGTTTGCCAGGGGCTTCTGACCGTTGGCTGGCACTGAGATCGTTGCGCTGACACCAGACCGTGCCGTGAGCGTCACCGCGATCGGCGTGTCGGCCGGGTTGAGAATCGCTGCATCTGTCTGCCAGTAGGTGTCGTTGACACCTTCCGTGGCAGCGGCTGCAGCGATCTGAACCGGACCGGGCACGATCACTGCCGCCGGCGCGCTCCAGACGGTCCAATCGTCGTCGAGGCGTTGGCGCAGGCTGAGCTTGACGACGCCTGCGGGGAGATCCCCAGGGAGCACGAACGAGGCATTGCCGTCGGTCAGCGAGACAGAGGCAGCGTCCAGCCAGCGTACGCGCGGACCAGCGGTAAGCTGCATCTGGAGATCGCGCGGGCTGGCCGGCAGGATGGTCCCTTGGAGTGTCACCTCGAGCCAACCCGCGCTGAGATCGGACGCTCTGAGGGAGGCAACCGAAGGCGCTGCAAGCCCGCCGACCACTTCCAGATCGACCTCGACACCGGCCATCTCGACCCCGCCCAGGGTGAGCAGCGGAGTGACTGTCAGTTGACCGGGCAGGACCGCTGCCGGAAGACGGAATGCCACCTCGGCGCCAGTGTCCGTGGCGGGTGTGATCCTCTCGTCGAGGCCGGAGCCTCTGATGTGCATGACGTTGCCGGTGGCCGATAGCCCTCCGCCGTGTATCGTTGTCAGCACCAATCTCGAGCCGGGTGCGACCTGGGCTCCTGCATTCGGGAGAATCTGCAGCGTCGGCAGCTCGGGCTCGCCGATGGTGAGGTTTCGTTCCGACACCAGGGTTTGTGTGTCAGTGCTCATCTCGACACGGAGCATGCCCGACCCGGTTCCCAGTGTGTCCGGGAGGTCGATCAGGAGACGTCCGTCCGGCAGGACATTGCGGATCTGTACCGGGTGGCTGTCACCGCCGCTCGTCTCAAAGCGTGCAACGAGGGTCTGTTCAGAGCCGGGCAGCGGTCCACCGGCAAGGTGGAGCATGCACCGTTGGCCAGGCGCGGGTACCGCGGGGAACACGTCGGTGATGGCCATCTCTGCAGGTGTTGAGCTGACCTCCACGGTACGAGTCAGCGTGCGGTCGTTCCAACGAAGGTCCAGATCTGCCGCTCCGGCCGCAACCGTGGCATCCACTGGGAGCCGGAACGATTGCCGTTTCGCGCCCTGACCGACCGGAGCCAGAAGCGCGTCTCCGAGACGGACGGCGGCCGGGGCGTCGGTCTGGAGGAACGGTCCGCTGACGACCACGAGCTGATCACTCGCGATCGGAGTGGGTTCGAGGTCGTAGATCTCCACCGGCACGGTGATCGCATCGCCGGTTGATGCTGTGAGGGTGATGGTGGTGGCGCCGGCCCGTAGCCCCTCGACGGCAAATCTCCCGACGCCGACGCCTGCAGCGAGATCGACCGAGGTCGCGCCGATGACTCGGGCCAGCGAGCTGTCGTTGGTTGTGGCCGTGACGGTCATCGCCGGATGGGCGCTGTCCAGAGTGAACGCCAGTTCAGCCTGCATGCCAGCCCAGAGTGGTTGGACGGCGAGTGCGGAGGTGAGGCCGCCAACTGGTCGCAGCTGCACGGGTGCGGCCATCTCGAGGTCCGCATTGCGATCATAGCCGGACACGAGGACGGAGACGTCGCCATAGCCGAGGCCGATCGTTGGGCTCGGCTGACGGCCATAGGCGTCATTGAAACCCGTATTGCCCTCGCCGTAGGCGAACTCGATCCGGCCGTCCTCATACACTGTGCAGGCAAAGTTGACGGGCGATCCCGGGGCGTAGTTCGGCTCCCACGTCTCGGCGCACCACCGGAAGCGCACCCAGCCGTCGCCCCTGGCGACGTAGATCCCCTCGTCGGGTTGAGCTGTCCCGTCGGTGCGGAGGTCGTACCAGAGAGGTGCGATCGCCGTGATGTCTTCGAGACGGGAGCTCTGGCTGAGCGCATCGTTCTCGATGTAGTAGTGGGCCAGGAGCCCGTTGGTCGATACGTAGATCGCCGTGTCCATGCCGAACTCGCTGGCGAACCCGAGCTCGTAGCGGGCGGTCTTGTCGTCGCCAACGAGCTGTGTGAGGAGCTCTTCGCCCTCGATGGGCTCGATACCTCCGCTTCCTCCGACGCTGACACGATGCAGAGCGCGCACGGATCGCGTGATCGGCTCTGCAGCGCCTGCACGGAAGGTGACCTGTTCGCCCGAGCTGACCTGGAGCACGCCGTCTCCAGGTGTCACCGGGCCGCGCGCCGTCACGATATCGGCGGTCTCCAGAGTGCCGTCCGTGGCAAGTGGGACGAGCTCCTCGTCGCCGGCTGTGGTGCTGATCTCCAGCTCGTGGATCGTACCGTTCGGATCGGCAACATAGACCACTGGCGACGAGCCTTCGACGACGAACTCGTCAGGACTGAGGAGGCCGGGGGTCGCAGTCGTCGGTGTGTCCGACGACGCGATCACCTCGATCTGGTCGCCGCTGGTTCCGCCATAGGCCGCGTAGCCGAGACCACGGGCAGCAAACGCGCTCCAGAGTGCGTCGTGGTCCGCGCCTCCGTAGCGGGCGCGATCCGCGAGGAGGAACGCGTCACGGCCCTCGACCATGGTCGGGTTGGGTGGGGAGAGCAGGATGGCGTCCATCAGCAGGATGGCGGCACGTCGGGTTCCTTCTTCGAAACCGTGCCGGTCGATCAATCGGTCGCGGATCTCCCACAGCACCTGAGCCCAGATCTCGCCATCGGCATGGACCTCGGGCCGTCCCGCTACCTTGCCGAACTCGGCGTAGGTGAGCGAGTTGATCGTCGGATCGGTGGAGTACGGCCGGGTCCGGATACCACTCATGAAGTCCTGGCTCGAGTAGGTGGCAACAGGGTACCTTCCGGCCGGATTCGCACCTTCCGGTACGAGCATGTTCAGTGGCATGAAGTCGGAGTTTCCCTCGTTCATCGCGCCGGACTGAGCTGATCCCCATCCGCGCCCGAACCGACCTGTGAGCCCGTGGGTGTACTCGTGCAGGATGATCTCTGCGTCGAGGGCGGAGTCTGTGAACCAACCTCCGCCGTACGGACCCCAGACGTACATGCCCATCGTGGGTGAGAACCCATCCGGAGGCGTGCTCATGTAGGCGTTGTTGCGTTGGGGCTCGTCGCTCACTAGAGCGCCTTGCTGGATGAAAACGACCAGGGGATCGCCGTCGCGACCGCCGCGGTCGAAGTTGTCGTTCTGAAAGTTCCCGGCTGCCTCGTTGAAGCCGAGGTCGTACAGGTAATCATGGTAGAGGTTGACCCAGTAGAAGATGTTGGTGGCAACTGCCGGCACGAACTCGGTAATCGTGGGCGCACCGTTTCCGAGCTGCAAAGGGAAGTCGAACGCGCCGTCGGTTGCCTCGGCCGTCTGTCCGAGGGTGCCCTGTCCATAGTCGTTGTCGTGGTCTTCCAGGACAATCGCGTTGTTGCCCCATGCTTGCATCTCGGGTCCGACCCAGCCCGCCGGAGACGCGACAGGATCGCCGGCGAAGGACACCTCAACACGCTCCACGATGTCAGGAGATCCTGGTTGGGGCGCACCGACTGTGGCGTGAGGTTGCGGGCTGCCTTGGTCGAAAACTGTACCCGTAGGGGCATCGAAGAAGGTCAGCGACTCCATGCGCAGCAGCCGGCCGGTGGACCCGTCAACCCAGACACTCCACTGACCGCTCAGGTCCTCCGTGGTGTACAGGACCTCCCATCCGAGGTGCAGACCGTCGTGAGTGGGAATCCACCGTTGCCACGCGGCCAACTGCCGACCTGCGGTGGCGCCCCAATCCAGCAGGACCGGCTCGCCGGGGCTGTGCGCGGGCTGCGTTACTGCGGGACGATCGAGGATGACGCGCCCTTCGAGCTTGATTGCAGCCAGACGAACGGCTTCGACCGCATCCATTACGGAGGCCCTGGATACGACGGAACGGTTGTCCACGCCGCCGGTCACTGCGACGAGCTTGCCGTCCGCTGTGGTCGTGATCCGAGCCGGGTGTCCGGCAACCTGGAGCCCTTCGATCGTTCGCACCACGTCGGCGTGCACCAGAGCTCCATCTGTGGAGTGGACGCGAACCACCGTGAGCTCCTCCGGTGCGACGTGCCAGGCGGGAGCAACGGCCTGCGCGACGGCGAGCGCGCGGGCTCGAGGCTCTGCGGAGCTGCTGCGCAGCGGGATCGGGCGGTTGACCATCAGCGAGCGGAGCTGACCCTTCGGAGCACGGATGGTGGCGTCCAATGGAGCCTGGAGCTCGTTGGAGAGGCTCCTGTGGACGGCGCCAATCGGGTCCGTTGCCGATGCTGCTGACGGCGACAGCGTCACGATGGTAAGGAGGAGTAGGGTGATCGGTAGCTGGCTTCTGAACATGCGTTTCTCCATGAGGATTGGAGGTCCTTTCGTGCTTCGTAACGAACGTCGAGACTGCTTGCCTCGACCTTGCGTGCGAGTGTACAGAGGGTCGACTCCGCGTTCGAGACGCTGCATCACGCTTACCGAGAACCGGATCCGGAGCTTCGGGAGGCGCGTCGCGTAGCGATCTTCTCACGCAAGCGTGCGAGGCGCGTCTGAAACTCTTGGCCCTCGAGCGATGCCATCTGCCCGACGAGCTCGATGTCCACCGCCTGCTGGTGATCGCTCAGTGCGGCGGTATCCGCGAGGGTACGCTTCAGCTCGGTGATCAGGTGTCGTGGTGCGTCCGCTGCTCTGTTTGCGAGCTGGCGGGCGGTTGGCATGAGATCGGAGTCCTCGACGCACATCAGCGCCATCCCGAGACGCACCGCGTCGCGACCGGACACCGGATGCCCGAGCACGACCATGGCTGTTGCCGCCTGGCTGCCGACCAGCCGCTGCAGCATCCACGTGTGGCCGCCACCCGGATGGATAGCGAGGTCGAGGAACCGTGACTCGAACCGTGCAGACTCGCTCGCGATGCGGACGTCGCAGGCAAGCGCGAGGTTGAGGCCAGCACCGACCGCAGCGCCATTGACAGCGGCAACGGTGGGAAGAGGGCAGCGGGAGACCGCGAGAAAGCCGTTGTAGATTCGCCGGAGGCGATCCGCATCGGCCGACTCGAGGTCAGCCAGATCCGCACCCGCGGAGAAGGCGGGTGGCTGGCCGGTGACGATGACCACGTGGACGTCGTCGCGTCCTCCCAAGTCGTCGAACGTCTCGACCAAGGCGTCGGCCATCGCCAGCGACATGGCGTTCCGTCGTCGGGAGTCGTTCAACGTGACGGTGGCAACGGAGCCGTCAACGTCGGTCTGCACCAGAGCCATCTTTCCTCCCTCATAGCGTTTCGGTGCGCGCGTATTGTTGCATGGACAGCGTGATTGTGCATGGCGCAGAGAGAGAATCGACGCCAGGCGCCGTTCGTGAGAGCACCGCTCGGCGTGAGGTGCTGCTGACCGTGTGCTGCGATATCGGGTGGAGGCGCCCTACGGTCGCGGTGGCGGTGTGTCGTTCAGGCCCACCTGCATCTCCACGCCGACGATGATCCCCCACGACGGCTCGCGCTCTTCCCGTAGGTGTCGGCGGGGCCAGCTGATCTCCACACCGGACTCGAGAAACAACCACTCGCGGTAGATCCTGCGCCGGTTCAGGACGCGCACACCGTACTCTTCCACCGGCACGGGGTCGTCGGTCTCGCCGTTGATCCATGCGTGCCAGGCAAGCGCATGGTCGCCAGAGAGTGCCTGATAGAGCGTGACGCTCGACCACCAGTCGACCCCGTCGCTGGTCTCCGATAGGGTGCCGCGTCCGGCGAGTCGGAGGACCTTGGTGGGATCGACTCGCTGCTCGACGTCGGCGCTGGTGGACACTCCGAACCCATCGTCCAACCGCCAAAAGGCGGTCTGACGCAGGCGCAAGAGGCTTTGCGCACCGAGGTTGTAGTAGGTGCGGTAGCGACCGCGGACATACGGTTCGGGGGGCCAGTCGATGCGCACGCCGCCGCCGAGATCGAACCGTTGGCGGCCGGCGTCCATGGGGGAGAAACCGAGTCCGAGGAGGATCTCCTCATCGCGATCGCGGCGCCGCATCTGCTCGGCGATGGTGCGCTGATCGGTGGCGTAGGTGAGGTAGTCGTCTTCATCCAACCGACCGATGAACGCCCGCCACCGTCGGTCCAGGTTGGGGAGCTGGACCTCGCCGCGTCCTCTGAGCTCCTCGTCAAAGCCCTCGTACTCGGTCCAGTGGACGCGGATGGCAAGGGACCCGTAGGTGGTGTAGGCGTCCTCGAAGGCCCGTGGATTTCCAAAGAAGCCGTCGAACCAGCGTGCGGCGGACTTGACGCCACTGTGGACCTGACGGTTGAACCGATCGATCCATGCGTTCCGCGCCGGTTCCTCGGACTGTGCGGCCGTCTCGGCGTCAGGACCGTCGCTGGCATCTCGCTCGTTGGCAGGAGCCGGATCATCCGCCTCTGGAAGCCGCGTCGGTCGTGGCGTCGGAGGTTCGTGTGGTGTCGGAGTCGGGGACGGAGACGCACCGGAACCATCCAGCTCGGGTGGCGCCATCGGTGCGTCGGCGGTGGTGGTGGCATGCTGGCAGCCAGCTGCAAAAGCTCCCAGCGCAAGCAGCGCGGTAAGCGCGGCGTGCTCGAGGGCACGGGTTGCGCCCTGCGCCGGGATCATACGCGGCTTCCTACTCGGTCCACTGTGGAATAGTAGCGCAGTGGACAGCAATGATCAGTCGGGGAAAACCCGACGGTCGTACGGGGACGGAGCCGTGCTACCGTTGCCTGGCACAGGAGGCGAAGATGACAAGGCGAGAGTTGGTAGCAGGCATGGTGATGATGACCGTTGTTCTCGCAGGTTGCGGCGGCAACGGAGGCTCGACGACATCCGGTCAGTCGGCGCTTGATACGGGCGGTCTCGTGCTGTCAATGGCGGTGCTCGACGAGGATGCCGAGGGGAATCCGGTACCGCTGCCGGCGCGCCTCGGCATTCTCCACAGGACAGAGTCCGGCTGGTCGTATCGGGAGATCGAGGATGCGGACTCCAACGTCTTCCACCTGGCGATGGAGTACCAGCCTCGGCCGGGAGACAGGGGCCTTTTGACGGCAGGCGGCACCGCGGCGGTGCTCAAGCTGTGGCGACCCGGTGAAGCGCCCGAGGTGATCTGGCAGGAGGATTTCGGGGGCCGGTTCTCGAGGATGCGTGATGTGGCCGCGGCCGACGTGGACGATGACGGCGACGTCGAGCTCGTGGTGGCGACGCACGATCAAGGGGTTGTGACGTTGGTGGACCCGACGGCGGACGGTTGGGATGTTCGGCGACTGGCGGAGGAGCCGAACACGTTCGTGCACGAGGTGGAGATCGGTGATCTGAACGGCGATGGGAAGCTTGAGGCGTACGCGACGCCGAGCCATCCGAACCGCCTGGATGGGACACCTCAGCCGGGGTCTGTTGTGCGGTTCGCACCTCTCCCGGAGCCGGCAGAGTCGGCCGTGGTGGCAGACCTTGGCGACCGGCATGCCAAAGAGATTCTGGTTGCCGACCTCGATGGAAGCGGTAGCGATGAGCTGTACGTGGTTGTGGAAGCGGTGAGCGGGGGACGGGTCGAGATCCGGAAGTTCGAGGCGGATACACCGCCGGACGAAGGTGTTGCAGTGGCGTATCTTCCGGATAGCCAATGCCGCTTCCTGACTCCTGGTGATGTCGATGGTGATGGCAAACCAGAGGTCGTGGCCGCTGCCTACCGGTCCGGATTATGGCTGCTCGAGCCGACCGAGGAGGGACGGCCGTGGCGCCTGCAGTCGATCACGCGCGACTCGGGGGGGTTCGAGCATGCGGCTGTGCTCGCTGATCTCGACGGTGACGGGCGCGACGAGCTGTATGTGGCGAACGATAACGACGGGAAAGTGGAGCGGTACGTGTGGGAGGATGGCCAGCCCCAACGATCGACGATTTACAGCCATCCGGAGGGCCTCGACGGCTTTACCTGGAACATCATGCCTGTTCCGACCGATCTGCTGCCGGAAGGCCCGTAGCGGTTTTGAGGCCGTGGGGTTGCCCCGAACCACGCTTCGCGAGCACTCCGCTGGTACGGCGTCTTCGCCTGCTCGAACGGCTCGGCGTTCAATCAGAGCCATCGGGCCAGCCCTGCTCGCCAATCAGTGCGACGAACCGCACAGGATCGAGCGTTTCCTCATCGAACGTATCCGGACCCGTCTTGGTCACCCGGATCAGGTGCTGTGTCCATCGTGAGTGGCCGACAGGAATCACCATGCGCCCTCCGGTTGCCAGCTGCTCGCGCAGGCTCTTCGGAATGTCCGGTGCTGCAGCAGCGACGATGATGGCGTCGAACGGAGCATCCTCGGGGCAGCCCAGAGTGCCGTCTCCGTGGACGATCTGGACGTTCGAGTAGCCCAACTTCTCGAGGCGTTCGCGAGTCGATACGACCAGCTCCCAACGGCGCTCGATGGCGACCACCTCCTCGGCAATCTGGGCCATCACGGCGGCGGCGTATCCGCAGCCTGCGCCGATCTCGAGCACACGATCGGTGGGCTGGAGCTCGAGCTGCTCGATCATCGCGGCGACGATGTACGGCTGCGAGATCGTCTGCCCGGAGCCGATTGGTAGCGGACCGTCGTCGTACGCCGCATGGTGCAGCTCGGACGGAACGAACTCCTCCCGGGGAACCGCGCGCATGGCAGCGAGGACGGTAGAGTCGGTGATACCACGAGCCGCCAGCTGACGATCGACCATGCTGTGGCGCTGAGATGTGAAGCTGGACATCATAGCCTCCCGGGAGGGTCCACGGAGCGGACTCTGCTGTCGCTCACGCTTTCTGTTCGTGACCCTTCGCGCTTCAATACGAGCACGTCACTCGAGCGTCGGCAGACCCGGAGAGCCCTGGACATCGGATCGGGGCTCGCCCGTGCGACCGCACATCTGCCTCGCGCACCGCAGAGACCGTCGAGCTACTGATCGTGCTCGGCGTTGCTTCGGATCTCAGTACGCGAGCATGGGGAGGCCCAGCGACGTGCCGCACCCTGAGCCCGAGCCTGCCCTCAGACGTTACCGAAGCGTCCACTGCGCACATTCCTATCTCCTGTCCTCGGGCTCGGGAAGCTGATGGCACAGCGTGAGATGGAGGGCTCGGATCTGCTGGTACACGGGAAGGAGAGCTGCGTACTCGTGTCGCGTGAGGAAGTAGGCGAGGCTCTGTTGGGAGAGGTGCGCCGAGCGGTGGAGGTCGTTGGCGTGTTGATGATTGGAGCCGGCCTCCAAGATGGGGGTCAACGGACAGAGCTCGGGATCGACGACCAGGTGCTTCGGATCATCCGAAGCCAGTGCAGTGAAGACGGGCTGGATACACGGGACAAGCGCCCGCTTTGTGACTGCTGGAGCCAACCCACGGTTCGAGAGCGCTTCGTGCACTCCATCGAGGTCGGCACGGTCCGCCTCGAGAGTCCGCTGCAAGTAGCCTTTCGCCATGAGGTCCTTCAACCGGGCAAAGAGCTGCATCGTGTCGGTGAGGAGCATGCCGTCGACGGTGACGTTGGCCAGCACCTGCAACAGCTCATCATGCAGAAGATCGGCGCCGCGCATGAAGGTGGCAAACGGTATGTCGAGGTCGCTGTGGAGCTGCCCGAGTCGAACGTACTCCGCCGTGAATGTCTCCCGTTCTGCGGCGAGGAGCATCGTGAACAGCGCGTGCTGGCGATCGACCAGGTGGCGAACCTGTTGATGACCACCGGCGAAGTGGATGGCGAAGTGTGGATCGGACAGCAGACGGGAGTAGAACGCCTCGAAGGCGGTGGGGAGGTACGGTTCGAGGGCCTGCAGACGGTTCCGGACAACCTGATCGTGGTGTGCCACTGCTGGCGTTGGAGCACTGTAACGGTCGATCAGATCGTTCAGCGGGAGCGGCTCGCAGAGAGCGTTTCCCTGCGCGAGGCGGACGCCGGTGGCGCGAACGCGTTCGAGCGCGGCGGTGCTTTCCACGACCTCTGCGATCACCTCGAGGTCGAGACTGCGGGCCAGATTGACGATCGCAAGCACCACCTTGAATGTCTCTGGCGAGGTGATGAGCTGCCGCGTGATGGAGCCATCGATCTTGAGGTGTGAGATGACCCCACTGAGTGCGAGATCTGCGACTGTCTTGAAGGAGGAGTAGCCGGTGCCGAAGTCGTCCACCGCGAAGGTGACGCCGGTCTCGTGGTTGAGATGCCGGACGCTTTCTGCGTGCTCGAGGAGGGATTGCTCGGTCAGCTCGAGCACCACAATCATCTCAATGCCGACCGTCTGTAGGCGGTCGAGGGCAGAGCGCATCACATCGAGGAACTCGACGGATGCAAGCGACACCGGGGCGACGTTCAGAAACAGGCGTCGGGTCACCTTGGCGAGGTCATCGGCCATCGCCGCGATGCGTGCGAACACCAGCTGGTCGAGCCGCACGATCTCGCCAAGATCGTGAATGGCATCGATGAACTCGCACGCGGCAATCGGTTGTCCGTCCTGGACGATGCGGGCAAGAGCCTCGAGCTCCCGCAGCTCGCCAGTGGTGAGATCGACAACCGGTTGGAAGTGGAGGTCGACGTCGCCGCGGTTCAGCGCCTGAGTGACCGAGTGGATGCGGTCCTCGCGTTGTTGGAGCGCGCGGAGATGGTGGATCTCTTCCGAGTGGCTGTCAATGATCTGGGGGGATCTCCTCGTCCGCTCCACACGCAGCCGGCAGAACGCCAGCATTCTCAAGACGTCCTCTGCGCTGACGGGCTCGTCGGGAAGCTCGAGCCCTGCGATGATCGGCCGTGGCGCCAAAGTGCGGCCGGCGATCTGGAGGACGGTACCAGCCACTGCGCTATGGATCCGGCTCAAGCAGGTCTGGACCACCGAACGATTGTGGGTGCTATGCAGGATCACGAACTGCGATCCACCGGTCTGCCCGAGCTCGCTTGCGGGATCGAGCTCGAGAAGAATCAGCTCGATTGCGCAGCGGGCGAACTCCTGCACCTTGTCGCCAGCGGTGACGCCGTAGATCTCGTTGATCGCGCCGAGGTTGGTGAGATTGAAGCTCGAGGCGTATGCGATCAGCCCATCCTCGAGCCGGTACCGCAGGGACCGCAGGAGCTCGCCGCGGGAGCGGAACAATGACTCGGTACCGGCGCCGCGGCGCTGAACGGCCCCGGAGGTCACGACCCCGCGACGCTCCAGATCCTCCAAGGCTGCCTGGATGGCATTGTCGGGCGCCTCGAGGTCGAGTGGGTTCGGGTCGATCTCCATCGGTCGTCCGCCAACCCATTCTACTACAAAGTTTCCAGATCGGACTGGGATATGAACCCGGCCATCCCCGGAAGCCATTGAAATGCGAAGAAGTCTCATTATTGCATTGTTTGCCTTCCTGGTGCGATTGCCCTACAGTTGTCGCGCCAGCGCGCTCGGGTCGAGATCCGACCCCCCTCTGGTGCGAGCGGTTGGTGCACGTCGCGTCTCTTCTCGGAGGTGTGGGGGGTGTTTCACAAGCGGGTTACGGTGCTCGTCGGGCACTTTGGAAGTGGCAAGACCGAGATCGCACTCAACGGCGCATTGGAGCTGGCAGCTGCTGGTGCGCCTGTGACGGTGGTTGATCTCGACGTGGTCAAGCCGTACTTCCGATCGCGCTCTGCACGGGCGATCTTGAAGGAAGCGGGGATCGGTCTGGTGACGCCGACCGGGGAGAACCTGTTCGCCGATCTTCCGATCGTCATGCCGCAGATCCGCACTGTGGTGCACTCCAGCTCGGACCGGATCATCGTCGACGTCGGCGGTGACGACTCGGGAGCGACGGTGCTCGGTTCGCTATCGGACGTCGTGGCGCACGAGGACACCGACTGCCTGCTGGTGCTGAACTTCCGCCGGCCGTTCACCACTGATGTGGAGTCGGCCGAGGTGATGATTCGGGAGATCGAGTCCGCCTCGAAGCTTCGGGTGACCGGGATCGTGTCGAACACGCATCTGATGGGTGAAACCGACGTTGAAATCGTGCTGGACGGCTATCGTCAGGCCTCGGCCACTGCGGAGCGCCTCGGCGTACCGCTGGTGGCCGTCACCGTGGAAGAGTCGCTGGCGGAGGCCGTGCAGGGTGCCGGTTGCGAGGTTCCTGTCGTGGCGTTGCGCAGAGTGGTTCGAGCGCCGTTCGATCCCGAGTTGTCACGAAAGACGACGGGACCTCTGTTCGTGCTGAACTGAGAAAGGAGTGTCGGAGTGTCGCAGATTGTCATCGACCCGGACCGCTGCAAAGGGTGCGAGCTCTGCGTCCATGCCTGTCCGCAGGGTATTCTGGGGATGGGCACGACGATCAACAACAAGGGGTACTTCTACGCAGAGGTTGCCGAACCGATGCGCTGCATCGGATGCCGGCTGTGCTGCATCACGTGTCCGGATGTCGCGATCGAGATGCGGGTCCACGGCACCATGTACCACTACTTCGCCTACTGAGCTGGATGTCGACGGTGATGGTATCGACACACTCAGCTTTCGGGATTCGAGAGTCAGGAGCCGCGAGATGGCCAAGAAGCTGATGAAGGGAAGTGAGGCGATCGGAGAAGCCGCCGTGCATGCAGGGTGCCGGCTGTTCTTCGGCTATCCGATCACGCCGCAGAACGAGATCCCTGAGTACATGTCGCACCGGTTGCCACAGGTCGGAGGAACGTTCGTCCAGGCCGAGAGCGAGGTGGCGGCGTCAAACATGCTGTACGGAGCCTCCGGTTCCGGAGAGCGCGTGATGACCTCCTCCTCCTCGCCCGGGATCTCTCTCATGGCAGAAGGGATCTCGTACATGGCTGGCGCTGAGTTGCCGGTGGTGATCGTAAACATCATGCGTGCCGGCCCGGGGCTCGGTGGCATTCTGCCGAGTCAATCCGATTACTTCCAGGCTACGAAGGGAACGGCCCACGGGGACTTCCGTCTGCTGGTGCTGGCCCCATGGTCGGTGCAGGAGGCTGCGGACCTGGTGCAGGACGCCTTCGACTATGCGGACTACTACCGCAACCCAGTGCTCGTGCTCGGCGACGGCCTGATCGGTCAGATGATGGAGCCGGTCGAGTTTCGCGATGACCGCGAGCCATGCAAGCCGCTCGCAGCGAAGACCTGGGCGGCGACCGGGTTCAGCGGGGAACGTCCGCGAGCCGTGATCAACTCGTTGTTTCTCGATCCCGAGGAGCTGGAGCGGCACAACCAGAAGCTCAAGGCGAAGTTCGACGAGATGAACAGCGAGGTGCGCTGGGTCGACTATGGAACCGATGAGGACTACGACGTCCTGATCGTGTCGTACGGGACCGTGGCGCGGGTCGGCCTGACCGCCATGGAAGATCTGGCGGAGGAAGGGATCAAGGTGGCGATGGTCCGTCCGGTGACGTTGCAGCCGTTCCCGTACGCCGCAGTGCGCGAGGCAGCGGCCAAGGCCAAGGCGGTTCTGGTCGTGGAGCTATCCACCGGTCAGATGATCGAGGATGTCCACCTGGCGATGCGTGGCGCCAAGCCGATCCACTTCCACGCTCGCCAGGGTGGGATGCTGGTGACCCCACAGGAAGTGACGGAAAAGGTGAGGGACATACTCGCCGGTCGATCCGAGGAGGTTCAGCATGCCTGAGACCGTATTCCAGCGTCCAGAGTCGTTGCTGGATGTGACCACGCACTACTGCCCGGGGTGCACACACGGGATCATCCATCGTATCGTGGGCGAAGCGCTCGATGAGCTCGGGCTGCGCGAGCGCACGGTCGGGGTGGCTCCCGTGGGCTGCTCGGTCTTGGCCTACAACTACTTCAACACCGATTTCCACGAGGCGTCCCACGGCCGGGCCCCGGCTGTGGCGACCGGCATCAAGCGAGCGCGGCCCGACCTGATCGTGTTCACCTACCAGGGTGACGGTGACCTGGCCTCCATCGGTACCGCGGAGATCGTGCACTGCGCCAACCGTGGCGAGAAGGTCACCGTGATCTTCGTGAACAACGCCATCTACGGGATGACGGGCGGTCAGATGGCTCCGACGACCATGCCTGGGCAGGTGGCAACCACCTGTCCGCTCGGTCGCGAGGTCAATACTGCCGGTTACCCGATGCGGATCTCGGAGCTGCTGTCGACCTTGCGCACTCCGGCGTTCGTGGCGAGGACCTCCGTCCACACACCGCTGCACGCCGTCAAGGCCAAGGAGATGATCCGTCGGGCCTTCCGGTATCAGGCCGACGGGACGTGCTTCAGCCTGGTGGAGGTGCTGTCGACCTGTCCAACGAACTGGGGCATGCCGCCGGCGCAGGCGACGCAGTGGTTGGCAGACACCATGCTGCCGTACTACCCGCTCGGCGTGTTCAAGGACCCGGAGTCGGGTAGCCGTGAGCCGAAGCCGCTTGCGGCGAGAGCGTGAGGAAAAGGGGGGGCCATGCAGAAAGACGTGATCATGGCTGGTTTCGGAGGCCAAGGCATCCTCCTCATCGGCAAGATGCTTGCGTACGCCGGAATGCAGGAGGGCAAGGAGGTGTCGTGGATGCCTTCCTACGGCCCGGAGATGCGGGGCGGAACGGCCAACTGTACAGTGGTGATCTCTGACCGCCCCGTCGGCTCGCCAGTCATTCAGAACCCGAGGTCGGTGGTGGCCATGAATCTGCCGTCCTTGGACAAGTTCGAGTCTGCAGTCCGTCCTGGCGGACTCCTGGTGATCAACACGTCGCTGATCAACCGCGAAGCCGAGCGTGACGACGTTCAGGTGCTGCTGGTACCGGCGAATCAGATCGCGAACGAGCTGGGGAACCCACGCGGCGCCAATATGGTAGCTCTCGGCGCCTATGTGGCGGCGAGTGGGGCGGTCTCCAGCGAGGTGATCGAGCAGGTCGTACGGGATACCTTCGCATCCAAGCCGAAGGTGATCGATGTGAATATCGAAGCGCTCCACAAGGGGTTCGAGCTCGGATCGAAGGTCCAGGAGTCAGCCTCCGAGAGCGCAGCGGAGAAGCACTGATGGCAGAGCAACCAGCGATCGATCTGACGAAGACGGATGCGATCTTGGAGGAGTACCCAGCCGCGGAGGCGTCTCTGATTCAGGTGCTCCAGGATGTGCACCGGGCGTACAACTACCTGCCCGCCGACGTGCTCGCAAAGGTGGCGGATGCCCTTGATGTACCGCTGGCGAAGGTCTACTCGGTGGCGACGTTCTACAAGGCGTTCTCGCTCGAGCCGCAAGGCGACACCATCATCAAGGTGTGCATGGGCACGGCGTGTCATATCCGTGGCGCCGGCCAGCTGGTCGAGGAGCTCGAGCGCCAGCTGGGTGTTGGCCCCGGTGAGACCACCGAAGATCTCAAGTTCACGGTCAAGACCGTGAACTGCGTCGGCGCGTGCGCGATGGCGCCGGTGATGATCGTGGGCGACCGCTACGAAGGCAGCGCGAAGGCGTCGAAGATGCCGTCGTACCTCGGCTTGAAGAGGAGCACGAAGCATGCGAGTTGAATCGAAGACCGACTTCGAGGCGCTGCAGGCTCAGGCCCGGAGCCGCTTCGAGGAGCGAAAGCAGGAGATCCTGGTCTGTTGCGGCACGGGGTGTCTCGCCAGCGGCTCGCTGGCGGTGGCCGAGGAGTTCCAGAAGCAGGTGGACGTCAAGGGCCTCGACGCCTCCGTCGGGTTGTTCGTCAAGAAGACCGGATGTCACGGTTTCTGCGAGCGCGGACCACTGGTGGTCCTGCAGCCGTCGGGGATCCTGTACACCAAGGTCAAGCCGAAGAACGTGCCCGATATTGTCGAGAAGTCGGTTGAGGGCGACGAGGTGATCACGCGACTTCTGTACAAGGATCCAGTGACGAACGAGCGGATCGAGCACTACGGGGATGTGCCCTTCTACAAGCACCAGACACGAGTTGCAATGCGCAACATCGGTCGGATCGATCCCACCGAGCTGCTCGACGCCATCGCCGAAGGCGCGTACGCAGGCGTGGCCAAGGCGCTGTTCGAGATGACCCCTGATGAGGTGATGGACGAGGTTGCGAGGTCCGGTCAGAGGGGTCGCGGAGGGGCCGGTTTCAACACGGCCCGCAAGTGGCGCTCTGCACGCAGGGCCGAGGGTGAGCGCAAGTTCATCCTGTGTAACGGGGACGAGGGCGATCCCGGCGCGTTCAAGGATCGCTCGATCATGGAGGGCGATCCGCACTCGGTGCTCGAGGGTATGATCCTCGGCGCCTACGCCGTCGGGGCGCATGAAGGGTACATCTACGTACGGGACGAGTACCCCCTCGCAGTGGTGAACTTGACGATCGCGATCCAGACCGCGAGAAAGCACGGGCTCCTCGGTACCAACATCATGGGGTCCGGGTTCGACTTCGATATCACGATCTCCCGCGGGGGCGGCGCTTTCGTGTGCGGCGAGTCCTCGGCGTTGATGCGCTCGCTCGCGGGCAAGACCGGCGAGCCGAGGGCCAAGTACGTCCACTCTACCGACAAGGGTTTATTCGACCTTCCCACGGTCTTGAACAACGTCGAGACGTGGGCGGGAATCGGTGCCATTGTGACCAACGGTGGGGAGTGGTTTGCCCAATGGGGGACCGAGCGTTCCAAGGGAACCAAGGCGTTCTCACTGGTCGGGAAGGTCAAGAACACCGGCCTGATCGAGCTACCAATGGGCACGACGCTGCGCCATATCATCTTCGATATCGGCGGCGGAATCCTCAACGACCGGCCGTTCAAGGCGGTGCAGACAGGCGGACCCTCCGGTGGCTGCGTGCCCGAGGACCTGCTCGACCTGCCGGTGGACTACGAGAAGCTCACCGAGGCCGGCTCGATGATGGGCTCGGGTGGCATGATCGTCATGGATGACCGGACGTGCATGGTTGACGTGGCGCGCTACTTTCTGAACTTCCTGATTGAGGAGTCGTGCGGCAAGTGTGTACCGTGCCGCGAAGGTCTCAAGCAGATGCTTGCGATCTATGACGATCTCATCGAAGGACGGGGGCGTGAGGGGGACATCGAGAAGATCGAGCGGCTGGCGCACGGTATGCAGCTGGGAAGCCTGTGCGAGCTCGGGAAGTCGGCGCCGAACCCCGTGCTGTCGACGATCCAGTACTTCCGTGATGAGTACGATGCACATATCCGGGACAGAGAGTGCCCCGCCGGGATCTGCCGCGAGCTGACAGCGTACAGGATCGAGCCGTCTGAGTGCGACGGCTGTCACCTCTGCTTCAAGGCGTGCCCGACCGACGCGATCTCTGGCAAGGTCAAGGAGGTGCACGTGATCCATCACGACCTGTGCATCTCGTGCGGAGCGTGCTTCGACGTTTGCCCGACCTGGGCGGTGAAGACGTTTCCGAAGTCCGAGCTCGAGCAGCAGAAAGAGGTGGTGTGATGCCGAGGCTCACGATCGACGGCCGGCGGGTCGAGGTGCCCGAAGGCTCGTATATCTTGGATGCCGCTCGCAAGGCGGGCATCCACATTCCGACGCTGTGCAACCACGCCGGCCTCGAGCCGTGGGGTGGCTGCCGGATGTGCGTCGTCGACATGTCCAAGGCGAGCTGGGACGACGACTGGTTCAAGCTCGTCACATCCTGTAATCACCCCGCCGAGGACGGTATGACGGTGGTGACGAGCTCCGAACGCGTGGTGGAGACCAGGAAGGTCGTTGCGGACCTGCTCCTGGCTCGGTGTCCGAACACGCCCTTGATCCAGAAGCTCGCCGCAGAGTACGGAATCTACGAGACATCGTACGTACCGAACCCAGAGCCCACCGACTGCATCCTCTGCGGTCTGTGCACACGAGTCTGTGATCACATCGGGGTGTCTGCCATCAGCTCGGTGGATCGCGGCAGTGGGCGGGAGATCGCTCCCCCGTTCCACGCGCCCCCGCCCGACTGTATTGGTTGCCTGGCATGCGCGGAGATCTGCCCAACGGACTGCATCCCGTTCGAGACCTCGAGCACGAAGCGGGTGATCTGGGAGAAGGAGTTCGAGATGCTCCGGGATCCGGTCACTGGCGAGGGAATGATCACCAAGGCTCAGGCGGCGTACTTCGCTGAGCGTACCGGTGTTCCCCACGCCTACTTCGAGAGCAGCGATCGATCGAAGCGGAAACAGATGGCGCGGACATTCAGCTCGCTGGTGCCGGCTGGGGTCGCGACGGAGGAGCGGTGATGCGGCGGGTTTATAAGGTCAACGTGGAGCGGTGCATCGCCTGCGGCAAGTGTGAGCTCGCATGTGCGTTTGCCCACGGCTCGGAGGGTCAGCCGGCCACCAGCCGTATCAACATCGTGCGTCGAGGACCGGAGCTCGGTACGCCGATCGTGTGCTTTCAGTGCGATCAGGCGGCATGTGTTGCGGTCTGTCCCACCGAAGCGCTCGTTCGCAACCCCGAGACCGGCGCGATCGACATGGTCCGTGACCGGTGCATCCTCTGCCGGATGTGCGTTGCGGCATGTCCATTTGGCAACATGCTCTGGGACGAGACCTACCACTGCGTTCAAAAGTGCGACCTGTGCGGCGGCGAGCCGCGCTGTGTGGCGTTCTGCCCGACCGGCGCCCTGCAGTACGTTCCGGCCGAGGAGGCAGCCGAGCCGCCGGAGCCGCTGGATCGTTCCGAGGTGATGGTCGGATGAGGAGAGCATCATGAGCGAAGCCCAGGATCAGATCCGCGAGATCTTGCGCAAGGCGTACCAGATCGAGGTGGACGGCTACACGTTCTACTCGATGGCGGCCGACAAGGCGGACAAGACGGCCGTTCAGGAGCTGTTCGACAAGCTGGCCCGCGACGAGGTCGAGCACAAGGCCTATCTGCGCGGCATCATGTCGTCGTACGAGAACAAGGGCGTGGCGGCGTTCCAGATCGAAAGGCGCGCACCGGATCTCGCCGGCTTCACCGATAGGGTGTTCACCGATCGGTTCAAGCAGCAGGCCGAGGGCGCCGACTTCGAGATGGGTGTGCTGTCCGTCGGCATGACCTTGGAGACGAACGCCATCCAGTACTTCCGTGGCGCGGCGCAGAGCACCTCCGAGCACGAGGTCAAGGAGTTCTACGAGTTCCTCGCGAGCTGGGAGCAGGAGCACTTCGACGCGCTCCAGGCGCTGTATAACGGCGTTCGCCAGGACTTCTGGCACGATAGCGGTTTCGCGCCGTTCTGACGGAGTTGGGAGTCTGCTGGCGGTGGTCTCGCGCGCGGTCCGTGGATCGACCACGTCGAGGAGCGCGTGCCGTACGGGCTCGGCGAGCTGGCTGGCGATCAGCGCCGTGCGGACAGGGCTCGGCCTGCAACCTCACTGCTGAAGGTGGTGATGGTCGGGGTCGATGACGACGCGAGAGCCACGCGTCTCCTTGGCAAGCGTCTTCTCGGCGGGAATGAGTTGATTATCTGGAGCTGTTGTGTAAGTATACCGCATCGGCTGGATGTGCATCCTGATGGCATTCGAAGTCGGAGCGGTCCTCGCAGGGTCCACACGACCTGAACGGCAGCTTCCACCAGCGGCTCTCCCGTTCACAATCAAGCTGGAACGACTCCAAGCGCGCTGAAGGTTTCCGTGCCCGCGGAGTCAACGTACGTCTACCAAGTCGGCCACCGTGGTCGGCCAGCGACCCGGCGGGCAGCCGGCCCGCCCTTAAGGCTGCGACAGGGGCACCGCGCAGCGGCCCTTCGCGGGACCAGGAAGAAGAGAGAAGAGACATGTCAAAGAAGCTGTTTGTGGGAAGTCTGAGCTGGAACACCAACAACGATAGTCTGCGTGAGGCGTTCGCGCCCCACGGCGAGATTGAAGAGGCGACTGTCGTTGCCGACCGCGACACCGGACGTTCCCGTGGCTTTGGATTCGTGACGTTCGCGGATGACGAGGCCGCTGACAAGGCCGTAGCGGCGCTCAACCAGACCGAGCTCGACGGGCGGACCATCAAGGTCGACGTCGCTCAGGCGAGGAACCGCGACCGCGATGGTGGCCGACCGAACAATCGCTGGTAAGGCACACTTCGAACACACGCGAGACCCCTCCTTCGGGAGGGGTCTTTTTCTGTTTGCGACCATACTCCGGCATGCACCGACCATGAACCGACCCCGGAGAAAGCGTGCGAAGCCCTACGCCATTGGTCCTTCCATGGCGACCCGAGCGAGGTTCTCCGCCGGCTGGGGATGGGAGATCCAGAACCCCTGCACGTAGTCCACACCGATGTCTCGCAGGCGGCCGAGAGTCTCGAAGTCGCTGACGGACTCGGCGATGGTCTCCATTCCGAGGAGGTGGCTGATCTGGTTGATGGACTCCACAAGTGCGCGGTCCAGTGAGGTTGTGGACATCGCTTCGACGAAGGAACCGTCGATCTTGAGGTATTGGACAGGAAGATCGCGGAGGTATCCGTACGATGCGGCGCCCGTACCGAAGTCGTCCAGTGCCAGCTTGCACCCGATCGAGCCGAGCTCTTGTATCAGCCATCGTGCCTGCTCGAGGTTCTCCACCGCCGCGGTCTCGGTGATCTCGAAGCAGAGCTTGTGGGGTGGAATCCCGGTCTCGGCGAGCTGGGCACGGATGCAGTCGAGCACGCTGGCATCGCGCAGCGAGAGCCCGGAGAGGTTGATGAAGCAGCGGCTCGTCCGACGGAGTGCGTCTTCGGAAAAGCAGCGCAACGTCTTCAATGCGTTGCGCACCACCCAGCGGTCGACGGTGCTCATCAGACCGAAGCGCTCCGCCGCGCGGATGAGATCGCCGGGAGGCTGGAGCGTGCCACCACTGCCGCCGAGTCGGAGCAGGACCTCGAAGCTCAAGCCGCGACTGGCGCGTCGGGAGAGGGGCACGATCTGCTGGCCGAAGAGTCTCGACTTGCCGCTGTTCAGCTCCTGATTGATGCGGCCCACCCAGCTCATCTCGTCACGACGCTGGGCGAAGTCAGCGTCGTCGCGGCGGTACACCTGGACGCTGCCGCGTCCGCGGTCCTTGGCCATGTAGCATGCCTGATCGGCCGCGGAGAGCGCTCTCGAGGCAGTCCGAAGCTCCGCGCTGACGAGCACGACACCAAAGCTGGCGCTCACCGAGAACGTCTTGCCATCCCACGTGAAGCAGAACTGGCGCAACCGGTCCTGTAACGCCTCAACAAAGTCGAGAGTCTTCCTGAGGGTCGGGCGGCGCAGCAGGATGGCGAACTCGTCGCCTCCGAGCCGCGCCAGCACGTCCTTCGAGCCCACAGCCTCACGCAGGAGTGCCGACACCCACAGGAGCAGGTCGTCGCCTGCCTCGTGCCCGGATGTGTCGTTGATGAGCTTGAACTGATCCATGTCCATGAACATCAGGAAGGTGGTGCTGCCGTCTGCGATCGCCTGCTCAATGTGCTCGACGAAGGCCTGCCGGTTCAGCAGCCCGGTGAGCTGGTCATGGCTCGCAATCCGTGCGATCTGCAGCGCCATCAGACGCCTGTCACCAGTGTCCCGAAACGCGATCACCACTTGGGCGTCGATCTGTGCTCCGTCGGGAAGGCGAGTGACGGTGTACTCGATCGGAACCGTTCGTCCGTCGCTGCGCACGAGAAGGCCGTCCTCGCGGACCGGCTCGGCGGCGGGATCACGATGCTCGATCTCGAGGTCGACTTCGGCGGCGAGGAGATCGGTCGTGAGGGAGAACACTTCCTGTACGGGCTGTCCGATGGCATCGCCCGCGGACCAGCCAGTCAGCTTCTCGGCCCAGCCCGACAGGCTGACCACGCGGCCCTCTGCGTCGACCGTGAGGACGCCCACGCCGAGGGAGTTGAGCGCGAACCGCTCCACGGGAAGATGCTCGTTGGATTGCATCAGAGAGCTCTACACGGCGAGGGTGCGGTATCGGGACCGCACCCACATTCTCCTCAATCCTATCGCTTCACCGAAAGATCCAGCTCCAGCACCAGCTGCGGATGGTCGGGATCCCTCGGTTCCAGGTGAACCGAGCCGAGCCAGGCTCCTCCGCTGGCCGGCGCAGGGGGGGTCTGCTGCATCTCGAGCAGCAGGTCAGCGGCCCTGTAAGGGTACAGCACGATCGTGTCGTCACCCGCGGCGTTTGTCACCGTCATCGGGATTGGCTGACGGTAGTGGTGTCGCTCTTCGATCTCGAGCGACCACTCCGGGGTGCTCAGATCCGGGTCGGCGGTGCCGCCCAAGACCTTGAGCGTCAGGACGCCGTCGGCGCGGGCCGGGACGTCGAGAGAGAGCAGGCGGTACACGAACCCGGTTTGTGCCACGGCGTTGCCTTCTGAGTCCAGAACCTGCACGGCCACGTCCGTGAACAGGGCCCAGTCCTCCGCCGGGATCGCCAACCTCAGCTCGAGCGATGTCTCCTCCGGTGCGATCTGGAGCGATTTCGAGAAGCTGTGTCCGCTGACTGTCTCGGTGGTTCGGTACACGGATCCGTCGACGCGGCCTGTTGCGCTTCCGATCCAGGTCGAATCGAGCTCTGAGCTCAGCTGGAGGCTCCCACCCGGGGCGCTGCCCGCTGAATGGGCGAGGGAAGCGGAGCTCGGTACAGGCTCGACCAGCCCGAGGGAACGAATGTGCAGGCGGGCATCGACGGGCTGGAGGTTGTCGATCCCTCCGGTGAGAGTGATCTCCCAGACTCCAGCGGTGAGTCGGTGCGGTGGCACCGCCGCCTCCAGACGCGGGTTGTGAGCGCCAACGCGGCCGAGGGGGATCTCGCGTCCTTCAGGATCGAAGGCAGTGGCGAGCACCGTCAGATCGCGACTGGTCTCCTCAGTCTCCACCTCGATCTCCAACGAACCGGTCCTCGGCGTCACGGTGACGTATGACCGGTGGGTCACGGAGGCTGCCAGAGCCTCGACAGGGACCTCGACAGAGCCCTCCGCTCCGAGCTCGTGCGGGATAGCAACCGCGATGGGAACCATGATGGCAGGGCCGAGCCGTTGCCGTTGCGCCCGGTCGTGGCGTTTGTCGAAGAGCTCGAGGCTGGTCTGGTAGAGGCCGGGATGGGCCAGACGACGGGTATCGAACAGCAGCCGGAAGCTCGCAGATCGGTCCTGCTTGAGGTACGTGGACGGCCGGTCGACCTGGACCCAGTCGACGGGGCAGACAATATCGAACGCCTGGTAGAAATCGGCGACGTCCTGCTCCGTCGCGTGTGCGGGGAAGACCGCATCGATCGTGACCTCGTGCCGATCCTGGCCGCGCGGGTAGAAGTCGCCACGATACAAGACCGTCGGTCCCGTGGCCTCGGCGGCGTCCGGCGAGGGGGTTGAGACCTTGTACAGCAGGGGTCGTGAGGCGGGTCGTTCGGCAAGCTCGTGATACACCGTCCAGGCGGCGGGGACATCGACCACGCCGGCACCCACGTCGAATGGTCCGTACGGTGGCAGCGGTCGCGCCGAGCGCACCAGCGCTGCCCGCAGGAGGTCCCGTTGAACAGGAGTACCGGTCTGCCGGGCCGCGGAGTAGAGGAGCGCACATGCACCGGCGGCCTGCGGGGCGGCCATCGAGGTTCCCCGCATCACGTCTCGGCCGCCGGTGTGATCCGGTACCGTGGAGGCGGCGAAGCCGGGGCATGCGAAGTCCGGCTTGGCCAGCTCGCCGCCGCGCGAGGAGAAGGAGAACACGCGGTCGCCGTCCAGCTCGACACCGTAGACAGCATGGGCCGTGTCAGCGGCCAGGAGGGCAGCCACCGAGAACGGCTGCGAGGCGGCGGCCGGGAGACCGACCGATGAGAGACCCGGTCCGTCGTTCCCCGCCGACAGCGTGGCCGCGACTCCTGGATGCTCGCCGAGGAGCGCATCGATCAGCCGCTCCGCGTCGGCGGTTCCCTCGTGCTCTGAGCCGATGCCGTACGACATCTGAATGACGAGCGGCATCTCGAGCTCTTCGGCACGCTCGACCGCCCACCGCCACGCACGGATCATCGATCCGGGGCCAGTGGCTCCTCCTGAGAGCGTGTTGTTGCCGATCTTGGCGGCGATGATATGGGCGCCCGGGGCGATTCCGTTGTATCCGTCCTGCCCGTTGATGCCGTAGCCAGCGGCGATGCCGGCGACGTGCGTGCCGTGCGCGCCACCGTCGAAGTACAGCGCCGCCTCGCGCTCTTCGGGCCACAGGTTCAGGGCAAATGCCACAGGGTCTGCATCCCCGTGTGGGTCGTTGCCGCCGAGATGGAACCACTCCTGTGCGACCGAGTAGTCGTGGATGAGAGACTCGTCGGCGAGGTCGCCGTCCGCGTCGGTGTCGATCACGGCGGCCCACGGCCCATCTTCAGCCGTACGGTACGCCACGAGACCGAACACCTCGTCGGATCGTCCGTTGGCGTTGAGATCCTCGACGGCGCTGTTGCGGAAAGCGGACTCCAGGAAGTAGCCGACGAGGATCTCGGAGCCTTCGACAGGTTGTTGGGACACCGAGTCGAACCCGTAGAGCCATCGGCCCTCGCCTGCGAAGAGCGCCGCGCCGTGGTCGTCCGCATCGTGCTCTGCAGGCTCGAGCTCGATCCGATCCTCGTCGGTGAAGACCCGTACGTCGAGGATCTTCGTGCGACCATCTGGAGTCTCGGTCAGGCCTGGGACACCGAGAGCGACGCCCGTGTCGAGAACAGCGATCAGCACCCCGCGTCCGTCCCAGGCTGGGTTGTCTGCAATGAAGGCGTCGGCCTTGATGGTGGATGTGGAGAGGAACGGCCACTGCAGAGGGTCGCCGTGCTGTGCAGCGCCGATGGGTGGACTGGTCAGCATGAGCGAGACGGTGGAGATGATGAGGAGTACCAGATGACGAGCGCACAGACGAGCGGGCATCGAGACCTCCGTTCCCCGGAAGGGGCGCGGGCAGGATGCCACATCCTGCGGCTCCTGGTCGAGCCCGGTGAGGACGGAGCGCGAGCACGCGGGAGGGTTGCTCCGGTATACTCCGCTCATGGTGGCGGACGAGACGGTGGAGACGGAGCGTGTTTGCGAGCGGTGCCAGGGCACGGGTTGGGTTCTCACCACGCGTGATGGCGTCGAGTACGCTCAGAGGTGCGACTGTGCAGAGGCTCACCGGAGAGAGGAGCTCCTGGCCAACGCCGGCGTTCCGGAGCGATATCAGCATTGCACGTTCTCCACATTCGAGAACTGGGAACCGGACAACCGGCTGCTCGGACGGGCGAAGCACTATGTGCAGGAGTTTGTCGATCTGTATCCGAAGGTGGAGAAGGGGCTCCTGATCACGGGCCCGATCGGTACGGGCAAGACGCATCTCGCGGTCGCAGCGTTGCGAGAGCTGGTTGCGGGCAAAGGGGTGCGCGGGAGGTTCCGCGACTTCTCGGCTCTGGTGTTGGACATGCAGATGAGCTTCGATACGCCTGGGAGAGGACGACAGATCCTCGACCCGCTGGTCTCCACCGAGCTGCTGGTCCTGGACGAGCTCGGCGCCGGGAAGATGAGCCCGTGGGTCATGGACCTGCTCTACTACCTGGTGAACACCCGCTACACGGAGAACCGGGTGACGCTGTTCACCACGAACTACACAGACGTCCCGGAGCCCGGTGCGGAGTCATTGAGCGACCGCGTGTCGGCGCGGATCCGGTCGCGTCTGTTCGAGATGTGCCGACGGGTCGAGCTCGGCGGGAAGGACTACCGTCGTCATCGCCTGGCCCACCGCTACGAGCGGAACGCACGATGAGGTGTCAGCTCGCGGCGTTGGTCGGAGCGGTTGTGCTGGTGGCGTGCGCGACCAGCGTACCCCCAGTTGCCACCAGGGAGGCGAGAGCGGCTCCACCGGAGCAACCCGGTGCGGCTGTCACGACCGCGACTCCGTCACGGACACCAACGGCTACTGCACCGGCGCCGCAGCCGATCTCCACGCCCGTACGGACGTTCGCTCTCGCGCCGGAGGCAGCCGTGGACGGACCACCGCTGGTCCGCGTGATGCTGCAGCGAAGCCAGTCGGTGATCCGAGTGCCGCAGCCCGGACGCCGCTATCGGCTGCGCACCGGCTCAGCCGAGCAGCTACTGCGGGGGCCGCTGACGATCCAGAGAGTCGTTCTGCCCGTCTGGCAGGTGGCAGCCGTGCGCGACACGACGGCTGCCGAGACAGTCGGTCGACGGGTGCGCTCCGTGTTGGGCGGAGATGCGGCGATCCAGCTCGTGCCCGGTGGCGAGTACGTCCGGGTACGGGTCACCTCAGGTCTTCCTGAAATCGGCCAGCGACTGAGGGATCTCGGCTATGCCGACGCGTTCATTGCCGAGCGGAGAGCTCGGGTTCAGGTCTCTGGCGGCGAGGGTGGTGCCATCACGAGCAGCGATGAGATCGAGCTCGAGCCGATGTCCGACTGGCCGGTCCTGGTCGGTACTCACCGGTACAGGGGCGACTTCCGCGCCCGACTCTCCGGTGGGTCGGTACTGCTCATCAACGTCTTGAATCTCGAGTGGTACTTGCGCGGGGTGGTGCCCGCGGAGATGGGTCCGTACGTGTTCCCGGAGCTCGAGGCGATCAAGGCCCAGACGGTGGCGGCCCGGACCTACGTCGTGGCCCACCTCGGAGACCACGACGACGAGGGGTACGACCTGTGTGCCACGCCGGCGTGTCAGGCCTACCACGGTGTCGACGTGGAGCACGCGATGAGCAACCGGGCGGTGGACGAGACCCGTGGCCTCGTTGCGTCGTTTGCCGGCCGGCCGATCGACGCCATGTACTCCTCGACCAGCGGCGGCCATACGGAGCACGCGGCCCTTCTCTTCCCGGACCGTGCCGCACCGTACTTGCAGGGACGGCCCACGCGGTCCGATGGTGAGCCTCTTCGGTTGCGTGGTGCGGATGCGGATGGCGCATGGCTCGGGCCTGCCGAGTGGCGCCGGTGGCTCGCGCTGCGCGTGCTGGGTTTCGACTCCGGGGCGGCGGTGTCCATTCCGACCGTGCTCGAGCGGTTGGCGGACCTTTGCGGGGGAACCGTACTGGCGGTGGGTACAGACCCTCCAGCAGCGTCCCTTGCGCAGGCTGTTCTGGCGGCAGGAGGGCTGGAGGAGAGCGGCGCACTGACGAGGGTCAGTGATCCAGTGTGGGGCATGCTTGCGCTCGCGGATCTGTACGACATCGAGCTCGCACCACCGCCGGCGGTAGCGTCCCTCAGCTGGGCGCTGGATGCTGCGGCTGCCATCGTCGAGATGCACGAGCTGGTGACGGGGGAGTCCGGAGTGGCGGTTCCGATTCCGCCTGATGGGGTGGGTCTGCGTCCGCCGCGCAGCGATGCACTGCAGCCGATCCTGCAGCCGGTGCCGTTGTTCGAACGGTGGCAGGAACAGCGGCGCGCGCGTGCGGCGATGGTGCTCGCGGCTGGTACCGAGCTTGATCGTATCAGCATCGGCGAAGAGGTCCTCGCGATAGAGGTCGTGACCTCAGGGGGAGGTGACGAGGCCGATCGCCGTTCGTCGTGGCGCGGATGGCGGCGGGAAAGAACCTGGCCCGAGCTGGCACAGGCGGTTGGCGTTCCCGATCTGGAGCGGCTGGAGGTGGTGCGGCGGGGCGTATCGGGGCGGGTCGTGGAGCTCGCTGCAGTGGGCGCCTCGGGCCAGCGCAAGGGGTGGACCGGTTTTCAGATCCGTCGTGTCCTCGATCTGCCGGAGACGTTGTTCACGGTCCACGTGCTCATGCGGCCGGATGGCACCAAGGTGGCGAGGTTTCTCGGTCGTGGGTGGGGACATGGCGTCGGCATGTGTCAGAACGGTGCGTACGGGCTGGCCCGTGCCGGTCTGGACTTCGTGGAGATCCTCGCCACGTTCTACCGAGGTGTGGAGATCGTACCGATGGCCTCGCTGGCGTCAGCGGGTCAACGTTCGCAGAGGTGACCGGCTTCGGTCGGCGGTGCGCGGTACAATCTCGTCGGAGATGAGTCCCGACGAGCGGGAGAGGACAGAAGGGAGCGTCATGGACTTCGAGCTGAACGAAGAGCAGATCGCCATCCGCGACATGGTGCGCGACTTTGCACGCAACGAGATCGCGTCGCACGCCCGCGAGTGGGACGAGGAAGATCGGTTCCCACGTGAGGTGTTCGCCAAGCTCGGCGAGCTGGGGATGCTCGGGATTCTGATTCCCGAGGAGCTTGGCGGGGCGGGGCTCGGCTACGTCGAGTACGTGACGATTCTCGACGAGATCGGCGCCGTGGACGGCGGCGTCGGCCTTGGAGTTGCCGCGCATAACTCGCTATGCACTAATCATTTGTACCAGTTTGGGAACGACCGCCAGCGGCGCGAGTATGTGTCGAAGCTGGCCAGTGGTGCATGGATCGGCGCGTGGGGGCTGACGGAGCCCGAGGCGGGATCGGACGCGGGTGGAACCCGCACGACGGCTGTTCGGGATGGTGACAGCTGGGTGCTCAACGGCTCGAAGAACTTCATTACCCACGCGTCGGTCGGTGACATCGCCGTGGTCGTGGCGCGGACCACACCCGGCTCTGACCACCATGGCATCAGTGCGTTCGTGGTGCCGTACACCTTCGATGGTGTGACGCCGGGCAAGCGCGAGAACAAGACCGGCATGCGCTCCTCCGACACGGCCTCACTGATCTTCGAAGACTGTCGGGTGCCCGCGGATCATCTGCTCGGAGAGGAAGGGGAAGGCTTCATCCAGGCGATGAAGATCCTCGATGGCGGACGGATCTCGATTGCGGCTCTGTCACTCGGGATCGCGCGGGGCGCGATGGAGGCCGCGCTGAAGTACTCAGCCGAGCGCCATCAGTTCAAGCGACCGATCTCGAGCTTTCAGGCGATCCAGCACAAGCTGGCGAACATGGCGTGCGAGGTGGAGGCGGCGAGGTTGCTGACGCTGCGCGCGGCGGTGTTGAAGGACCAAGGACAGACGACGACGCTCGAGTCGTCGATCGCGAAGGTCTACGCCTCGGAGGTCGCCGTCCGAGTTGCCGAGGAGGCGATTCAGATCCACGGTGGCTACGGCTACACCAAGGAGTACCCAGTGGAGCGCGCCTGGCGCGACGCCAAGCTGTGCACGATCGGTGAGGGCACGAGTGAGATCCAGCGTCTGGTCATCGCGCGGGAGCTGCTGAAGCAGGCGTAGGGCTAAGGCGATTGGCGACCAAGACCTCCGCATCTTCGAGGATCGTGTGGTCTGAGGCGCCAGGATCGTTGTGCACACCGAGCGGCGTGGTCCGGCTCAGGCTCCCTCGTACATGGCCTCGATCAGGTCGCTGTACTCTCGCTCGACGATTCTGCGTTTGACCTTCATCGTCGGCGTGAGCTCGCCGTCCTCGATAGTGAGTGGCTGCGGCAGGACCCGGTACTTCTTGATGCTCTCGAAGTGGCTGAGCTCGCTGTTGACCCTGTGCACTGCCCGCTCGAACAGCGCTGTCACCTCGGATTCGCGGAGCAGCTGAGCGGGCTCGACGCCACCCATCCCATGGGTCTGTGCCCACGCAGAAATCGCTTCGAACGAGGGCGCAAGCAGCGCCACGATGTACGGCTTGCCGTCGCCGATCAGCACTGCGTGCTCGATGTACTGGCTCTCGGTGAGCTGCTGCTCGATCTGCTGGGGGGCGACGTTCTTGCCTCCCGCCGGGATGATCAGGTCCTTCTTCCGATCGGTGATCGTGAGGAACCCATCGCGGTCGAGGTGGGCGATGTCTCCGGTCATGAAGTACCCGGTCTCGGTGAAGGTCTCGGCGGTGGCCTCGGGCTTGCCCCAGTAGCCCTGGGTCACGTTCGGCCCTCGCACCAGCAGCTCGCCGTCGTCGGCGAACGCCAGCTCCACACCATCGAGCGGTCGACCGACCGAGCCGATCCGGTTCTCGCCGGGCCGATACCCGTTGCAGGAGATGCCGGGAGCCGTCTCGGTCAGTCCGTAGCCCTCCTGGATCGGGATGCCGATGGCGTGGAAGAACTCGTTGAGCTGCGGGGAAAGGGGGGCACCGGCCGACAGCGCGAACCGCACCCTTCCGCCGAAGGCAGCGCGGATCTTGCCGAGCACCATCCGATCCGCGACAGCGAAGCCCATCGCGAGGCGGCCGGTCGGGCTCGTGCCGTTGCGACGCAGCTCGGCGACCTCCCGACCGGTTTCCACTGACCAGCGAAACAGCTTTTTCGAAAACCCCGAGCTTGCGGCGACCTTGGCCACGATCTTGCTGTGGATCTTCTCGAAGAGCCGGGGAACGGCGGCGAAGGCGGTGGGCTGGATCGTAGCGATCGAGTCGGCTACCAGGGCGGGCGGGCAGTACGTTCTCTTCGCGCCCAACGTCATGTACGCGTAACCGCACGTTCGCTCGAAGATGTGGCAGAGCGGCAGAAACTCCACCAGGTGATCGGAGGCGTTCAGCGGCGTTCTTGGCATCACGGCGAGCACGTTCGAAGAGATGTTGGCGTGTGTGAGCATGACGCCCTTGGGTGGACCGGTGGTTCCTGAGGTGTAGACGATGGTGGCCAGATCGTCAGGCGAGACCGCGTCGGCTCGTCTCCAGAACCGGGAGACGGCATCGGTCGAGCGGTGTCGCGCGACCAGTGCCTCGAACGACTCGGCACCGCCGATCGGCTCGTCTCCGATCTGGATGATCGTCATCTCGCCGAATGAGCTGCCGAAGCCCTGGATGACCTTGTTGGTCTGGAATCGGCCCTCGGTGAACACGAACCTCGCACCGGAGTCGCGCAGATGATAGCCCACCTGCTCGGCGTTCAAGGTGGGGTAGATCGGGACCGTGGCGGCGCCCAGGGCGAGGGCGGCCAGGTCCGCCTGATGCCACTCCGCTCGGTTATCGGACAGGATCGCAACCCGATCGCCCGGTCCGGCTCCAGCTGTTGCCAGACCGATCGACAGGGCCGCGGTGCGTTGCAGAAATTCCTCATTCGACTGGGCATAGCTCCCCGTCAAGGTAACTGTCGTGTACTTCTCCGGAAGCGAGCGTTCACTGTCCTGTCGGTAGAAGTCGAGAAGGGTCGGGAAGGGCATGGCGTCTCCTCGGCAAAGGTTGGCGCTCACCCCAGGATGCTAGGTTTTCTGTAGGGAGACAAGACGCGCCGCGGCAGCTGCGGGGTTGCCAAGGTGCGGCATGACCGGCTACACCAGTGCGGTCGACGTCCCTTCTCGGTGCCTCGAAGCGAACGCTGGCGACGATGATACGACCTGGTTCTTCGCAGACGCACAGATGTCAGCTGCCAACGCGGCCGCGGGCCGCAACCAAAGTGATGCTCCGAAGGTGCCGGTCCCGC